>CAYPHX010000116.1:0-1501 GCA_964410635.1 uncultured Erysipelothrix sp. | reverse complement strand
TAATACTATTGAACCTTCTGATGCAGTTGTAGTATTGAATCACATAATTTCTGAGTGTGACAAAGTAGCTGAACATTTGCCTATTAGTTACAATGACATGCCTGGCGGTATTGGAAATTTACAGAGAATTACTAAGGGCGCTGCTCTAGCACTAAAGTCAAGGGCATCATTATACTTAGCCAGTCCACTTTATTCTACAAACAATGTTGAAAATTGGAAAAAAGCTGCAGATGCTGCATACGATATTATTAAAAATGCAGCATCTTATGGCTACATTTTAGATAGCTATAGCAACTTATTTAATGCTACTAATAATAGAAGCAAAGAGATGATTTTATGTAGAGCCGTAGGTCTAAGCACAACTTTCGAGTCTGCAAACTTCCCTATGGGTGTTACTGGAGGAAAAACATCTACTTGTCCTACAGAAAACTTAGTAAGCGCATACGAAATGAAAGATGGAACTTTGTTCGATTGGAATAATCCTTCTCATTCTGCAAACCCTTATGAAAATAGAGACCCTAGATTAGCTATGACTGTAGTATATAATGGAATGAAATGGCCTTCTGAGACTCCAGTAGAAATATTTGAAGGTGGTAAAAATGCTCAGCCAATTCAGAATTCTACAACTACGGGTTATTACCTAAAGAAATATGTAAATAAAAGTATTACATTTGAGTCCGGTCAAACAACTACTTCACAACATCATAATTGGGGTATATTTAGATATGCTGAAATACTTCTAAACTATGCAGAAGCTATGATTAATGCATACGAAAGTCCTATTTATAAAGATGGATATAGCTTAAGCGCATTAGAAGCTGTTAATATGGTTCGCAAAAGATCTGATGTCAATATGCCTGCATTGCCAAATTCTATTACAAAGGAGGAGTTTGTAAAACGTCTTAAAAATGAACGAAGAGTTGAATTTGCTTTTGAAGGACAAAGGTTTTGGGACTTGAGGCGTTGGAAAGATTTAGATGAAATGAAAGAGATATATAAAGTAAATATTACTAAGGAAGAGAATGGTAGTATTATTTACAAAAAACAAACTTACTCAAAATATGATATATCTGAAAAGTTATACTTTTATCCATTTGCTAATACAGAATTAAATAAGAACAAAAAATTAGTTCAAAATTTTGGTTGGTAATAAATTATCATTATAAATAAAATAAACCATATGTTTGCTTTAATTCACCCAGACTTATTAAAACTGCATGATATATTCAGGAATGAGTAAGTCAGGGTGAATTAATAATTAAAATATATTCTTTAAGGCATGAAAATAATAAAAACAATTTGCTTAATAATAATCACTGTATCATTAATTGCATGTAATGCAAATGATAGTAAGAAAATAAATAGTTCAGAACAGACAGATAATTATGCTGTTGGGAGTGAATTGATTAGTTCAGACAATTTGAAACTTGTATGGTCTGACGAGTTCAATGAAGATGGAATGATTGATGAACATGATGAACATCCAATTGGTAGAGGAGAA
>CAYPHX010000115.1:0-1596 GCA_964410635.1 uncultured Erysipelothrix sp. | reverse complement strand
TACCACAAAACACTTGACACCGCTTACATATAATTCTATAATGTATTCGATGAGACCGAATAGTATTCGGTGAAAGGAGACGTATATGAAAAACATGGTAAAAGCAAAAATTGCGAAAGGTGAAAAGGTATTAGGAACTTTTCATGAGATTGGTAGTGCTACAGGTGTAGAACTATTAGGGTACGGTGGATTAGACTATGTCATCGTTGATACAGAACATGGGCCATTTGATGTTGAAAGTACACAACAATTTATTAGAGCGGCAAATGGAGCAGAAATTACTCCTTTTGTTCGAATTAAAGATGGACAAAGAAACTCTGTGCTTAAGATGCTAGATGTTGGGGCACAAGGATTAATTATCCCAAATGTTAAAACAGTTGAAGAAGTCGAAGAACTCGTTGACTTTGGAAAATACTTTCCGCTTGGTAATCGTGGAGTAGCTCCTACAAGTGGAAGTAAGTTCTGGACAGCAGATTATGCTTCACAAGGATTAGATCATTATTTTAAAGTGAGTAATGAGGAAACATTAATCATTCCTCAATGTGAAACTCGTGAATGTTTAGAAAATATTGAAGAAATTGTCGCTATTGATGGGGTAGATGGTATTTTCGTAGGCCCATATGATCTCTCAACAGCTTTAGGTAAACCTGGTCAATTTGATGATCAAGAAATCATCGATGCCATTCAACACATTAGTGATGTCTGTAAAAAAGCAGGGAAAATGTCTTTCATCTATGCAGGTGATATCGAGACGTCTAAGAAAGACTATGACATCGGGTATGATGCTGTCTGCTTCGGAATGGATGCAATGATCCTCATGAATGCAGTTAAAAATATTGTTAAAGAATTAGAATAGGGGTGTAAGTATGCAAATATTAGGGATTATAGGAATTGTCTTAGGATTATTAGCGATTATCTATCTAAGTTTAAAAAGAGTTAATCCAGTTGTAGCAGCACCAGTTGCAGCATTAATCGTTATTGTATTTAATAGTATGCCAATTTTTGAATCGTTGGTAGGAGCAGAACAGTCTTATATGACTGCTGTAGCAGGTTTCTTGATTACCAACTTTGCCGTTTTCTTACTCGGTTCAATATTAGCAAAATACATGGAAAGAAGTGGAGCGACTATTTCCATCGCCAACTTTATTTTAAACAAAATCGGAACAGATAAACCTTATTCTGTTCTCGTCTCATTATTTTTAATCAGTGCTTTATTAACATATGGGGGAATTAGTATGTTTGTTGTATGTTTTGCCTTAATACCAATGGCAAGACCACTCTTTAAACGTTTAGACTTACCATGGAACTTAGTAACAGTACCTATCTTTGCGGGAATGGCAACATTTACCTTATCAATGCTTCCGGGTACGCCGGCAAGTTCAAACTTTATTCCTTCAAACACTTTAGGGACCTCGTTAACAGCGGCACCTTTAATAGGAATTGTAACAAGTGCGGTAGTCATAATATATTCATTAATATATATGAAATACGCACTAAACAAGTCAATTGAAAAAGGCGAAAACTATACAACGATGGGTCTAAGTACAGATGATGATCAAGGTGTAAGAACAGAAAATCTTCCTTCAATAGGATTAA
>CAYPHX010000114.1:0-1626 GCA_964410635.1 uncultured Erysipelothrix sp. | reverse complement strand
TACGGTCTACCTAAAGATATTGAAGAAATTCTTGTTACAATTAATCAATCAGTCTTAAAGTATACAAATCTTCAGTTGTTTAATAGAGAAGTCATTAGAAGAAAACCAAGACTTGAAAGTGACCTCATCTTTTGCAATGTAATATTTAAGGATGATGGTAATTCTTACTACTATATTACAAATGATCACTGCCTAAAAGAGAACGATTATGTACTGGTACCAGTGGGTGATGATAACGTAGAGAAGATGGCAAAGATTCAAGAAATTAATTATTATGGTAAAGATGAAGTTCCTTATAATCTAGACGAAGTTAAAAGTGTAATAAGAAAATTAAATGATACAGAAAGTATTTTGGCAGAAGCATTAATAAAACATGGCATATGGGATTTTAAGATTCTGGAAGTTTCTATGGCTAATATGGATAAAATGGTAGAACACGCATGGCAGTGTTACACTAATGCAAGCACAAGCTTCTATCCAGTGATTGATCATATTGATGAAGTTGAGCGTATCTATAAAACAGCATTTATGACAGGGAAGCTCTTTGCAATAGAGATTGATGGAAAACTGGGGACACTGCCGATTATTGTAGATCACAAAAGAACTTACGTACAAGCAAATGGTGGGATTGCGACAACATCAAAATTTGAAAAGTTCGCAGCTCTATTCACTGCAATACTTGCTCAAAGATTTCCTAACTATCGCTATTTAGTAGGTTATCCAAAGTCAAACAGTGCAGCGTTTAATTACCACAAAAATGAGAATTATCTACCTGTTGAAAGTCTTATAAAAACAGAATTTCATTTAAAAAATTATAAGAAGAAAAACTTGGAAATAGAATATGCACTTCTAGATGATGATAATGTCGAACATTTTATAGAAACCCATGAAGCCAATGTTGGTAATGTTTATTGGGATGCGGATAATATATTAGATCATCTACAACGATGGACGATTGTTGTTGGGGAGAATAATCAAATCGCTGGAGCCATTGTTTACGAGAAACTGGGTATTCATTATGCAGAAGTATACTTCGCTGTATCAGAGAATCATTATGAAGCGATAGTACAAGCATTACTAAATGAACTAAAAGATGAAGGTATCGATGAAGTGCTCTTTATGATTGAAGAAATGTATGAGGTACAACTTCAGTCATTACTAAAAATAGGATTTATAAAAACAGGAGATTATCATAGTTTTGTAAAAAAACTATAAAGTATATGATGTACAGTGATGTTAGACATAAAATAAAACTGAAGCGTAAGATGTTGTATACAAAAGATAGTGTCGTTCTACAAGAGCTTATTGAACTGATGGAAAAGCAAAACCACAGAACTTTAGTTTTATGGGCCTTGGACTGTGCGCAGTCTTCATCTAATAATAAACAAATGCAAAAGTGTATAGATTTATGTACAAGTTGGTCAAAAGGTGAGATCAAGGTGCCAGTTGCAAAAAAGGCAATCCTTGAACTGCATCAATTCGCAAAAACACAAAGTCCATCAAAGGAGGCTTTATGTCGTGCTATTGCACACGCAGGAGCAAGTGTCCATGTACAAACACATGCTGTTGGACTCATTATTTATGAGTTAACGAGTTTAACTTTAGAAAATATTGAGGACTATGAGG
>CAYPHX010000113.1:0-1786 GCA_964410635.1 uncultured Erysipelothrix sp. | reverse complement strand
AAACGTTCATCTAAGGCTTTGACTTCTTTAAGCGTGTGATGATTGAATGAAGAGTAAAAGACACAATCTTCTAAGTTTCGTTCTTTCACTAATGCAATGGCTTTCGAAACAATACCTTGATAGTCAAAATGAGAGGTTTTAAATTCAATATTTAATAACAACTCTGTATCCTTCATCCAGTCTAATAGTTCAATCAGCGTAGGGATTTTTATCTTATCAGCGTCTTCTTCCGCTAAACCAGCCATTTGATTATTGAAGCTATACTGCTTTAATTCAGCTAACGTTAAGTCTTTAATGTAGCCTGTACCATTTGAGGTACGGTCAATTTGCTCATCATGACAAATGACCACTTCGCCGTCTTTACTCAATTGAATATCAATCTCAAGTCCTTGTGCTCCATACTCAAGTGCCTTTTCAAAGGCCAGCATCGTATTTTCTGGAAATTTCCCGCTATAACCTCGATGTGCAATAATTAAACTCATATATTAAAATACTCCTTCTACCGGACGTGGTGTTAAAATAGCTTGCTCACTACCCTTATCAAATAACATGACTTTCGTTAAATCCATCGTTAATGGAATATCTGCTCCTAAAGGAATCATGCATGGCGGATTAAAACGTGCAGAACTTTCTCGAACTGCTGCTTTTAAGTCAAAGTAGACATAGGTATCTGAACCAACTTGCTCGACATTCTTTGCATTGACTGTGATGACATTGGTCTCTTCTGGATCATCAGCATAATCAATATTTTCTGGACGAATCCCTAATAAAACATCTTGTCCCGTTGCTTCAACAGTTAGGCGATCAACAATTTCTTGTGGTAAACGAATTTTATTTTCGACTGTTTGGAAATAAATAACATCATTTTCTTTGATTATTTTACCATGAATCATATTCATTTGCGGACTTCCAATGAACTCTGCTACAAAAACATTGGCTGGGTTATAGTATAAGTTTGCTGGTGTGTCGAATTGTTCTACATTTCCCACACTCATAACCGCAATCCGTGTTCCCATCGTCATTGCTTCCGTCTGATCATGTGTGACGTAGACAAAAGTTGTCTCAAGTTTACGGTGTAAATTAACAATCTCTGAACGCATTGTAACACGAAGTTTAGCATCTAAGTTGGATAAAGGCTCATCAAGTAAAAAGACTTTAGGATCACGAACCATCGCCCGCCCTAAGGCTACACGTTGACGCTGTCCACCTGACAAAGCGCCTGGCTTTTTATCTAGTAAGTCCGTTAATTGTAATGTCTTAGCTACTTCATCCACCCGTTGATAGCGAACAGTTTTGCTAATACCAGCCATTCTCAATGCGAATGCAATATTATCACGCACAGTCATATGCGGATAGAGGGCATATGATTGGAAGACCATCGCAATGTCACGCTCTTTAGGAGGAATATTATTGACTAATGTATCACCAATATACATTTCACCTTCTGATATTCCTTCAAGTCCTGCAATCATACGTAACGTCGTAGATTTTCCACATCCTGAAGGTCCTACTAATACAATAAACTCTTTATCTTCAATATCTAAATCAATGTTTTTAACAGCTTTATAGCTATCCTCATAAACTTTTGCTACTTTTTTTAATTGTAATTTTGCCATATTATTTCCTTCTCCTTAACATTGGAATTAACCTTTAACTGCCCCTGAAGTCAAGCCTTTAACCATATTACGTTGACCTACAATGAATATCACTAAACTTGGAATCATACAGATCACAACACCTGCAACCATTAGAACTAATGATTGTGAATCCACACTATTTAGCATAC
>CAYPHX010000112.1:0-1854 GCA_964410635.1 uncultured Erysipelothrix sp. | reverse complement strand
ACCATTAATTGTTACTTTACCAGCTTCGATCAGTCTATCTGCAGCTCTTCTAGATGCATAGCCTGAGGCACTAATATATTGATTTAATCGCATAACTTATCACCGTTTCCTCTGTATGATTATAACACAATCTTTATATTAATTATCTTACTTTTATACTTCTTCTATGTCTTATATATACAGGTGTTACATTCAAGACGATTGAGACTGTGATTAGAATTGTAAAAATTATGATCATGCTTGGTAGGACATCTTCTATAGCACTATAATCTTTTAGTCGAATCCACTTTAAATACATCAGATTTTCAAGTAGATACGTATAAATAGTAAGTGATATTGCGATAACAGCACTGAGACTGTTGTCTTTACCTTTTATAAATTGAATCCAGTTGATGATCGTAAATATAATTGCTGTAACTCCAAAAATAATCCACATAAAATAACCTCTATATTCCTTGTAACTATAACTGCAAAATCAATATTTTAGTTTTAAACATCAAGAATAGAAATACTCAATCACCGTGTACCTTTATAATAATCTTTCCGATATTACGATCGTTTTCCATATGTAATTGGGCTTTACCAATATCATCAAATGAGAATTTTGAATCTATTATTGGTTTTATTTTATTACTGTTGAAATATGGTATAACTATCTTCGAAAATTCTTTTGATAACTTCGATTTATATTCATCACTTCTTGGAGTTAGTAAAGTTCCAGTAAGTTGAATACACTTTGACATTAGTGACACTAAGTTTAGATTTTCAATAACGCCTCCGCCTAATATCCCAATCAATACCCATCGCCCTTCATATTTTACACTAGCTAGGTTTTTATCCCAGTAACTAGCTCCTACAAAGTCCAAGATTAGGTCAACACCTTGACCTTGGGTCACTTTTAATACTTCTTCATCAAATGATTGTTCTTTATAATTAATTAATACATCTGCTCCAAGTTCTCGGCAAAAATCTAACTTCTTTTTTGAACCTGCAGTAACAATGACTGTTGCATCACTAATTTGCTTTGCCAGTTGAATCGCTGCTGTTCCAACACCACTGGCTCCAGCATGGATTAAAATAGTTTCATTCTTTCCGAGCTTTCCAAGCCAAAACAATGTTTGATAAGCCGTTAAGAAGACTTCTGGAATTGCTGCAGCTTCATCAAAGGTCATATGGTCTGGTATTAATATCGCTCTATCAGATGGCATTACAGCATACTCAGCATAGCTCCCCCCATTCACTAAGCCCATAACTCTATCTCCAATAGAGAAAGAGCTTTCCCCATTGATATCGACCACTTCACCGGCTAACTCTACTCCTAGAACTGGATTCTTAGGATTACCAACTCTTCCTTCTCTAGCTATAATATCAGTTCGGTTAACAGATGTAGAGTATATTTTGACAAGCATTTCTCCTTCTGTTATTTTTGGTATATCTTTATGAACAATTTCTAGTTGTTCATATCCACCGACAATAACCTTAGATACGATGCTCTTGAACACTTTTCGATCAAATGTTTCAATCGTTTGATTGTTTGATAAGACTTTACGTATTTCTTGGAGCCGCTCTTTTTCATCACAATCATCCGTCATGCTCTTTTCAACACTCACCATCTTTGGTGTGGCTAGATTGATTTTATATGTTAAATCATAATACTTAGATTCATACGCCTGATCATCAATGACCGAGTCCAACTTCATATCAATTAAGGCATTTCGTTTCTTAGACAAATCACTTAGTTTTCTAGAAAGTTCATCTCTTTCTTTTTCGTAATTTTTCTTACTTAGGTTCTGCTCTAATTTTAACATAAAATCATCAATTAAATAACGATTCGTTTCAAATAAATACTGATAA
>CAYPHX010000111.1:0-2163 GCA_964410635.1 uncultured Erysipelothrix sp. | reverse complement strand
AATTAATTGTTATTACCCCCATCATGTATTCTCCTTTCTATTTCATATATTAATAGGCGTTTGCAAAACGCCACAACCCGTATAAATACGGGACTTTTTATTCTATAAAACAATATAACTCCTCACTGATTTATGGTAAAATTGAAGTGTTAAAGAACAATCCACCATATTTCAGAAAAGGAGTTACATGTATATGATACCACATAAACAGCTTTCATTGGCAGATATTTATTCAGATTGCAAAGAAAAATTTGAAAGTGATAAACCACAGTTTCTTTCTTTGCTAGAAGAGACCATCAATCTTAGTGAGTTTGTTCCTCGTTCCTTTATTAATCATTTTTATGCCCGTACTGGTCGACCACGCGAATACTCCCTTTATGCAATGCTTTGGGCATTAATCCTCCAAAGAGTATTTACAATCCCAACCGATACCCTCTTAATTGTTTTCCTTAAATATTCAAAGGAACTAAGAGATTTTTGTGGTTTTGATAAAGTACCTGATCCTTCTAAATTCACCCGTTTTAAGCAAGATTTTTTACCGGACTTACAATCGACATTTGATAACCTTGTTGATGTTACCGAGCCCATATGCCAACGTATTGATGAGTTTAAAGCTTCTATGCTTATTTTTGATACTTCTGGAATTGAAGCATTTGTAACTGAAAACAATCCCAAATATGCCAATAAAATTATTAAACAATTAAAAGCATTTAAAAAATCAGTGGGTCTTGATGATTCCTATGATCCATATAAGGCGGCATATGGTTCTATGCCTACTCATGCTGCGGCTAATCCTGAAATAAAGCAATTATATATCAATGGACACTTTTGTTATGTTTATAAATTTGGAATGCTTACAAATGGTCTTGGTATCGTTAGGGATATTTCTTTTTATAATAAAGACTTCCTAGAGGCACATCCTGAAATCATTATTGATAAAAAATCTAATTCTCCAGATGAGGATAAATCCCTTAGTGATGCTAAGGCCGTTATTCCAGTTTTGAAAGATTTTTTCAATAAACATAGCCAGATCAAGCCACATATTTTTCTGGGTGATGCTGCATTTGATGCTACTAATATTTATAGGGATTTGCTTACTGATTTAAACTTTGATAAGGCCTATATTCCTTTAAATCGTCGTTCTTCCTTGAAACATCCTGACTATACTTTAAATGAATTCGGAATACCTTGTTGTCCAAATGATTCAACCCTTGCAATGAAACCAGAAGGGAATACTTCCCATTTAAGATCTGGCATTAAAACATTTAAGTTTGTGTGCCCTAAAATGAAATGGATCAAATGTGATGATGGCAAACATAGAAGACGACATTTTTGTGACAACCCTTGTACTACCTCGCTTTGCGGCAGAATGATGTACATATACCCTGAAAAAGACCTTCGTGCTTATCCTGGAACACTTCGTGATACAAAGCAGTGGGATGATGTTTACAAAGTTCGTTCAGTAGTAGAGCAATCTATCAATCACTTTAAAGACAGTCTTTGTATAGCAGGTCGCAAAACCCAAAATGAAAAAACAATACATGCCGATTTATTACTAGCAGGCATCACGCAATTAATAACGGTTGTTCTTGCTGATAAAATACATAAGCATGAATATATCAGAAGTTTAAAACCTTTAATTGCTTAACATTCATTCAAGATATTTATCTAGGATATTTATTTTTTAAGAAAATAATATCCCTATTTTGTGTGCTCATTTTTCTACGAATATCTTTCAGGTTATATCTAGCTTTTAATTGTATTTAATTTTCACTTTCAAAAGGATTTTTGAAGGATTTATACCATTATCATTCATCTTTTAAAAATAGTTTCGCAATTACCTATTGAACATAGAAAAAGACGCTTTGTGATCCTGTGTATCAGGTGCAAAACGCCTTTATGGGTTTCTGTGTAAATCGTGATTAACAAGTGCAGAATAATAATTGTCGATGGTAGAAGGTGCATTAAACAATGTAGCTAGTAGATACCGTCTAATATTGCGAATGTAAGTGGTGGTTTTACCAAGGCACTCAAACACATACTCAATATGCATACAGTTTATCCGTAGTAGCTTTTCCTTTACAAGTTGTGCCGGGTAATCATCCCCCGCAACATTGATGGTAGCTTTTGTAGAACACAAGGTTTCCACCATTAAGTCTACAA
>CAYPHX010000110.1:0-2253 GCA_964410635.1 uncultured Erysipelothrix sp. | reverse complement strand
AAAAATGTAATTAGCCTCAGTTTTTTATAAAAAACTGAGGCTAATTACATTTTTGGATCTTTAAAGTCGTGGAGTATAGGGTTCTAAGATATTAAGTCTGTTTGAACAGTGAACTCCACCTATAACTTCGCCTACAGCTTTGTAGCGATGGTTCCAAGTTTGTTTTATATTTCAGTTGTCCAAAGGCTTGCCATTGCAGGTCCAGTTCCTACACATAGAGAGGCACCGCCTATTTTGTAATTATTTCTCTTCATTTCATAAATCATAGTAACTATGATTCTAAGTGCTGTGCAGCCTACCGGATGCCCTAAGGCTATTCCTGATCCATTTGCATTTACTCTATCCATGGGGAGTTCTATTCCTTCATTTTCTTTTAGCATTTTTGAAACTCCTAAGAATTGCGCCGCAAAAGCTTCATTTATTTCCCAATAATCTACATCACTAGATTTTAGTCCTGCTACCTTTAAACATTTTGGTATTGCTACTGCAGGTCCTAGTCCCATTACTTTAGGCTCTACTCCAGCACTACAAATGTGAAGCATTTTTACAAGTGGCTTTATTCCTAATTCTTCTGCTTTTTCCTTACTCATTACTATTACTGCTGCAGCAGCATCATTTATTCCTGAAGCATTGGCCGCTGTTACTACCCCATCTTTTTTAAATACTGGTTTTAGTTTTGATAATTTTTCTATACTTGCATCTCTTATTGGATGCTCATCTGTATCTATAACTACATCGCCTTTTCTTGTCTTTAATATTACCGGTACAATTTCATCATTAAATTTTCCTTCTTCGATTGCCCTTGTGGCTCTATTATGACTTTGTAGTGCTATGTCATCACATTCCTGTCTTGAAATGTTATAAAGATCTGCAACATTTTCCGCTGTAACGCCCATATGGCCTTCAGATAATTCATCAATTAGTCCATCATGTAACATGGAATCCTCTATTTGACCCGGTCCCATCCTATATCCCATTCTAGCTTTTGGCATTAAGTATGGTGCATTTGTCATACTTTCTACTCCAATTGCAAGTCCTATGTCTGCTTTTCCAAGTTGAATTTCATTACACACTACTTCTAAGGCACGCATTCCTGATGCACAGTTTTGGTTTACACTTACTGCATTTGATGTTGGTGGACATCCTATCCTATAACTTACTTGTTTTGCAGGGAGCGAACCTTGCATTGCAGTATAAAGTTGACCCATTGCCACGGTTTCTACTAACTCTGCGTCTATTCTAGCCCTATTTATTGCTTCCTTTCCTGCTACTATAGCTAAGTCTCTAGCGCTTAAATCTTTAAACTGTCCCATAAATTTCCCTATCGGAGTTCTACAAGCACTTACTATTACAACATCTCTCATTATAATCCTCCTATATTTAAGATTTCGATTTTTGTATTTTTACCATATTAATCAAAATAAGCCTAATAAATTAAGCTTATTTTGATATCTAATATTTGAATATTATATTCCTGCTAATGCAAGTATCTGCGTTACTATCCATCCCGATGCGTAGTAACCCATAAACTGAACTCCTGTGTGAATTTCAAAGAAGTTATGAAGTATACCTCCAAATAATCCTATACATAATGATACTATTATTCCTATAACGCCAGCTTCATAGTATGAAAGCATGAATATTAATCCTAAGAATGCTCCTATCATAGCTTCGTGGCTTATTGATTTAAACATTTTTTCTGTCCAAGGTCTGGCCTTTTTTATGCACATTGGGTATGCAAGAAGTGAGCCTGCAAATACTCCAATATAACCAAAAACTATATAATGCCACGGTTGTAAATAATTATGAAGGTTGTGTATCACTGGTTCTACTGTAAATCTTGGTGGTGCATTAAATAGAGGTGCAGCTGGTCCTAAGGATACAGGACTTAGCGGAATTCCAAAGGCAAGCAATGGTATTATTAATCCGCCAAAGTAAGTTGCTGTTGCCATTACGTCTTGGACTGATACTGTCGATGTTATTTTATCATATAGTTCTTTTGTCTTTCCTGCTACTATTTCTCCGACTAATACCGTTGTAGCAACTGGCGATAATGTAAATGCAGCTGCTCCTACTACTGAACTTCCTACAGCTAACTTCTTTTGTCTTTTTGTCAATAATTTAAATGGATTTGGGAACAGGGGCATTTTTTCTTTTGAATCCGGTGCAAGCCAAATTTGATTTGGGGTATCCCTTTGTTGACTATCTCTTAATTTTGGAATTAAAACATTAAATAATTCTGAAATCATTGGT
>CAYPHX010000109.1:0-2254 GCA_964410635.1 uncultured Erysipelothrix sp. | reverse complement strand
AAACTTCAGCCTTCCAAGCTGACTACGGGAGTTCGATTCTCCTCACCCGCTCCAATAAATAAACCTAGCCAACATCGTATGATGTTTTTTTTATACTCAAAAGTAAGACCAGATGATACTGGTCTTTTTTATTACCCTTAACGCTTCATACAAACTGAGCAGGTGGTTTCTGTAGACTCGTAGACTCTTGTTGCAACATATTATTAAAGGTCCATAAAGGCCTTAAAAGAGTGTACGAGGCAAATAAAAAAGGCTCAGTGAGCCTTTAAGTATTAAGCAGGCATAACTATATAATATAGTACACTTGCTAGATCTGATGTTTTTAAGAAATCTTTAGCAATACGGATTGCGCGTTCCACATCGACATCGCCTTCATAATCAAAATAAATTTTCATTCCTTCAATTTCCTTGAACTTGAATGTTACGCCATCTACTTCTTTTCCGTCTAAAAATTCTACAAAGAAATCTCTTTTCAATGGTGATTGTACATAAAACATAATATTTACCCCTCTTATTCTATCTCTTCTTGTTCTAAATCAAATGTGCCTTCTATTAGGCCTTTAATTGTTTCTAATCTTACTCGCAATCTTTTGACTGTTGATTTTCTTAAGAATGGTAATGTCCATAATTTATAATTTAGTGATCTTAAGAATCCATCTTGCCCTTCGCCAATTTCATAAGTTGCTAGAAAAGTTCCATCTGGATCTTCTGTTAGTGAATATCCTGTAGTTACTTTATCGCGACTGTTCTCTGACAGTACTTCAATGAGTTTATTTTCTTCAAATTGAACAACTTTTTGTGAAATTTTAACTTCTTTATTATTAAAAGTTTTTGCGGTTGTCTCTAAAACTTTGTCCTTCAGTTGAGACGGACTACATTTGAAACTTTTTGCGTACTCAAGCACAATATAGTCCCATACTTCTTCTACTGGCTTTTCAATAAATATTTCTTCCTTTAGCATAACTATCCCCTTTCAATTGAATTATATTATACTAGCTTTTTGTCAAAATTGTTAGCTATATGTCATTATTTTCAATATTTTGTAAAAAAAAGGCATTTTATTGCCCTTTAAAATTAAACTCTTTTTGTATTGATGAGTTCTTCTAATACTTTATTATCTAATCTTCTAGAAAATTCTGTTAATAATGTTACTGTATCTGCATAATCTTTTCTATGGATGATACCATAGTGTGAGTGAATGTAACGTGCAGGAATAGATACAGTTAAACTGATAACACCATCATGTACCTTATGAATTTCACCTGAGTCAGTTCCACCTGCAGAAAGTAGTTCAAACTGCGTATCAATTTCTAGCTCTTTAGCTAAATCTTCTAAATAGTATAGTAAACCTTTGTGTCCAATGTATGATCCATCCATTACTTCAAGTGTTGCACCAACACCCATTTTAATACGACCATCATCTCCTGGTGTATCTGTGGCAATTGTAACATCAAGTGCAATAGATACATCTGGATTAATCATTTGAGCTGCAGTTTTAGCGCCACGAAGCCCAACTTCTTCTTGAACTGTTCCTGCACCATAAATTGTTGCGTCTGTCTCTTCGCCTTTTAAATTACGTAAGACATCAATAACAATTCCAGCTCCTACTCTATCATCCCAAGCTTTACTTAATAGATAGTTTGGATTTGCTAATACGTGGAAATCAGCACGTGGTGTTACAGTATCCCCTACTTGTACACCTAAAATATCCATAACGTCTTCTTTTGAATCAACACCAAGGTCTACGAATAAATCTTGAATGTCCATGACTTTATTACGAACTTCTGGTTTCATACCATGTGGTGCTTGTGATCCAATAACACCAATGTAGCTTTTACCATAACGTGTTTCAATTGTCACTGGGTGTGATGGAAGTACATGTGCCCACCATCCACCAACTGGATGTAATCTAATATATCCATTTGCGTCAATACTTTTAACTAGAAAGCCAATTTCATCAATGTGACCTGCAAACATAAGTTTCGGTCCATTTTCTTTACCTTCTTTAACTGCGATAATTGAACCAAGTTGATCATATTCAATACGATCAGCACTGTCTTTTACCCATTTTTCAAATACTCTTGCGGCTGCTTTTTCATGTCCTGAGATTCCGTTAGCAAGTGTTAAATCTGCTAGCATCTCTAAGTTTACATCGCCATATGCTTCTGGTAATTTTTTACTCATAATATCCTTCTCTCTAATAATTATTATCTTGTCTTTGGTGATTCTTCTCATTTTTCATTAAATACATTTT
>CAYPHX010000108.1:0-2268 GCA_964410635.1 uncultured Erysipelothrix sp. | reverse complement strand
TTTTTGGGCAACGCCTAATACACGTAATCCTTGGCTATTTAATTTGGCAACTTGAGCTAATACTTTTTCTCGCACTTGGTTTGTCAACTCAAGTATTTCACCCGTATAGTCCACGTAAGATGATACAGCCAACATTTCTTCGATCGCACCCTTAGTGATCATTTGCGTTTTACCCGCTTGGTCTTCAACCACTACACTCAGTCTTCTACGCTCGAAGTCAAAAGGAATTTCATCTACTTTTGTATAAGCGAGTTTTTCACATGCTAATTCATCTTCACCTGCTTGAATAATCGCTTTATCCATAAGGTTACCTAAACCAGTTTGATAATAGCTATTTAAATAAGCATGGCGTAATACACGTTCGCTTTCTTCCCCATCAATATTTAGATGATGTTGGAGCACAATATTATCTTGTGTTAAGGTACCCGTTTTATCTGTCACTAATACGTCAATAGCACCAAAGTTTTGAATACCTTGGAGGTTCCGGACAATCGTTCCCTCTTTTTTCATATCTTTAGCACCCTTGACTAGGTTTGTTGTCACAATCATTGGTAACATTTCAGGCGTTAAACCGACTGCAATGGAAATACCAAATAGTAAAGCTTGTAACCAATCACCTTTTGTTAAACCATTAATCAGAATAACAATCACTGCCATCAAACCCATAAAGCGAATTAATAATAGTGACGTCTTTTCAATACCTTCATCAAAACTTGTTTTGATAGGTTCATTGGCAAAGGCATCCGCAATACCACCGAATAATGTATTATTCCCGGTTCTTACTACCACACCTTCACCGACACCGCTCACTACTTCACTTCCAGTAAATACTAGGGTAGCATAATCTGTTTCAGTAGTAGGTTCCTCTATTTCATCCAGTGCGCGTTTCTCAACAGGGTGACTTTCACCTGTTAATGAAGTCTGAGATACGAATAAATCTTTACTGTTTAGTAAGCGAATATCCGCTGGAATCATATCTCCAGCTTTTAACCGAACTAAGTCACCGATTACGATATCTTCCGTTCTAATTTCTTGGTACTGACCTTCCCGCTTAACTGCCGATGTCACTTCGACCATAGATTCTAATGCTTCTACAGATTGATTTGAACGGATAGTTTGAATCAAAGACATGGTACCACTTAAGATAATTAACACCACAATAATAATTGGTCCTAGAATTTCCCGTTCAGCAGCTTCTACAAATACATAATCTGTTAAAAATGAAATCAAAGCTAAACTTAATAATACGAGTGTAAATGGCGTGAAATAAGCCTCAAAGATATAGCGCCATAAACTTTTCTCTGTACCATAATCTATTTCATTATCGCCGTATTCAGTTCTAATTTGATTAGCTTCGTCTTCTTTAAATCCGTCTGCTTTTACTTTAAATACTTCTTTTATTTCTAAAATAGGTTTACTAGCTAGTTCAAAGTAACCTAATTTATCTCTGTTATTCATCATTGTATTCAATCCTTTCTTTCACACGATGCTACTTCCTCACATTAGTCTAGACTGTAATCAGCCACCTAAAGTTCTGGAAAGGATGCAAAGAAAGTCTTTAACCATTGAATGAATGATAAAAACAACTAAGAAATGATACACCTTTTTACCATAAAAATACCTCCTCATTTTATACTTGTTAAAATGAAGATTTGTCGCAATATAAAAAGCCCCCACTAAAATTAGCGAGAGCCTACTCTAAATATCCACAACAAAAATGGGTATACACCTATTTTTGTTACTTGATCTTTTCGTGGAGTTTTAGCACTATACAACGTAAACATTCCTGTTAGCTACGTTAGAAATTCCTTCTATTCGGATGATCCTGTTATACCCATTGGCGTCTCTGGACGTTTCTGGGCAGTAGCCTGTGTTTGTATAGGAGCCTCTGCCTAACAAATCATATTCTCTTTTCAACACCTATAAGCATACAAACTTTAACTACACTTGTCAATCCATAGAGAAAACTTGGATTGCATCGAGCCACCCTTAGCTTATATTTACTACTTAATTTTACGATTTTTTCTACCTTGATTCACTTAATCAATGCATTCATGGACAAGAAAAAATAGCCAATATTTTCATATTAATCGCAGCTAGTCTAATCCACCTTTGGACAGATTTATATATGCTTTGGTTAACATAGTCAGTATTAATAGTTTTATTCACAAATCGAATTACTCGAGAAAGTGATAAATAGAAGCATAGCCAAGGCTGAAACTACCTAGCATGCCTTAGCAGTGAAAAAGGATGACTGACCCATATCAT
>CAYPHX010000107.1:0-2574 GCA_964410635.1 uncultured Erysipelothrix sp. | reverse complement strand
TCCGACCAGGAGAAAAGCTATATGAAGAATTGTTAGCAGATGATGAAAATACCCAAGAACAAATTTTTGAGAAAATATTTGTAGGGAAAGTACATAATTTACCTATCGATCAAGTCAATGTGTTTATTGATTCATTAGAAACCCTTGATAAAAAAGAACTAAAAGAAGCCTTGGTAAAATTTGCGAATAATACGTATGAGGAAAATAGTGTTGAGATTGAAGAAATGGTGCCTGCAGGACAAGGAAATTAATAAAATTCAAAAGTAGCAGAATTAGAGATTGTTACAGAAGAAGATAGACATATGATGTAATCATAAAGTAAAAAAGTAGTTGAGAAGAGGTATGTTAATGAATTATTTAGTAGTAGTTGCCCATCCAGATGACGAAGTATTAGGAGCTGGAGGGACAATACATAAATTGACCAGTGAAGGTCATAGTGTAGATGTATGCATATTATCTGGTGAAGTGACAGTTAGACGCCATCGTCCAAATCTTGAAGAATTAAACCATAATTTAGATCGAGCTTTAGAAATGTTGGGTGTAAATAATGTGTATAAAGGAAGTTTTCCAAATATCCAATTTAACAATGTACCTCATATAGAGTTAGTACAGTTTATAGAAAAAGTAATAGAAAACTCTAAAGCAGAAGTCATTTTTACGCATCATCCAAATGATCTAAATAATGATCACCTGCATACTTCAATAGCTTGCCAAGCTGCCGTGCGGTTATTTCAAAGACGGGAAGATGTTAAACCTTTAAAAGAACTACTTTACATGGAAATATTATCTTCTACAGATTGGGCTTTAAATAGTTCAAATAATAGCTTTAGTCCTAATGTTTTTGTAGAAATAGAAGAAATTGGAATCAATATGAAAATTGAAGCTTTATCTCAATATAAGGATGTTATGAGAGACTACCCTCATCCAAGAAGTGCTGATACATTAAAAGCACTAGCGACTATTAGAGGTTCTCAATCAGGAACCCAATACGCAGAAAGTTTTGAATCTGCATTTCGCAGAATTGTTTAAGGAGGTAATATAATGAAAATAGCTTTTGCTACTTGCGTACAACTTGGATTGAGTTGTATAGAAGAAGTACATAATATTGGCGGCGAATTTGATTTATTTATTACGTTAAAAGATAGTCTTTCAAAAAAGAAATCAGGAAGAGTATATTTGGATGAAATTGCGGAAGACAATGACGTGCCTCTTTTAAAAATTAATCATATCAATGATGATATAGTAATAGATACTTTAAAAGAATACAATATTGATTGGCTTTTTATCATTGGATGGTCTCAAATTGCGAACAAAGAAGTATTGAATGCACCTAAAAAAGGATGTATAGGCATGCATCCAACCTTACTTCCAGAAGGTAGAGGAAGAGCTGCAATTCCGTGGGCAATATTAAAAGGTTTACCAAAAACTGGTGTAACAATGTTTAAGCTTGATGATGGGGTTGATACTGGGTCAGTTATTGCACAAGAAACAATTGAATTATCTAATGATATAACTGCAACTACTCTTTATAAGTTGGTAAATCAAGCTCATACAAAATTGATCTCTGATAACTGGCAAGATATAGTCAATGATAATATGGTACTTGTTCCTCAAGATCACTCAAAAGCTACCATATGGCCTGGAAGAAAACCAGAAGATGGTGAAATTACTTCTGAAATGACAATGTCAGAAGCAGATGCCTTAGTAAGAGCAGTAACTCATCCATACCCGGGTTCTTTTTATATAAATAAAGAAACAAATAAGACTTATCGTGTATGGAGTGCTACTACTAGTGAAAAAAATGGGGAGATTAAGCTTAAAGATGGTTATTTAAAATTACTGGATTATGAGATAGAGGGAGAATAATGCAATTAAAAATCAAAAGGTTATTTGATATTATAGTTAGTTTTTTGCTATCTATGTTATTACTTCCAATATGGATATTATTTGCTATAGTCATTAAAGTCACTTCAAGAGGCCCTGTTTTATTTATCCAAGAACGACCTGGTTATAAAGGGGAGTTATTTAATATCTATAAATTCAGGACTATGAAACAGGGGTCTGAAAAAATGGTTAAAGGTGTAGAAGTGACAAATGATGACCAACGGATTACTTCTATAGGCAAGTTTTTAAGAAGAACCAAATTAGATGAAACTCCCCAATTAATTAATGTACTAATAGGTAATATGAGTTTAGTTGGACCAAGACCTGAAAGAGTAGAGTCATTAAAGGACTACGACGCTGAGATATCTAAAAGATTATTAATGCGCCCAGGAATGACTGGGTTGGCACAAGTAAGTGGGAATATTCATATATCATTATCAAAAAGATATAAATTCGATGTCTACTATGTAGAGAATTTTAATATACTTTTAGATTGTAAAATCTTGTTAAGAACAATCGGAGTAGTGTTACTTGGAGAAGAACACTATGTTAGTAAACAATTAGTCAACTTATGATAGTCTTCTATTATCAAACAAGGAGTAGTCTTTATGACAACAAAGATATTAATTACGGGAGAAAATAGTTATATCGGTGGGAAGTTTACTGAATGGGTGGCGCAATGGCCAGATC
>CAYPHX010000106.1:0-2579 GCA_964410635.1 uncultured Erysipelothrix sp. | reverse complement strand
CGTTCAAATCTCTTAACGTTTTTGCGACTACGTCTTTCTTAGCAAAACGATGTCTCCGTACTGTCCAACTAATTGGTTTCACTTCATTTCTATCCGTGTCCTAATTTGCAGGTTCATATCAATATAGATTATTTTTTATTCATTCTTATTTCATCATATGCTGTATTTTTGTGTTTATAATCTTTTTTATTTAATTATTAACACTCTCACTTAGTACGCCATCATCCATATTAAAAACACGATCACAATATTTTAGCATTCTCTCATCATGAGTAACCATGATGACTGTTGTACCTTGGTTCTTAGTGATTTGTGATAGTATCTCGACAACTTGAAATGCTTTTTCTGTATCCAAACTTGCTGTTGGTTCATCAGCTAAAATAATTTTGGGTTTTAATATAAGTGCAAGTCCAATAGCAACTCGCTGACGCTCACCTCCTGATAATTCATCAGGATATTTGTTTTTTAAGTGTGAGATATTAAGTGATTCAAATGTTTCCTTAATGGTTTCCTCCGTTTTCCTTAGATTCGCTTGTTTCATCTTCATCTCAAACTGCTCATAGACATTTAGGAATGGGACAAGATTGGATCCTTGTAAAATAAAACCAATGGTATCAAATCTAAGGTCGGCTGCATCTTTAGCATCCATAGTTCCAATATCTTGACCATTAATTAATACGGATCCTGAACTGGGGTTTTGTAAGGCTCCAACAATGGTCAATAATGTAGATTTCCCAGAACCACTTGGCCCAACAATCGCTACAAACTCGTTTGAATTTATCTCAAGGCTTGTAGGTTTCAGTACATTGATTTTATTTAAACCATCATTAAAATCTTTTGTGATATTACTTAAATGTATCATAAATCCTCCTTATAACGCTTCTAGCGGGTCTATTTTTAAGATGCTATTAGCTGAAAACAGCGAACCAATCAGTGAACACAAAATAGCAAAAAGTGTAATAATTACGTATAGCTCCCAAAATAATGCAACAGGTACCTTACTTGGGAGAAGTTGTACTGTAATAATTGTAGTGATCAACCCTAATGCAAATCCAATGGACGTTACTATAACCGACTGATAAACAACAGACTTCATAATATATAAGTTTCGATATCCTTGAATCTTTAAGACACCAAAGATAGATTTTTTCTGCATTGTTAAGATATACATAAATATACCGATAATTATTGATGATATTAGTGCTAAGGAAATAATCATTAAGCTAAATGTTAATACCTGTGCTTGATACCCTGGTAAGTCCTTAATAAAGGAATCAATGTCGATATAAACTAGCTCTAACTCATCAAGTGTTTCTTGATTAATCGGTTCATAAGTTACCAATGCACTAACACGATTTGGCATATTGGGTGTGGGGGATGAAGAGATGTCACTTTCCTTATCTGTAGAATAAATCATCATTGCATCAGAAACTAAATCCTTTTTAGCATAGACTACTGGAACCGTATTATAGTTTGAGTCCTCAGTAAACCCAACGATTTTAAAAATCATGCCTGTTGATGATATTTTAACTGAATCACCAAGACTAACCTCGACATCCTGCTTGATATTTTTTGAGACTACGACTTCAAATGGCTCTTCGATAGCTCGTCCTTCAACTATATCAGGAACAATTGTTGTGTTCACAAGGTCATATCCAATAAAAACTACACTGTAAGGCTCAGTTTCATTTCCAATATAAGTAGTAGAAGTGTTAACGTTAATCGTATTGATAAGATCAAATCCTAAATCCGTTAAATCAGATTCTTCAATTACAGAACCATATATGTTACCATTAGCTGATTTTGAGAGTATAACACCTTCTGCATTCCAATGGTCAACTGCAGTCCTATTAATACTAGCAAGACCATAAGCTAGTGAAGAT
Organism: uncultured Erysipelothrix sp.; assembly: GCA_964410635.1. GTDB lineage: Bacteria > Bacillota_I > Bacilli_A > Erysipelotrichales > Erysipelotrichaceae > Erysipelothrix. Next base: position 696 of record CAYPHX010000106.1, on the reverse strand, counting down.
AAAAAGTACACCAAATATGCAATCAGTGCGGTAACAAGAATAATCATTAAAAATCTGAGTTTTTCTTTTTTCATTTCTTTTTTTGCTAAATACATTTTACTTTCCTTTCATATACTTAAATCTGTAGTACGACATTAATAGATTTTCGATTTCTCTAAAACTATCCCTTTATAAGTGCTAATAATGCGTGTAGGTTAAAAACTTCACTCTTGGAACGTTTTCTTCTTTTAGATTTATAACTGACTCTAAATTGTTTTGCTATAACTTTCGAAGTACTTAAAAAGTGTGAAGGAGAAAACGATACGTCAAAAAAGCATACGGTCATCTTTCTACAAATATTTTGTAAAAGCTCATTCACACTTTCGTGTTATCAAGATGAAATAGTGTAGATGCAAATATTATAACACATAAAACGGAGATTCAAGTGGATAAAGTCCGTATAATTGTTTAAAAGTAAAAAAGCCATAAGTTACCTAGCTTGCTATAATGTATTTGACACATACCATATAGAAAGGGTAAATCTTATGACTCAAATACATTTTACTTTAGACCAAGACGAACTTCAAGAACTAATCTCAAATTCAGGAGCTAATGAGGCTTCCAAGCTAATTTTAACAAAATTGTTTAATGAGCTCATGGAGAATCAACGTGATGAGTATTGTAAGGTTGATCCCTATGAAAGAGATGAGAACCGTA
>CAYPHX010000105.1:0-2585 GCA_964410635.1 uncultured Erysipelothrix sp. | reverse complement strand
AGTTTCCTATAAAATCTGCTTGATTTCTCCAAGCCACACAGTTAATAAAATCTGTTTGGTCTTTGTTGAATTGACGATTCACTGCCAATGAAAAATTGACAACTGAACTTCCACTATTTGTTTTTTTAACTTCGGGGTCGTGTGTAATACGTCCCACTAATACTGTGCGATTAATCATAAATCATCACCTCTTTGTTTAGATTTGATCATCTAGCCTTACGATCATATGACGAATAACATCACGGTTAATACGTGTTAAACGATCAAATTCGTTAATAGCACTGTCATCTGAAGTAAATGTTGTTACTACATAATAACCTTTTGTTATGTGATCAATCTCGTATGCTAAGTCTCGTAATCCCCACTCGTCTACTGACTCAATAGTAGCTCCGTTGTTAGTTAAGATTGCGTGTAGGCTTTCAATTAAAGCGTTACGTGCTTCCTCTTCTAAATGTGGTTTTACGATGTACATAAGTTCATACTTTCTCATTTGTACACCTCCTTCTGGTCTATGGGCATTGCTGCCAAGGATATAAACATTTATCCGTTATTAGATTATACCAAAAGAGATTACGCTTGTAAACAATTACTCCCTATATAATATGCTCTTTTACAACTTAATCCTTAACTTTAATTTAATTGCTGCAGTAAAGTGTAAAAAAAGCTTAAACAGATGCTTAAACCTTAAATTACTACATTATATTCAATTCTGAAAATTCAATGAGAATTGACAAAAGGGTGTCCGTTTCGTTTTGTCCTTCACTTGTTGTCGATTGATAACCTTTTAAGTATAGAATTGCTTCATCTAAAGCCAACCACTTATCATGGACTGTTGTTGGCACAAGTTCTTTATCATCCAAATAAATAAGGTATGCATCATCATTCGCTAATGTAATGTCTTCATACAACTCATATGGATAAGATCTTCCCTCGTCACTGCTGCTTATATAGCCATCAAATTGAGTGTCATATTCAATTAACACGTCTTGATCATAAGTAATAATTGCAAGCATATTAGTCTTTCAACATGTAACGCACGTTACGAATGTCGCCCTCTACAACTGCAATCTTTGCATCACTAACACGTGCTACAAGTTCTGCATCATCTTTAACATTGATTTCTAACCCTTTAGCAATTGTATAACACTTCAAAATAAAGCTTGTTCTAAAGGCTTGTGGTGTCTGTGTTTGCATGTAATCACGTCTTACGATATCTTTTGCATAGCCATCCTCAACACGTAATAGAGTTCCTTTTGGTTTCACTGCAAGAACACAGGCTTGTTCCGTCTCCATTTTTACTAAGATTTCATCAATATATTTATGTCTAATCCATGGTCTTACACCATCGTGAATTAAAACCACATCTTCAGATACAGCTGTTAATCCTAATAGTACTGATTGTGACCTTGTTTCCCCGCCTTTAACGTGGAGTATCTTTCCTGAGTCATGTGACTGAACCAATTTCTGTAAGTCCGCTGAATTGGTTACAATAACTATCTGTTTACATCTCTTATCCTCTAGAAAAACCCTAACAGATTTGTCCAAAACTCTCTCACCTGAGTTTAATTCTTTAAGAGCTTTTTTATAAGAAAGTCCTTCTCCTGCATGTTTCCCCGCTGCTAATATTAGTGCTGTATAATTCATATTTCCTCCTTGATAAGTATTTGTATTATATTACCACTTAGAGTGCCTGGTATCAAGGTTTAACCAATTGAAAACAAGCAAATAAGCATTATAGATCATTTGTTAGTCTAATTTGAAATACAATACTACCTTTAGTTTTATTTATGAGTACTGACGTAATCCATTTAGGGGATAAATCCGTTTCATTTTTGTAGTCTAATATATTACCATAAGCAAATAGATCAGTCGGATTACTTCTAATTATGATATCTACTGCTTCTTCAACCTCTGAAAGAGAGTATGTTGTCCCTTTAGGCGCTCTTTGAACATTAATATCTTTGTTTGAATGAATTGCTTTATAGTACTTATCGAAGATACTTTCGCCTTTTTGATAACTCGCTTGAACCTTGCCATATGATTCCAAAGGAACATTACATGTAAATTCCTTTAGGAGAATCTCTTTTCTTGAGTCCCTACTATCGATACCTTCTGTGTTTTCCATTTTATAATCTATTTGTGGGCGATGTCCTGCGTTGAGTTGTGCTGTTCCAGCAAAGATAATATTTTTAATATCATTACCTTCACTTAGCGTATGTCTAAAAGGAATCAAGTGTGTTATGTGCCATAAATATACCCATTTATCATTTACCTTACGATTGAATCTTTTCGCAAGAAAATCATATTCTGGTACATCTGCATTCCTTAATGATGATTCATCACGTTCTATCTTGTTTGAACGGATTACTCTAATATTTTGATTTAACTCTTTTTGATTCGTAAAGATTGTTGCTCCAACAATTCTATCTTTATTGTTTTTTGTTTTCTCTCGTTTGACGGTTACGATAGTGCCTGGCACTGTCTTTCCATGAAAGAAGAGGTCTTCGAACTCCATTCTATTCTCAACTTCTACCGTTGTGACGTGGTGTTCGTGGTCGAATGAGTTTATGTGTAATGTCCAGTTC
>CAYPHX010000104.1:619-2618 GCA_964410635.1 uncultured Erysipelothrix sp. | reverse complement strand
ACCCGTCCCAATCATCAACTTGAAGATTAATCTCATGGACAACATCTTCACTAAACAGTTTCTCTTTATAAGGTGGGTTCATACGATAACTCTTTAAAGGCACTTTACCACTCATAAGTAAAGTAAGAAGTAGTATGGCTATAATTACAATCACTGCAATTATTTTATCTATGTGCTTATGTTTAAGCATTATGACATATAGTCTCCATTATAGGAAATCATGATTGTATGGTTAATACCAGGCAGTGCTGATAGTGCATTAACGAAGTGTGTGTCTTTATTCTTTAAGCGTATCTCATAATTTACTTCAATAAGGTTTTGCGAAACACTTTTACTTTTAATTGAAAATCTTTTAACATTGTCTTCAATAAATGAGTAAGCATTATCTTCTGAAGACTGGTCTTCATAATGAACTACAAGAATAAAAGGTTGATCAATATCTGATCTACTAGAAAAGACAAGTAACACAATACCAATCAATAAGCTGCCAAATAAGGCAAGAGGTATAAGACCTGCTGCAATAACAATACCAATCCCTATAGCCCAAAAGAGAAAGGCAATATCTGATGGTTCTTTTATTGCGGTTCTAAATCTTACAATAGATAAAGCACCAACCATACCTAAAGATAGAACGATGTTACTGGTGACTGCTAGAATAATCAGGTTTGTGATCATCGTAAGAGCAATCAGTGTGACACCAAAACTAGATGAATACATGACACCTGAGTATGATTTCTTATATACATAAAAAATAAAGATTCCAATTACAAAAGAAAACAATAAGGCTAAAACCATATCAAAGAAAGGTACTGCACTTACTGAGTCTACAAAGTTTGATTTAAATATATCGCTAAAAGTCATTTAATATTCTCCTTATTCATACATTCTACTGACTGCATACTTAGAGTAAGCACCAGAGGGTCTATTTTTAATTTGTACTGCCATTCTTACAATTTCAGGTAAGTAATTATCATATTTAACTTCAAAGATCGTTGTCTGTGGTGCAATCTTAAATAATATTGCATCGGGATCTAAGAAATGATGATATGAGTGTGATGTTCTTAAGTCTCTATCTAAAGTTAAGCGACAGTTTCCTGGTACATAGATAAAGGCTTCACGATCATAAGTTACAATCTTTTTAGGTCGAAGACCTTGGTTCTTAATCTTTAAGTAAAACTCTGTGATGAGGGGATCTTTTTCATTTTTAAGGGATTCAAAATTAGAGTTTAGAATATCTTCTACTAAAGAGAAACTTAATAAAGCAGATACCTTATGCCCAAGACCACCCAGCTTTGATTTCTTCTCTAGCTTGATAAGAGATAAGTTATCATTGTAATAACGAATTCTAAACTTTTCTCTTTCATTAACACCATTGATTTTATCGCGTAGTGCCAAATCATTTCCATTATCAAAATACAAACTACTCACACGGTAAATACCGTGTGAGTCATGTTGGAATAATTTCTTTAATCTATTTGTAATCACAAAATCATCGAGTTTATTTATTTGATGTTTGAGTTCGTGACGATATTGAAGTTTCTTAGTTTCCATAATCTGAATCATCATAATCAGAGTCATCGTAATCTGAATCATCATAGTCTGAGTCATCAAAATCTGTATCATCGTAGTCTGAGTCACCATAGTCACTGTCATCAAAGTCACTATAATCTGAGTAATCAGTATCTTTAGCTGGTTTTGTAGGTTTGTTAGTTGGTTTTGCTGGTGCTTTAGGTGTTTCTTTGTTTACTTCTTTATGATCTGAATCATCATAGTCTGAATCTTCATAATCACTTGCATCATAGTCAGTTGTAAAGTAGTCACTGAAGTCTAAGTAATCACTGTCTCCATTTTCACGGTAACGAATAACGTTTTTATGTTCAATACTGTTTAGGTAATTTCTAATCTCTGTAGCAAGGTCATGCATAAATGCATCTGTTGGTAAGATTGAATCATCATCTAATTCAATTGTAATTTTTCTGCTTTCATTTTCAATGTCATC
>CAYPHX010000104.1:0-609 GCA_964410635.1 uncultured Erysipelothrix sp. | reverse complement strand
GCTTCACCAATTAATTGAACAAGATCAGCAATAACTAACTTTGCTTCTTTATCTTTATATTCATCAAGGTTTTCTAGGATTGCTTTTGCATCATCATTTAATGCTTCAACTGAACTGACAAAACCATCTTTATCATAGTTGATTGCGATACTTGGATTAACACTTAGAATAACAGTTCCTACATTATTAGGTAGCTTTGCAGAACAGCCTGCAATTAATGTTGTGACTAATACTAAAGCAATGGTCATTGCGATTTTTTTGATTTTCATATTTATCTTCTCTTCCCACTTTTGGGATACCGGGCTTGGCCCTTACACCATAGTATACGTATCGACTTTTTTGAAAGTGGGGTCTGAAAGTAAAAAGTTTTCAAACTGCCAACATTATAACAAAATAAGCATTGATATTGGGGAGTGTGCCCATCTATCTGTTCATATTTATAAAACTTTACATTCAGACCCCGGTTTTACCTAAAAAATAGCGTATACTATGGTGTACATATAGATTAAGGAGATGATTATGTCAAAAGATCATTCAATCGTCCAACAAATTGAGTTGGCGCAACAAGATGTTAATGCTGCGGATGAGTTAATACGAACGTACCAGCCT
>CAYPHX010000103.1:0-2664 GCA_964410635.1 uncultured Erysipelothrix sp. | reverse complement strand
AGGAGCAGGCGGTGTTGATGGGATGAGCGTGGATGAACTTCTAACGTTTCTCAAAAACAATGGCAAGCTACTTGTCCAAAAGTTCAAAGATGGGAAATACAAACCCAATCCAGTTAGAAGGGTAGAAATACCCAAAGAAACAAAAGGCGAAACTCGAAAACTAGGGGTACCCACAGTAGTTGACCGTGTATTTCAGCAGGCAATTACTCAGGTACTAACTCCAATATATGAAGAACAGTTTTCAGAGAACAGTTATGGTTTTCGACCAAAACGAAGTGCACATGATGCGCTGAAACAGTACCAACAGAATGTCAACGATGGCTATGTATATGTTGTAGATATGGATTTAGAGAAATTCTTTGATACAGTATGTCAAAGTAAGCTCATTGAAGTATTATCACGTACCATCAAGGATGGCAAAGTAATATCGCTAATTCATAAATATCTTAATGCTGGAGTAATCAGCAAGGGGATATTTCAAAAGACAGAAGTTGGAATGCCTCAAGGTGGCTTATGTTAAGCTTAGCATAATCCTCCTTATGCAAAGTTGATGATTATGCAAAGTAAATCGCTCTAGACATCATTTTATCTACATTCTTCTATGACTTACTTTGCATAATATACTGGCTATTTCAAATTAGAAAGCCAATCAAGTAAAGCTGTATCCTTATTCCAATCAGGTAAATTGCAGTCCACTAAATCAGGATAGGCATTCTCAATAGCCTGACGTTTTAGTTCTGTATCACACTTGGCATAGACCTCTGTTGTTTTAATATCTTCATGACCAAGAAAGTCTCGAATATATATGAGATTTACACCAGCCTGTAAAAGGTGCATTGCCTTGCTATGGCGAAACATGTGAGGAGTTACTCTTTCAGGTATAATGGTAGAGATTTTTCTTGCTGAACCTACATATTGTGAAATAATATATGCGATACCCTCTTTGGTAAGCTTGTTATGTTGTTTATTCATAAACAATGGATAATCACTTTTCCAAGGATTATCAAGAGAATTTTCCCAAATGTAGTGTTGTAATAAAGTTAGTGTATTTTTCATCAAGGGGACTCTTCGTACCTTATCACCTTTACCAGTAATGATAAGAACTTCAGGATTATCTAAGATAATATCACGTACTCTAAGATCTGCTAATTCCTGCACTCTACAGCCTGAATCATACAACGTACTTAAAAGAGTCAAATCTCGACGCCCCTTTGTAGTAGATTTATTAGGCTGCGACAATAACAATTGCATCGAATCAGGTGTCAAGTGTGGCACTACAGTTTTCTGTGTTTTTTTAACAGGTATTGCAATCACCTTTTGAAAATGAAGGATTCCACATGGTTCCTCGTACTGAGCAAAACGAAAAAAAGAATGTATAGCGGCAAGCCGTTGATTTCTTGTTGAAATACTGCATTTGCGGGACTCTTCAAGCCATTCTAAAAAGTCTACTAAAAATTTATGGGTAAGCATATCCATAGTCAAATTTTCAACATGTATATTCTTCTGTTCTTGACAGTACCGAAGTAAAAGCTTAAAAGTATCCCGATAGGATGCAATGGTATTTCGGCTCGCATTTTTCTGAGTTAGTAGATACTCAGACAAAAAGGTTGTAAGATGAGTCGCAAAATCAGTAGGTTTCATTAGTATCACCTTCTAATTTAGGAATAATATCTGGGTAACTTCCTTCTAATTTAATGGATATATCGGGGAATACATCAGCAGTCATTCTAAGATAATATGCAGTTTCTTCGAATGAATCATGCCCCATATATGTTTTAAGTACGGGAAGATAAACAGAAATATCCTTTCCTTGTATAACCCACTTTTTTAAACAGTGACATGCAAAAGTATGGCGAAAATCATGTACTCTTGGCCCTTTTCCACGACCCCCATGGGATATACCAGCTTTCCATAGGAATCGCCTAAAGTTATGATATATATTAGTAAGAGTCATTGGTTTTCCATTTAATCCGGGATAGAAGTAATCACTGCCTTTTGACATCAGTCAACACATTCGAAGTAATCTCTGCAACGGCTTATGATCTCATCTGATATAGGAACTAGTCGTGTATTATCTTTCTTTGAATGCTCTATAGTTAATACGCCTACATCTAAGTCTATGTCATCTACTTTCAATAGCCTGGCTTCAGAGGAACGTAAACCACAAGAATATAGCATTCGAAAAAATATTGGCATAATTAAGTGCCGATATGGACATTCACTGACGTAGTGACAATTATCTGTTTCATGGAAGAAGCGTTTTAATTCATCTTCGGTATAAATGTAGGGGATATACTTCTTTTCCGTTGGATAATAACCTTTTGGAAGAATGTAAGCATTTATTCCAATTGAATCCATATATATTCCAAGTTGTCTAATAATTGAAGCTCTTGAACATTGATTGGACTGCGATTCATAATTTTTCTTTGAACACCAGTCCAGAACAATTTCTTTTGTAAGACATTTTACATTAAGGTATTTGTCAGCAGTAAATGCAGAAAAACGTAACAAGTGATTCGCTTCTGTTTCATATTTATATCCGATTGCCTGTTTCAATTTAACGTGATTTTCGATATGCATTTTAAATGGACCTTTAAAAAGATAATTATCCATGGAAGGCCACCTCTGGTATATCTAGACAGCATTCCTTCAATTTATTAATAT
>CAYPHX010000102.1:0-2716 GCA_964410635.1 uncultured Erysipelothrix sp. | reverse complement strand
AAAGAGAAAATATGGAAATGTTAACTATTGAATTAATGAGTAAGACGGATATTAAAGGAGTTCAAGATGTTGCGATAACCTCATGGCACGATACATATCAAGATATCATACCTTTAGAAATACAAGACCAGTTTTTAAACTATGCATATAGCGAGGAAATGTTACTAAAAAGACTCAGTAATTCATACTTTCTTGTTGCGAAAATAGCTGACAATATAGAAGGCTTTATTAATATCTCCAAAAGAAGTGATAATGAAGAATATTATTTGTCTGCGCTTTATGTAAACCCGCAAACTAAAAACAGAGGGATAGGCACTCAATTGATAAATCAAGTATTGAAAGATCATCCATTCATGAAAAAGATGACATTGGATATTGAAAAGGAGAATGAGAATGCCTTCAACTTTTATTCTAAAAAAGGTTTTAAAGTAGTCAAAGAGTACAAAGAGGACCTATTGGGTCATACTCTAAATACAATCGAAATGGTTCTAATTGCTTAGATTGACATAAGTTAAGCATATGAGATAATCTAAGTAATAAATTATCTGTACGAGGCTTGACTCGATATTAACTTGAAATCATGTAGAACAAAGGGTCTACAAGTCGGTTGGCGACGAAAAAACCAAAAAGTCGTGTGAAACTGAGGGTTCACAAGTTGGCAAGCAACGAAAAAATCAAGTGTAGAAAGATGATTGGAACCTGCGGAGACTGAACATCTTTTTAATTCTTCCAACAAAAATGAGCTATTTAGCAACAGTTATTCTTACCTTTAAATTTGAATGTTTACCTCGTTTTCACTTTTAAATACACTGGCAAGCAAAAGCACTTGACAGCACTTATTGATATGCTATAATAAGTTAGCAAACAGATAAAAAGGAGGAATGAACATGGCAGTAAAATTACGTCTAAGAAGAATGGGAGCTAAGAAAAGCCCATTTTACAGAATTGTAGCAGCAGATTCACGCGCACCTAGAGATGGTCGCTTTATTGAAATTATTGGTAACTATAACCCATTAACATCAGCAGTTGATCTTGATGAAGAACTAGCAATGAAATGGTTAAATGTTGGAGCACAACCTTCAGACACAGTAAGAACACTTCTATCAAACGAAGGTGTTATGAAACGTTTCCACGAAGAAAAGTCGAAGAAATAAGTTATGAAAAATGTCGAAGATGTTCTTTATGATTTAGTTGTTCCTATGGTTGAAAATAAGGATAGTTTGAAAGTTCAACAATTAGAAAGCTTAAATGAGAATGAAATACTTCTTAATGTTTATGCTGACAATGCTGATATCGCACGCCTTATTGGGCGTCAAGGTTCAATGGCTCAAGCCATTCGTCAAACAATGATGATTGGTTCGCGTGTCTTTAACAAAAAAATATCAATTAATTTTGAATCATACTAGGGTGCAGTCTTGCATCCTTTTTTAAACAGGAGAGTATATGAAAGTAAAAATTGGATTTGTACAAAAACCTTTTGGTATTCGAGGTGAAGTAAAAGTAATGCCAACAACCGACTTTGTAGAAGAACGCTACAAAAAGGGAAGAGAAGTAGAACTACTCTTAAATAATGAAGTGAAAAACTTGGTAATTGAATCAGTAAGAAGACACCAAGGATCCGTTCTATTAAAATTTGAAGGTTTAGATAACCTCAATGATGTTGAGTTTTTTCATCGTGCTGAAATCCAAATTGAACGCGATGAAATGCATGAACTACAGGAAGATGAATACTATTTTGCAGATCTTGTTGGTTGTAGTGTTTATGCATCAAATAAAGAACTGGGCATCGTTAAAGAAGTTATGGACATGCCAGCCCATCCTGTGCTGCGTGTAAAAACTGAGGCAGAGGATGCACTGATTCCATTTGTTGCCAAATTTATTGAAGCAGTTGATATTGAAGCAAAACGCATTGATATTAGCTATATGGAGGGATTATATTGAAAATATCAATATTAACTTTATTTCCTGATATGTTCCAGGGCTTTAAGGAAACATCCATCATTAAAAAAGCAATTTTAAAGGGTCATGTTGAAGTTGAAACAATCGATATGAGAAGTTTCACTCAAGATAAGCATAATAGAGTGGATGACTACCCCTATGGGGGTGGTGCAGGTTTAGTGCTTTTATGTCAGCCAGTTGTTGATGCGATTAAATCTGTTAGAACAGAAGATTCACTTGTAGTTATGATGACACCTCAAGGAAAACCATTCAAACAAGAAACAGCATATGACTTTGCACTCAATACAAAACACTTAGTGATTGTATGTGGGCATTATGAAGGCTTTGATGAAAGAATTCGTGATTATGTTGATTTAGAAGTCTCCATTGGAGATTATGTTCTTACCGGTGGTGAACTGGCTGCCATGGTTATTTCTGATGCGGTTATTCGTTTGATTGATGATGTTATTACGCAGGAATCGCATGAAGATGATTCGTTTTCAAATGGTTTACTAGAATATGCTCACTATACAAAACCAAGAGTATACGATGGTAAAGAGGTTCCAGAAGTTTTACTGAGTGGACATCACGACAATGTTCGTAAGTTTAGACTCTATTCATCACTTGAGAAAACTTACAAGTATCGACCTGACCTGTTAAAGAACAGAACTTTAACAAAAGAAGAACTTCAAATGATAAATGAAATACGTAAAGAAGATTAAGGGGGCTGTAACGAATAGATAGCCTTATAAAAACCAAAAAGACGGAAATTCCTGTA
>CAYPHX010000101.1:0-2751 GCA_964410635.1 uncultured Erysipelothrix sp. | reverse complement strand
TGAATGTAGTATGTATTTGAAATTAGTTTGTTATGGGCGGTAATCCACGACGTTTCTTTGTACGGTAGGTGCCATGACCGAAGGTACGCATACCTGAGACTTTAGTTTTAAGACGCTGTTCAAACTTGTCAGGCTTGGTAGTAAGATAGCTAATTGTATTAATAGCGCGCTGAACCTGTTGACTATCATTTCGGTGAATCATACCTATTCCATCCTCATTTCTCGCTATGAAAGGATTAAGGTAATTAGGATCATTACAGTTGAAGTAATATCCTAGTCTCTCTGTTATCTCTATCCATTTCTCCACAATTTGTTGACCTATAAAACTTCCCTTATGTCTTTTACTACCGTCATACAAAAGTACTAGATGGCAGTGAAGACCATTGCTATGATTTAATTCATAACCTTGCTCGAGAGCCCATGCATATCCTTCCAGAGACTTAAATACTCCCTTCTTTCTTCTCATTCTATCTCTTAAAATGCCAATATGATCATTAAAATCCTGTACAGTTACTTTTGATTGACTCTCAACCTTATATTTTAGGTCGACTCTAACGACTAACAGCCGGCTATAGTGATCAAACATTTGTTTTAAGTAGTGTACTAACGAGTTAGTATTATTGGACTCAACTAACTGAAAGTAAGCTTTACTCTGTAAAAACTCATACCTATACGCTTGAATCAAATCCATGAATCTTTGAGCCGACTCTCGATCCCAAACTACTTCATCAGGGTACAAGTCTCCTTTTAGTAATTGAGCTGTACCGATGAACCATCTGACTGTTTCCGTATGTTCTAGATCCGAGTCATCATAATACATCATTATTGGATACAGATAGTTTAGTGCTAGCATCACTGTGTTAATATTAGTCTTATCAGACATGATTGCTCTTATCAATGCATCTACGTCTGTTAAGACTTTACTTTGTGATTGTGCGTAATTAATCATTTAAATAGCCTGTTAAGTTATTGATACATAACTTATGGCTATCGAGTAAATAATTATCGAAATACAATTAACGGCTATCTAATACAAAATTAATTCAGAGTTACTAATATTGATATAATATAAATAACCCACTTTGAAAGCTTTAAACGAAGCCGTAATAGCTAGCCCAATATTTTTGTAATTACTGCTATCGCTTGGTTTTTATTAGGGGTATAGTTAGTTATTCACGGTAGGAAAAAGCATACAGGCTAACTGTAGGTGAAAAAATGGACAATATACTTACAAAGCCTTATATCTAGGGAGTTTAAAGATACTTAAAAAGTAGTTTTCTCCGACTTTTTGAGACTTTTCACCTACTTTTTGGGAGTTTTTTTGAAGGGAATCGAGCTATGACGAACACTAATAACTTAACTTTTAATACGAATAAACAAGATCAAATTTATGATCGAGATGAGGGTGCTTACGAAGTTGCGAATAATGTCAATCAAGATTCAATTACAACATTAAATGCTCAAAATACTAAGGTACAGGAAATACAAGCTCATCCACAAAACCATTCTAATTTACAGCAAGAGGTATTCGATCAATCTAGTGCATATTTTTGGGCTCAACACAATAAATACTATACTGATTTATACTTTTATTACTTAAAAGAAGATTGGAAAAGTTTAGAAGATTTTTACAAAACAATTGGACGCTTTAATGAGGATGAATCCAAAAGTTTGGTGTTCGCTCACAATACTTATAATGGTTATTGTTCGTCAAATTTAGAGTTAGACAATGGATCCTTCAAACCTATTTTAAAAAGTATTTTCCAGAGTTATCCTAATCCAATTCAATATTTCCATGAACTGATGCAGTTCAAAATCAATACTCAATTACCAGATGGCTCACTCGAATGGATAAAAAAAGATCTACGTAATGCTTTACATGTGGCTTATCTTGTCCAGGGAATACTGTTCAATAAATCTTTTTTTGGAGCCGATGAACTAACTAACTTTATTTTGAGTTACTTAAAATATGAAGTGATTGATTTTAACAATATATACTTAACACCAACTAACTATGCTTCGTACGTCCCCTATAGTAATACCAACCCTCTAACGTGGCGATTAGAGCAAGTAAAAGCTGACTATTTTAAAAACCGTACTAATAGAGAAATGAGATGGCTCAAAAGTGACGATACTACTCAAATTGAATGGGCTTATAATTATCTATATTCTGAAAAAAGAGACTACTTGATATTGCAAAACATCTTTATACCTATTACTTCTAAAGATAAATATGATTTAATTTTGGCTAGCCTTGATGTCTTACCAAACGCAGATTACACCTATGAATTTTTTACAAATAATATAGACTTGAGTAACCCTTCTACCGATTTCGAGTCTATCCCAAAAATATCGTACAGAGCTAAAGTTACAGAGAATATGAAAGATGCATGGAATAAGTTTTCATCTGCTAACAAAAACGATGAGTTAAAACAGGTCAAGATATACAAAAAAAATCATGATCACTTACACTCCATTCTGAAAGTTAAAGGTGGAAATGCTGATAAAGTGATCAGTCAATTGGTCGAGGATGAGTACAACAAATTATTTAAATCAAAGTAGACAATGATAGTTCTACTAGTTATGGGATAAGTACTTAATAATTAAAATGCGAACATTTAATTTTATGTACACCATCATGTACACTAAATAATATTAAAAAAATAAAAACCATATAAACCAAACACTTATATAATATATATGGTTCCGGCTCCGGGTACCATTATATAGCACGATGAAAAACAGAAAAAG
>CAYPHX010000100.1:0-2910 GCA_964410635.1 uncultured Erysipelothrix sp. | reverse complement strand
ATATATCACCAGATAGTGCTGTAGAGGTGGCTTGTGTCATTACAAAAGATGGACCAAAGCCACTAACAATTGGTGAACTAGATCCTCGCATTAATGGTCTAATTCAAAATATTAAATCATTTGAACGCATGGTCTGTGAAGCTACAATTAAAGGAGATAGAGATCTAGCTATCTATGCCCTTGCAGCGAACCAACTGTGTCCAAGTGCCACGAAGGCCGAAATTGTATTTGATGAATTGTTTGAAGCAAACAGAGAATATTTAACCACATTTAAGTAAAATATAAATAGCTTTTATAGCTCACTAAAAAACAGGACCAATCTTGGTCCTGTTTGTTTATTATTGATATATATTAATAAAGCTTTATTGACTAGAGGTATCTACCTAGGATATTTCTCATTTTCGTCGGATTCTTTATATTTGGTTGTTGATCATCAAATGCTGAATTTGCGTTTTCGATAAAATAGTCAACAGCCTCATCACCATATGATGAACTGATGGCAGCATAAGCTTTTTCTAAATTAGGTTTCCTTGTACTTAATGAATGAGCATCGCTTGCTACAAGATGTATATAATTATGTTTAATACATGCTTTTAAGAAGTTTTTATCTGCACTTCTCAAGAAACTACTACCATTGACTTGGTACAACACACCAGACTCAATGAAGTATTGCATTAATTCTAAATTATCACGTAAAAAACTATAACGTTCAATATGAGCAAAGATGATGTCATAACCATTATTTGTTAAATCAATGATAGAATTCTTTAAATTGTGAATATGACTTCTTGTAGAGAATTCTAATAAAAGGAAGTTTGTACCTTCTATTACTAAATCTGATAAATCCATGTTTAGTAATTCAATACTGAATAAAATCTCAGCACCAATTTTAAGCTCTATATCAAGATTCTCTTCCTTGACTGCTTCTTTAAGAAGTTTATAATTTGCATCTCTTTTTTCAAGAAACTCAGATAACTTATCTTGGAGTGGTGAAAAGTGTGGCGTTAAAACTACTTGAGTTACACCTTGGGCAATTTGTGCTTTAAGCATTCTTATTGATTCATCAATGTTTCTCGCACCATCATCCATCCCAAAAAGAATATGTGAATGTAAATCAGTCATGGTTAAAGTTTTCTGCATTATATGTATATTCAAACTGATCTGTCGCTTTAATATCTTTCGAGACATCATAGTTATTGAAAATAGATCCCAGAATGCGTACTTTTGAAGATGCAAGCTTCTTCAAGGATTCTTTTACCATATCCTTCTCTGCAAAGTTATGTCTTACTACGAATATTGCCCCATCCGCATATTTAGATAATAATGTAGCATCACTTACTACACCTACTGGTGGAGTATCGATTAGAATATAATCATACTTAGTTTTAAGTTCTTCAAATAGAGTATTAGTTCTTTCTCTAGAAATTAATTCTGTTGGGTTTGGTGGGATTGGCCCTGCCAAGATAACATCAAAACTTGATGGCTTATACGAATACAACACATCTTGAATTGTATTCTTTCCTGAAAGAACTGTAGATAACCCTTTTTGATTACGTGTACGGACACCAAGATATTGTGTGATACTTGGAGAACGTAGATCTGCATCAACTAAGAGTACTTTGTATCCTTTTTCTGCAAGCGTTGTGGCTGTATTTACAACTACAGATGATTTCCCTTCGTTTGGAATTGAACTGGTAAAAACAATGGTCTTCAGTTCACCATCAAAAGTTGAAAACTCAATATTAGCACGTAAAGATTTGTAGCTTTCTACATATGCAAAACTACTTGATGGAGATAGAATGGATTTTCTATTCTGTCTTGTAACCTGGGCTTTTTTTCTAAACATATTATTTGCCTCCCCTTACTGATTCAAAATTTGGTATAACCCCTAGAACTGCTATCTCTAGATCTGCTTCTAGTTCTCTTGGATTTTTGTAAGTCTTATCCATAATATATCTTATAAATACGACACCAATACTTAACATAAATCCAAGCATCCCTGCAACAAGTACATTCATCTTAACATTAGGTGAAATAGGTGAGTTTGGAATTTCCGGTTCTGAAATTATCTTTACACTACCTGCTTCGACCATATCGACCATAATACTAGGTGCTACTTTAATAATTCCACTAGTGTATTGTTGTGCAAGTTCTTTATTTGTATCCTTTACAGATATCTTTAAAACTTGTGTATTATCAACAGATGAAACAGTAATCTTACTTGATAACTCTTCCATTGTAATATCTGTATCCATTGACTTAATAACAGGTTCCATAACTGCATTACTCTTTATAACAATAGAATAAACAGATGCTAAGTTTCTAGCCGAATTTATCTCATCACTTGTGATATTTTGAGCTTCATCTTTTCTGTTATTAACGATCAAGGTTGCATTGCTTTCGTATACTGGCTTAACTAATAATTTGGTAAAACCAAAGCTAAGTAGTGAAAAAACAACACTCACAATTAGTATGTGTAGAACATATGGTTTTACTATTGAAAATAGTTCCGATAAACTTATTTCTTCTTCATTCTGATTATAATTTGTATTCATATTAAACCCCTTATAATGGTAAATTTTGGATATACTAAATCTAAGTCAATACTCTACAGTTGCAACTAAGATTAATATGCAACAATCTATTTTAGTTAAACATTATATGTCCTGTTAATAACCGAAAATAGAACAATGTTTTTATTATATCAAGTTTCTCGCGATACGTCCAATTAAGCAACTTTTTATTCAAGGTTTGATTGATGCAACTAAGATTAAGTCACATTTACAGAAAGTCGGATTTAAAAGTTATACACTTTTTGCAATAGAGTAGGCCAAAGTTTAAATTTATTAGTCGAAAGACATCAAACTATGGAAGGGTTACACTTGTGTAGACACTTCTCTATATAACAAA
>CAYPHX010000099.1:0-2913 GCA_964410635.1 uncultured Erysipelothrix sp. | reverse complement strand
TCGACTCCTATACAAAAGGTGCATAATGCACCTTAGTTTCTTTTTAGATTATACAACAATATTAAATAATATGGTAGAGAATGTATCTCTTAATACTTATTCTAGAGCATCTGAATCGCTGTCATCAGTGCCATCTTCTCCAGTACCACCTTCATCAGTGCCACCTTCGTCGATGTCACCATCTCCAGTATCCCCACCATTATCACTACCATCACCTGGTTCGCCACTGCCATTTGAACCACCGCCCTCTTCAGGGCCAGTTTCTGATTGTGCTTCACCTACAATCGTGACATTAATTAATTCAGGTTTTATGACTTCACCTTCTGAAGATTGAAAAATTACTTGTCCTGCTTCATATTGTGGTTCATAATCTACAATTGTTACATTAATTTTAATACCGTTTCTTTGACCCCATGATAGAATTTCGGATTGTGTCATCCCATTGAATGAAGGAACGTTTACGTAATCTTCTTCTGATGTTTCCTCTTCAACAGGAACACTGCTACTAATTGTAGCACCACCATAATAAGTTTTACCTTCAATACCATCTGACCATTTGAATGGATGATTCATACTAAAGGAGAATGACTCTTTCGCTGGTGCTTTAATTTCTGTTGATAGATTTTCTTTAATCATCGCTTTTATATCACGAACAGAATTTTCATAAGGTAGGATAACACTCATGCGTCCAACATTACCAATTGCTGCTTGAATTTGAGTAGAGTGGATATTAAATGTTTCAATTGCACCAACTGGTGATGCTGCAATATTATTGATTGCATAGCCCAGTAGAGGAGAAATTTCATTTTTAACACTTAAGTTCATGGAAATATTATCTTCCGCTGCTTCAAGTACTTTAATTGGGGTATCAATATTTTTCTTTGATTCCTCAAACATTTTTCCTGCAACTTGTTTTATAACGTATTGTTGATTTAATTGTCTTTGGAAATCTCCATTGCCAAAGTGATATCTCTCACGCGCAAAAGTAATTACTTCATTTCCATTCATGACATATTTACCTTCGCGAATTGTAATTTCGTGGAAACCGGGTTCGTTTTCTTTTGGTAAACTACCACCAAATGTAATTGGACTTTCAATCTCAACTCCACCTAAAACATCCACTACTTTAACCAGTGCATAGAAGTCTGTTTCAAAGTAGAAATCAATGTCTACATCTAAGAAGTTTTCTATTGTATCAATAATACACTGTCTACTTCTACCACGCGCATGATTTAATTTATCGGATGCTTGATTTGGATAACAAGCAATTGGGATATAACTGTCTCGACCAATACTGGTCATTGTAACATTCAATGTTTGTGGATTAACTGTTGCTAAAATGATTGAATCGGCTAAATTATCATTGAGCCCCATCATTAGAATTGTAAATGGTTCTTCTAATACTTTCGCAACATCTCTTGCTTCCGTTTGTACTTTAATATTAAAATCATGAATAACTCTAGAATCGTCCATCATTTCTTGTGCTTCTTCAGGTAAATCTTGAAGTAAAATTTGGTATTTCTTAGGTAGTATTGCTACATCTAACTCTTCAAAATCCAACATACTCTCAAACAGTTGATCATAATTCTCATATTTTACAACTTGAACTGTTGATGAGAATAACGTAATTTCTTTCTCAACACTTGTGTTAAACTCTGTGTCTCCTTCAACAAATCCAATCGTATTGTCACCCGTTAGGTTTTCAGTACCTTGTCCAGGATCTATGGTAACAAAACTATAATCAATGACTTCTTCCAGTTCCTTATCAATGATATTACCAAGTCCTTTATTTAACCGACTTGTATAGTATACTGAAAAACCAAAAACTAAAATAATAACCGTTGAGAAAATCACAAATGTTCTTCTAACAAATGAATTTTTATAAGCAAAGCCAACTACAAATAATCCATTGACTAATAGAGCAAGTAAAGAAATGACAGAAAGTAGAATAATAAATCCTTTTTTGCTGACACTCACGAAATCTCCAATGTTGACTAATACGAAAATAAACAGGATATTAACCAATAGACTTAGTATTAGGCCTGTAATTGGAGAATTATAAATCTTAGTTTTCTTCATTATGGTTTACCTCTACAATCATCGGTAGTCCTTTTTCATTTTTTGTAATAATGATATTAGCTTTTATATCATAATCACTTGGTGTTAATACACCACTATCTTTATATTTCCATGTTAACTTAACTTCATAAGCATCAATATAATCACCCATGACATAACGTTCTGTTACTTCATCATAGATTTCTTCGCTACCATCTTTATCAAAGACGAAATAGTCAATCTTTGATGAATCTACAACAGTAAGTTCGGTTACTTCTAAAGTATCTTTTTGTTGTTTTTTATCTAAGTAATAGTAAAAGTCATTGTAGAATGTTTCTTGTGCATTTTGATACACATTGACTCTAATACTTTCATCCACGAACTGAAGCCCACCGATATCGTTTCTACGGAATTTGTTATTCCATGTATAAAAGTCAGCTACAAAGTTCTGTGCTAATAATTCATTAATTACTTTTTCATCTTTTTCTTCTGCTTCTATTGCAGCAATAAGTTCTTTATACAAATCTTTTTGAAGTACTGTTGCGTTATTTCTGATTGAATAATAATCATCAGTCTTAACACTTACATTACCTACACCTGTGTTTTGATTTATTGTTTTAATGATATAAAACCCACCCACAAGAATTACAATTAAGGATAAGATTAATCCATAAATAATAAATACCTTTTTTTGTTTCATAATATACCTCGTTCATCTTTTAATTTTATAGAAACCTATCACTTTGTCAACCAATTTCACGCAATTCACTTAGATTACACATCAATCTGTATTATAATGTAAGAAAGATAACTATATAAGAATCAAGTAGTTTTATGAAATAGTTTGAAAATATT
>CAYPHX010000098.1:0-2947 GCA_964410635.1 uncultured Erysipelothrix sp. | reverse complement strand
TTGAACCTGCACGTGCACGTCCAGTTCCTTTTTGACGCCATGGCTTACGGCCACCGCCTCGAACTGCTGAACGATTTTTAACGGCATGGTTTCCTGTATGTAAAGCTGCACGTTGAGCAATGATTGCATCGAATAGTGCTTGTGTGTTTGGTTCAATACCGAACACTGCTTCATTTAGGTCTAATGTATGAAGATTCTTTCCTTCATGATTTAGTACATCAATTTTAGGCATTGTCAGAATCCTCCTTACCTGCGTAATCTACTAATACTACTGGTTCTGTAGATTTAACTCGTTTTGTAGTTGTCTTAACAGTTACAAATCCACGTTTAGGTCCAGGAATATTTCCTTTTACTAACATGTAGTTATTTTCTACATCAACTTTGATAATTTCTAAGTTACGGTTTGTTGTTGTCTGTACACCAGAGTGTCCAGGCATCACGCCACCTTTTTTGATATTCACACTGCTTAGACCACCTGTAGCAAGTGAACCAATACCTCTATGGAATCTTGATCCATGTGATTTAGGTCCTAATGCTTGGTTGTTTCGGCGAATTGCACCTTGATATCCTTTACCGCGTGAGATTCCAGTTACATCAACTAAGTCTCCAGCGTTAAATAAATCTGCTTTAACTTCTTGTCCAACTTCAAAGTCAAACATTCCGTTTCCAGCAATTTCTCGAACAAATTTCTTCGGAGCTGTTTCAGCTTTAGCAGCATGAGCAATCTCAGATTTGTTCGCGCGTTGTACTTTAACATCTACAACACCTAATTGAACTGCTTCATAGTTGTCTGTTTCCATTGTGCGTTTTTGTAAAACAACATTGGGTTGTACTTCAACTACAGTTACAGGAATTAATGTTCCATCTTCTGCGAAGACTTGAGTCATTCCTAATTTGCGTCCTAATAATCCTTTCATGTTACCCTCCTACTAAAGTTTAATTTCTATATCTACACCGCTTGGTAACTCAAGTCGGCTTAATGCGTCGATTGTTTCAGGTGTTGGCCCTACAATTTCAATCAAACGTTTGTGTGTTCTTGATTCAAACTGTTCGCGTGAATCCTTGTTCACGTGTGGTGAACGAATAACTGTAACGATTTCTTTCTTCGTTGGTAGTGGTACTGGACCTACTACTTTATTTGCACCATAATCATTTGCAGCTTTGACAATTTTCTCAGCTGATAGATCAATCGTGCGGTGTTCGTAAGCTTTTAAACGAATACGAATTACATTCTTTGCCATGGACATATCCTCCTTATCCTGCCTATTAAATAGGCCTGCTCGTTGCAAATTCCCCGGCAATCCCACCATTCCATGACAACGTGTCTCGGTGTGCCGGCAACCTCGCACTTCATTGCAGTTGCTGTATCATTATACATGATTATATTATCATTGCAAGTGTTTATTTACATTATTTTATAATAGTTGATACAACTCTTATTTTTGCTAATTTGATCTCTTTTTAGCCCTACTTTTTTGCGCCCTATATATAAGGAAGGAAAAGACATTTTTTCCAGCAACGATTAATCACGCAATACTATGCCCTTAAACTCAAAAATTGTCACAAAGAAAAAAACGCCATCAGAAGATAGCGTTATTTTATATTAAGTTTCTTCAATTCTTGATACTTTTCCTTTACTAGAGCAGAAGGTGCACTGGATATCAGTTCATCAAGGTTTATAACATAATCCTGATAGAATTTATCCGTTTTAGCCATTTGCTTATGTCTAGCGTAGTTCTCCAGTATCTTAACAACCATTAGTTCATCTAACCTGTCTAAGTCATAGGTAAACAACATAATTCTCTCTAAAGAGTAAAAACTAATCTCCTTATCTAAAGCATCCATCGATTTCAACAGATAATCCTTAACGATATCCCTAACTCTTTCAGAATGCTTTACAGACCACTCATAAGCTTCATCGCCCAAAAAATCACCTTTATAAAGTAGTTCAACTTTTTCAAAATTAACGACACTATATTCTTCAGTCTTTAATATTTTAAGAAGGTCTTCATAGTCACTTTCTATCTTAACCTTTAGTTGATAACCATTGTTGAGATAAGCAAGAAAATCTTCTCCAAAGAATTTCCCTAAAGTTTGTCGCATTTGATAGATTGTTGTACTCAGTAAAGCACTTGACTTACTTAAGGCTTCACTAGGAAACATCGTTTCCAGTACGATATCACGCCCCACAACAGAGTCTTGGTTCATCCATAAAAACGCGAGTAATTCCTTTGATTTACGTGTACGCCACCTAACGACTTCTCCATCAGTAGTCTTTAAATCAAATGTTCCAAAACTTGTAATCGAGACACCGTAATCTCGCTTTGGTTTATGTCGCTTATTAATGATATCTAAAGTCTGCTTCATTCGATTGTGCGTCAATGGTTTAACCAGGTAATCAATAATCCCCATATCATATGCACTGAGAGCATGTTCTGTATTATTCGTTGTAAATACAATCGAGAGCTCTTCATCAACATTATAGAACCAAGGCACAACTTCCAAGACATTGAAATTATTAACCTCTATCTCCATAAATACTAAATCTACATATAGATCTTTTATATTATTCATTGCATCTAATGGATGATCAAAAATTCCAATAATTTTGACAGCTTCAAATGTATTCAATATGTTAACTAAGTTTTTAACCGACTCTTTATCGGCATCAACAATGACTACACGCATAAATTCACCCGCTTCTTAATTATTGGAGTTAGTATAACAAACAGGCATGACAAATTAATTATCAATTTGAACTCAATATGAACAAACAATCCTCAGTAATTCCATCTATTAAAAAGTAGTCTTCTACTTAGGAAAGTCCTAAACACAAAAAAAGAGGAATCATAGATTCCTCTTTAATTAAAGTAAAATTACTTAATAATTTCTGTAACGTTTCCAGCACCAACTGTACGTCCACCTTCACGAATTGAGAAAGTTGTTC
>CAYPHX010000097.1:0-3051 GCA_964410635.1 uncultured Erysipelothrix sp. | reverse complement strand
AAAGCCACTATTTTAAGTGGCTAAAACCTTATAAATTAGTTTTCGTTTAATTTTTCTGTCACTTTTTCATCAATCTTTAAGAATGGTAAGTAAATTAATACAGTTGCTACAATAATAGCTGCTTGTAATACTACTGCTCTAAAGTCTCCTGCTGTAGCTAAGTAAGCTGAAAGTAGAGGTGGAGTTGTCCAAGGAATTTGAACTACTACTGGATTAATGAATCCCCATAGTGTTGCGAAGTATGCAACAACTAAAGAAAATATTGGTGCTAAAACAAAAGGAATAATTAATGAGATATTAAACACAATTGGTAGACCAAAGATAATTGGCTCTGAAATGTTGAAGATAGCTGGTGTTGTTGATAACTTCGCAATATCTTTATAGTCATTTCTCTTACTGAATAAGAATATTGCAATTAGTAATGCAATAGTGTTTCCTGACCCTCCCATAACTGCGAATGTATCTTTGAATGCCATATTGATAATATGTGGAATTTCTTGATTATTTGCATATGCAGTCATGTTTTCACTCATATTTTGTAATAGGAATGGATCTAAAAGTGATGCTGAAATAACAGCTTGGTGAATACCAAATCCAAAGAATAAGTTTGCGATTGATGTAATTAATACAAATCCAAATAATCCAGTTGTTACATTACTTAATGGTTTTGTGATTATATTTGAGATTAGATCATTTAAAGTCATGTTAAATCCTGTTGTTAATACAAAGTTAAGTACTGTGAATAAGAATACTGTTAAGATAATTGGAATTAATACGTTAAATGATGATATTACTGAAGGCGGAATTTGACCATCAATTTTGATTTTGAATTTATCAACATTTGTAAGTTTAATAAAGATATCTGTAGCTACTAAACCAACTAAGATACCCACAAACATTCCCGACGCTCCTACAAAGCCTGATCCAATACCACTAACTGTAATAGCTGCAGTACTTCCATCAGGAACTACTGAGATTGACATTGGTGTAACTACAAAGAATGCTACAACTGATGTTAAAATAGCTGCAATTGGATTATCATATTGTCTATATTTTGATAATTGTAATGCAATAGTAATTACAATTAATAAAGTCATAATTCCTAAAGTTGCATCTCCAATTGGTAAAGCTACTTTTTGAAGTGTTGCTAGTGTGTCTGGGTTAATAACTTTAGTTAATGGACTTCCAAATGGGTCTAAAATTACCCAGTTAATTAATGTTACAAATCCTGCTAAAATCATGAATGGCATAATTGTCGCAAATGCATCACGTAATGCTAATAAATGCATTTGATTTCCAAGTTTCTCTGCAGCTTTTGCAATCGTATTAGAAACTTTGTCTAAAATATTTTTCATTTCTTTTCTCCTGCTTTTTAAAATAATTTATTTATATCGTAAGTAAAACCATTGTCATCACTCATTTTTTTATAAAATTCGCCTGACTTTTTAATTTGTCTTTCTTGAGTCTCATAATTTAATGAAACTAGGCCATACCTATTCTTGTATGAATTTATCCATGACCAGCAATCAATAAACGTCCAGATGTGGTATCCATTGATATTACATCCCTCTTCAATTGATTTCCACACAAATGCTAGATGATCTTCAACATATTCAATTCGATAGTCATCTATAACTTGACCAGTTACTTTATCCATGAACCTTTCTTCATTAGCTACACCCATTCCGTTTTCTGAAATGAATGATTCGATATTACCATAGTTATCACGTATATCAATAGCTAGATCATAAATACCCTTAGTATAGATTTCCCACCCTCTATAGTGATTCATTCTCATACCTGGCATATCGTGTTTCTCAAAAAACCATGTAGGCATAAATGGACTTTCTGGATTATAAGCACTTTCTCTAGCCTTTACTCTTCTTGGTTCATAATAATTTAAACCAAGTATTTGTGAAACATTATTTTCTATAGTTTCTAGTTGATCATTTGTATATTCTGGCAAGTGATCGTATTCTTTTAGTATTTCAACTAATTTCTTTGGAAATGTTCCTTTAACCATTGGATCAAGGAAACTTCTTGTATAGAATAAGTCAGCAATTTCTGCTGCTTTTAGGTCTGCTGGATTTTGAGAACGAGGATAAGTAGGACTTAGATTTAAAATTGTTCCTATCTTACTTTCCAAGTTAAATTTCTTAAATTCTTCAATTAATCTAGCATGTGCATATATTGTATTAAATGCAGCCTGTACCCCTCGTTTGAAATCAATAATATTTGGATAATGGAAATCTTCCATATATGAACCTAAGATTGGTCCTAGTGGTTCATTAAATGTAAACCAGTGTTCTACTAAGTCGCCAAAGTTTTCAAAACATGCTTTAGCATATGTTACATAATGTTCAATAACTTCTAGTGATTCCCATCCACCAATATCTTGATATCTAGCTGGCATATCAAAGTGATATAGGTTTGCGAATACTGCAACACCTGCGTCAGACATTTTTTTAAATGAATCTCTATAGTAATCTACAGCTTCTTGACTTACACCATTTTCCATTCCATTAGGAAACATTCTAGCCCATGAAATAGAAACTCTTAATGAGTTATGTCCAGTGTCTTTCATTAACTGAATATCATCTTCAACATGATTCATATGGTCTGTAGTTATTTGAGGTCCGATGTTATTGAAAAATCTATTAGGACTTTGCTTGTACCATCTTTCCCATACTGTTTCATCTTTTGGTGTTGTACCTTTACCTTCGGATTGTTCTGCCGACCAAGCTGAACCCCACCAAAATCCTTTCGGAAATTTTAAAAATTTGTTCTCCATATTACCTCCACGACAAAATGATAACACTTACATATGAAAATGTAAAGTCTTTATTACAAAAGTATATACTTTACTAAATTTTGTCAAAAACTGAAGTCTATAAGATCGTGTAAAATGGATGTGGGTATTAAAAAAAGACAGAATCCCCGAAATGATCCAGTTTAATGATAAACACATGACAAAATCGTGTTTATACATTAGAAGCAAAGCTAGAGGCAATCGAATTAAAACAAGATGTATAAATTCTTTATTTATACCAA
>CAYPHX010000096.1:2750-3141 GCA_964410635.1 uncultured Erysipelothrix sp. | reverse complement strand
TGAGGGTAGCTGCTAGGCGACCCTCTCTATTTAGTAACTAACATTTGCTTGATACTTTCAAGCATATCCTTTGCATAAGTTTCTTTCAAATCCTTAGGGTCAACACTTGCTAACATCTCTTCAAGCTGACTTGTCTTCTCGATTGCCTTTTTAACAAGAGTACTATCAGATGCGATTGATAGTATTGATGATGGGATGTATGAGTTGATGCGAGCTGTGGGTGCATCACGCATGGTTTTAATACGTAATGCCATTCTTCCAACACTGATGCCTATGTTTTATTCTTGGTCATTGTTTGCTTTTGAAATTAATATCAGAGCATCATCAATACTCAGACTTGTAGGAGCAGGGGGATTGGGGTATGAACTCAAGAAATCAATGGATTTATTTC
>CAYPHX010000096.1:0-2710 GCA_964410635.1 uncultured Erysipelothrix sp. | reverse complement strand
TAGAAAAAGGAAAAAATATACGCTTTAACATGTTAAAACAGTGCGCCAAGAAAGAATATTTGCAATATCAGTCGCAATATTATTTATCTTTGCGATCAGTAAAGTTAATTTAGATTTTTCTTACTTTATCAAAGGTCAAGACAGAGTAAAAGGCTTAATCATGCAACTACTACAACCAGACTTAGCTGTTTTACCGCTATATTAAATTGGCCTTGTAGAAACACTCGCTATTGCCTTAATTGGTCTCATAGTAGCCTTAGTCTTATGCATCTTATTGGTATACTTGGTTGCTGAAAATACGACACCCAACAAATACCTTGCAAAGATTATTAGAAACACGATGTTACTGGTAAGAGCAGTACCGATGAGTATCTGGGTATTAATCGCTGCAGCGAGTGTTGGGTTTGGATCACTTGCTGGAATATTGGGAATGTTTATTCCAACAACATCATTTCTTGTTCGAACATTATCAGATAGAGTAGAGGAAGATAGTGATGGTGTAATTGAAGCTTTAGAAAGCGTTGGAGCATCATGGCTTGTGATTATGATGCGCGGTGTTACGGTGCATCTTTATCCTGATTTTGTCAGTGCCATAGCCATGCGCTTTGAAATGAATGTTTCTGAAGCCATAGTACTAGGAGTTGTTGGTGTTGCAGGAATTGGATATCGCTTAAATATGGCAATCGGAACATACAACTTCTCAACTGCTGCAACAGGGATTTATGTCACCTTTATCTGCATGTTCATTCTCGAAGTAGCATCAAACTTTGTAGTAAGAAAAATTCGTAAGGAGTCAAAATGAAAATATTAGAAACTTATAATTTAAGCAAAGTATATAATAACGAAACACATGCCTTAAATGGCGTGAGTTTCAGTGTAAGCGCAGGAGAATTCATCTCCATCATCGGTCCAAGTGGGGCGGAAAAATCGACGCTATTACGTTGTATTAATCATTTAATCGATCCAACAAGTGGTGCAGTTGATTTTATGGAAGCACCAGTCAATGTTCGCTCAAAGAAAGACTTACGTCTACTGAGATCAGAGATAGGTATGGTTTTTCAAAACTATAATCTTGTCTCAAGGCTTAGCGTACTAGAAAGTGTTTTGCATGGACGATTGGGTCATATGAGCACAGTTCAAGGTCTACTGGGCCTTTACTCAGAACAAGATAAAAAAGAAGCGATAGCATTACTCATCGAGTTAGACTTAGAAGAAGAAATTTACAAAAGAGCAGACGAGTTATCAGGAGGACAAATGCAATGTGTGGGTATTTGTCGTGCACTGGCTCAAAAACCAAAGCTTATGTTGGCTGATGAACCCATCGCATCACTGGATCCAAAAACTTCAAAAGATGTAATGGAAAGACTTCATGCGACATGTCAGGAAAAAGGCATTGCTTGTATTGCGAATCTACACCAAGTAGATGTTGCGAAGCGATACTCAAGTCGCATTATTGGAGTAAAAAAAGGAAAAATCGTATTTGATGGTCATCCATCAGAACTCACAACTACAATGATTGATTATATTTATGAAGGAGCAGAAAATAAACATGAAGCATAATGTAAAAAGATTAAGATTTGAAAACACTAAAAATGTCAGAGATCTCGGGGGGTATGAAACAGATAATAGCGTAACACAGTTTGGAGTATTCCTAAGAAGCGACTGCTTATCCGGATTAAAAGAAGATGAGATCCAAAGGTTCAAAGATTTAAACCTCAGTGATGTGATTGACTTAAGGTTTAAGGATGAATTGGAAGCTGCGAAGAATCCATTCACAAACGATAAAGATGTAAATTATCATCATATTTCAGTCTCAGATGGTCTTGTAGAAGGTGTTGTACTATCAAATCAAACATTAGGAGAAATGTACATTGAGTTTGGAAGCAATAAAGTATTTATAAAAAATGTATTTGAAGCATTAGGAAATGCTGAAGGTATGGCTTTATTTCATTGCTCTGCTGGAAAAGATAGAACCGGTATTATTGCTGCACTGATTCTCAGTTATATCGGTGTCCAAAAAAAAGATGTTTTGGCTGATTACCAAGTATCCTCAACATATCTTTTCGAGAAAACAATCCCGAACGAGTTTATTCATTTCATGAAGTCACAGCCTGAAGATATGGCAACGTTCCTTGACTATATTGTCGAAACTCATGGAACTGTTGAATCATATCTAAAGAGCTGTGATATATCGGAATCAACTTTAGGAAAGATAAAAGAAAGAATTCTAGCCTAAAGTGAGGTTGCTAACTAAAAAATAGTTAAGCAACTTTTTTTAAAATTTCAATAATATGAATACGTAATCAACGTTAAATCTCCCATACATATCATAAAATGCAAAATATTCTATTAACTTATCTAAATAATGGAAATAGCTGTGAAAAATGAGCATAGTTGAGATACAGTTGAGAAACATTTGATAATATAAACATGAAAAGAGGTATTATTATGAAAACAGTCGTAATTGGATGTACTCACGCAGGAACATCAGCAGTTAAATCAATCTTAAAAAACCAACCAGGAATGGAAGTAGTTGTATATGAACGAAACGATAATGTATCATTCTTATCATGTGGAATTGCACTCTATATTGGTGATGTAGTTAAAAAAGCAGAAAGTCTTTTCTACTCAAATCCAGAAGAACTTAAAGAACTGGGTGCTCAAGTAAACATGGAGCATAATGTGCTGGAAGTTGATGAAGTAAATAAAA
>CAYPHX010000095.1:0-3162 GCA_964410635.1 uncultured Erysipelothrix sp. | reverse complement strand
AAACTCCCTAATGGAAGTTTACTTAATGAAAAATATAATCGCAATAAAGTGGGCTAAAGAAGCCGCGTTAATAAATAAATGCCAAATCATATGGTAGTAAGGTTTATCCTTTTGGATATAGAACCAAGCGCCAATACTATAAAGTACACCACCTAAAGCAATTAAACCCACAAACAACCAAGAAGTTGATCGGATTAAGGTTGGAAGTACAATAACTGCAGCCCATCCCATTCCCATATAAATACCAACAGATAACTTCGGCACTGATTTTTGTGCAATTGATTTATATAAAATACCAAATAAAACACATAACCACTGAATGACAAGCACTGTATAACCCAGTTTACCACCAATAACATATAAACAGATTGGTGTATAGGTTCCAGCAATTGCCACATATATGAAGATATGATCCAATATTCTAAAAACATACTTGTGCTTCGTATCATACATCATCGCATGATATAGCGTTGAAGATAAAAACATCAGGAATAAGGAAATAATAAAAATACCATAACCAACTCCAAGAACATAACCACCTTTAGTGTATCCATAGATACTTGCAAAAGGTAAACCAAGAAGTAAGGCAGCAGCCATAACAGCATGTGTTATAGAATTACCTAACTCTTCCCCAAAAGATAATTGAACGTTATCGCTCATTGAACCTTCTTTACTCATAAAGCACCTCCATAAAACTAAATATATCACAAAATTAAGTAAATTACTTTATAAACCCTATAACTTTCAATAAAAGTTTGAAACCCCAATAAACTATGATAAAATATAGTAAGTTAGTTCACACATAAAAATGAACTAATACTTAAACTATAGTGATATATGTGAGATTTACTTCAAAAATATTTAAGATAAAACTAATATGAAATTAAAGGAGTGCCCAATGAAAAACAGTAATAACAAATTTAAAAAGAGACTTATGAAGCTATCAGTAATAGCTCTTTTAGGACTTGTTATTCCAATAACATCATTGGTTATGGCGACTGATGCAGTTGTCGAAAATGATGAGTCAGAAGACAGTATGACAACAACAGGTGGCCTAGAGATTGATGTACTACACCAAGGCTTAGAACTTGAAGTGATTTCAGTCGAAAAAGAACCAGAACCAGAACCTCAAAGATATATTATGGCATTTT
Organism: uncultured Erysipelothrix sp.; assembly: GCA_964410635.1. Lineage (GTDB taxonomy): Bacteria > Bacillota_I > Bacilli_A > Erysipelotrichales > Erysipelotrichaceae > Erysipelothrix. The sequence goes on along the minus strand of CAYPHX010000095.1, from coordinate 2,011 downwards.
CTGCTTCTAAAAGCTCACCACGTATGGGTGATTTCATAGGTGGAACTGGCCGAACTGCAAGTATTTATTCAGAAAGTAGCGGCGGTTATGCACTTACTTATATTGAACCTGCACCCAGATCATCTGGTGTAGTGCCTATTTTAGATGAATCAGCAAATAGGTATAAGATTGCACTATCAGGCTTAATCGGGTGGGTTGATAAAACAGAACTGAGAGCTGTGCCATATACTGGTGTAAAAGGGAATGACTATTATTACGTAAATGATAAGAACGAACTTATTCATGCATTCAGTAATCAAGGGTCTACCTCGACAACATATGCACTAATGAATCAAGGAAAGGCTCCAAGTTATTTAGCGAGAAACAAAAGATATATATCTTATGATGGAAAATATTTTTACAATGATAATCTTGATGGAATTAACAGATTAGTAAAAGATTATAATGCAAGTGAAACCGCAAGACCCAATTCAATTAACTCAACGAATCCATTTTACAATTACTTTCAGTATTTGCCAGTTCGAACTCAATCCTTACTTACAAGTGCTGATTATAGAAAGTATTTAACAAATAATGGAACTGTCAGAACAAATAGATTGTCTTCATCTTTATATGATGTAGAAAAAGATTTTGTAGATATGGGCAATTTTTTCGGAAGTAATCCAACGCTTGGCTTTGTAACTGCTATTCATGAGAGTGGCTTTGGAGCATCCAATTTAGCGAGAAATCGTAATAACTTCTTTGGACATAATGCTGTAGACTCAGACCCTAATAAGGCAAAAGGTTATTTAACACCTGCTGTAGGATCATATGCCCACTTTTCTGACTTCATCAACTGGAGTTATAGCAACATTCACTATACATATTATAATGGTGGATTTGTAGGGAATAAGAAGATTGGAATGAATGTTAAGTATGCATCCGATCCATACTGGGGCGAGAAAATAGCGGCTCATTACTATAATATGGATCAGGGTTCTGGTGGAAAAGATTATGGTCTTTACACCTTAGGTAGAATCAAAACTACAAATGCAAAGTTATATAAAGATGCAAGTACAACAAGTGGATCACCAGCTCGTAATAAAGATGGTACCCCAAGACAAGATTCAATGATTGCCATTACAGAAACACTAACTCGTGGCGGAAAGAAATGGTATAAGTTTACTGCTGAGTCGATGCTTGATGGTAATAAAGACTACTTGAGATGGACTTCAGATGGTAGTAAATTAGAGCTGCCTTTTATCATTGCAAACAGTCAACTGTATATAGAAGCTGACAATGTTGATATTGTATATCAAGGGAAAGGCACATCAATATTAACTCAAACGCAAAAGAAAATTAAAAAGAGTCCAACTTTAGAGAAAACAGAAAAAACTATCGTTACAACAAAAGACACAAATCTAAAGGCCGATTGGAGTAATGACTATTCAACAACATTTGTTATTCCAAAAGGAACCGAAATAAAAGAAGCAAGATTTACTAACAATGGATGGGTTTACGTCATTGCAAATTACAAACCAACAGGTTCAAACTATGTAGGTTTTATTACTGCAGACTCAGTTAAGGTTGTTGACGAATCAACGCCACCACCTACAAACCTTCCAAAACCTGGTAATATCAAGTATAAAGTTAACGCTTCAAATGGTTTGAATTTAAGAGCTGCTCCAATTAATGGTTCAGTCGTTACGGCCATTCCACACAATACAATTGTAACTGGTGGAACCCCACTAAATGGATGGGTACACGTAAATTATAATGGTAGAACGGGATATGTGTCTTCTGACTTTTTGACTAAGGTAGACGAAGGTACCAAACCAAAATTTCATAAATATGATTTAAATGAGGATAGTAAAGTTAATATACTAGATATGATGTTAATTAGAGTTGCAATCCTTGAACCGAACAGTGTTTCTAATGAGAAGAAAAAGATATATGACTTAAATGGCGATAATAAAATTAACATACTAGATATGATGCTGATAAGGGTTCATATTCTGAATAACTAAGGGAG
>CAYPHX010000094.1:0-3199 GCA_964410635.1 uncultured Erysipelothrix sp. | reverse complement strand
AATATTTTCAAACTATTTCATAAAACTACTTGATTCTTATATAGTTATCTTTCTTTAAGGAAACGAATTAAAACTAAGACTTCCATCGACAATGAAGCTACTAAAACAACTGTTCCTAAGATATGTGTCATATTAAGGCCTTTGCCTAAAGATTGTTGAGATAGTACGATCGTAACGCCAAGTAAGACAAATAAGCTCATTGACCATATTATCATTAAGTGTCTTGAAATAATATTATCTTCAATGTAAAACCAAAGATAGACTAAGACTACATATGGTAAAGAAATAATTTTTAATATTTCAGGAATGATAAACATCCATGCTTTTTTATGGCTAATAATAACACGGATAAGATCTACTAAAAATAGATTGGATGTTTGTAGAATTTGGACAGCTTCCCCTACTTTCTCTAAGGACATTAACTGCCTTCCAATTAATGCGAACTCAAGCCAGTAAAATACTGCATAGATATAAAACGAGACTTTTAGAACAAAGACAATATCATTTCTCTTCATAAACATCTTTACCATCCATTAAGTCTTCTTTCGCAAGGGTACAGTAGTCTAACTGCCTTTGAACTTCATAAGATGCAATGGCGACTGCATTTGATAGATTGAGACTACGAGCATGGGGACTCATTGGAATTCTGAAAGTTGATTCCATATTGTTTTTGATGAGTGTTTCTGGTAATCCTTTAGTTTCTGAACCAAAGATTAAATAGATATCTTTATCAACAGATTTATAATCAAAGTCGGAGTGTGTTTTTTTACCAAAACGACTTAAGAAGTAGAATTTACCGTCTGCTGAATTACTAAAATCTTCATAGTTTTTATGGACCGTGTAGTCTAAGATATCAATATAATCCATGACTGCACGCTTCACTCTTTTCTCATCTAATACGAAACCTAAAGGCTCTATTAAATGAAGTTTTGCATTTAAGGCAGCACATGTCCGCATGATATTACCTGTGTTTTGTGGTATATCAGGAGAGTATAATACAATATGTAACATCAGTGATCACCCTTTTCTAGTTTTAAGCCTGTTGCTTTTTTATAGATTAAAATAAATATTGAATTAATGACTAAAAAGTTTAAGATAATGCGAAGTACCATTTGATTAAAGAAGACCTCGGGGAACATGTTAATCATTCTATCGGTATAGGGATCTAAGAGCCATAAATCATTCGTAAAAAATATTTCATGAAACTTTATCCAGAATGCATTAAAGTCAATTAAGGCATAAAACACAATAACTCCAATAAGTACAGCCAAGATAATCGCTGACATTCTAAATGATTCCTTTAATAAGCGTGCATTGTTAATGTCTTTTGTTTTAATCCCAATTAAAACAATCACAAATGCAAAACCAAGAGCTAAATATTTAAAGCTCTTTACACCTTGGTATAAGTTTTTAACATCAATCATATGATCTTTTTCTTTTTGATTGAACATTTCGACTTTTTCACCATTCACTACAACTTCTAAGTCGATATTTTCTTCTTTATCCGTAATATAATCTAATAAGATATCTGTAGAAGTAAATAAATCTTCTTGACTCATCTGCATATTTTCAGCTGTATTGAGTTTTTCATATTGTTTTTTATAAAACGACTTAGAAAAAGCAGTCCACTCAACACTCATCACTAAACTTGAAAGTACAATGAGAATAATAGCCAGTGCATAAATATATTTCTTACTTTTCATTGAAATACTCCGTCATTTTCTTGAGTGAACGTGCACGGTGTGATATTTCGTTTTTCTGAACATCATCCATGACCCCAAAACTTTCATTGAAACCTTCTGGTATAAAGATAGGATCATAACCAAATCCACCCTCACCTGTTCCTTCATGCGCTATTTTTCCTTTAACAATACCTTCAAAGTGATGTTCTTCTTTACCATCTGAAATAGAGATTACAGATATAAAGTAAGCGGAGCGATCTTTTTTATCTTTAAGAAGTTCTAATACCTTCTCGTTTTTTATTGCATAATCTGTATCTTCACCCATCCACCTTGCTGAAGTGACACCTAGGATATCTGGTAAAGCCTCAATCACAAGACCTGAATCATCCGCTACGGATAATAATTTCGTTTCTTGATATAAGTAGTCTGACTTTAGTTTTGCATTTTCTGCAAAAGTTTCGCCTGTTTCTTCAACTACATCCATATCGACTCCAAGTTCTCCTGCTGTCATTAATGTGTAGCCTAATGGCTCTAATATAGCCTTAAATTCTTTAATTTTACCCTTATTGTTTGATGCGATTGCAATCTTCATATGATGCTCCTTTTATGTTATACTAATTTTATGAATGTTATAGAAACCATAGAGAAAATATTTAACGAAAAGCCTGAGTCCTATTCTTATATTGAGACGGGCTTAACTAATGATAACTATATCGTTAGACTTAAAGATAAGACTGTTGTCCTTCGGATCCCACGATCTGCAAATGAAGGACTTTTTGACTATCATCATGAGGACTTAGTCTTAAATTTAGTAAAAAACTTGGCACTTGAGCCAAAGCTACTTTATTATAACAAAGATAGTGGGATAAAGTGTAGTGAATACATAGAAAATGCAGAAACTTATGAGACGCAGTATATACTGCGTGCAGCCAAACTCATAAAGCAGTTGCATGATGCCAATTTGAGTTCTGGTGACTCTTTTGAGATTAAGAAAGAATTCAAATTGTTTCAATCTCGTCTTAAGAACCCTTTGTTTGATACAAGCTTTGCACATCACTACATTGATGATCTTGAGATTAAAGATTTACGTTTGTGCCATAATGATCTTGTGAAAGGAAATCTTCTTTTTACACATAACAAGGATTATCTTATTGATTATGAATATGCAAAAGATAATGATCCTTATTTTGATATCATGAGTTTCATTACTGAAAATGATATTATTGATGCTTCAGTACGAATGCAGTTTTATATGGCTTATTTTGGACATGAACCTTCAGAATCTATGTTAAATCGTTTGTTTCATTTTGAAGTAGTACACCATGTATTATGGTGTGAGTGGGCGATGATGATGTATGATGTTCATCATGAAGAGGTATATAAAGAGATTGCAACATTGAAATATAAAAGATTGAATGAATGTATCAGCATGAAAAAAGAGAACTTGTAATTAAGTTCTCTTTTATTATTCATTCATCAATTTTTCAAAATAAGAATTTACTTGTGATAATGAACCT
>CAYPHX010000093.1:0-3316 GCA_964410635.1 uncultured Erysipelothrix sp. | reverse complement strand
TCTTTAAATGTATCTGACATCTCTTGTCCGACACGGTGCATTGTCTCTATAACTTCATCAGCTGGTATGCGTGATTCGATACCCGCGAGTGCAAGTTGTGCAGATACAATTGCTTGTGATGCACCGAGTGCATTACGTTTTACACAGGGTACTTCTACAAGTCCTGCTACTGGATCACATATGAGCCCTAGCATGTTTTTGATTGTCATTGAACAGGCGTGAACAGCTTGTGTAGGTGTTCCTCCGAAGTAATCAACAATGGCTGCTGCACACATGGCACTGGCGCTACCTATTTCTGCTTGACATCCTCCTTCTGCCCCTGATATAGAGGCATTATTGGCGATGATAAATCCGATGCCACCTGCTACAAATAGGAATCTTATTTGTTCTTCTTCACTCATATTATATTCCTCTACAAGTGCTACTAAAACACCAGGGAGTACACCCGCACTGCCTGCAGTGGGGGTAGCGCATATTAGCCCCATTGATGCATTTACTTCATTTGTAGCAATTGCATTTCTTACGGATTTTGCGATTAGATTTCCTGTAAAGTTTTTATGATTTTGTAAGTAGTCATTGAATTTCTTGGCATCATTTCCTGAAAGTCCTGTCGGAGATTCAACACCTTCTACTCCCAGTTCAACTGACTTTTTCATGACATCAAGTTGAATCTTCATCTTGTTCCAAATGTTGTCATAGGTATCTCCTGATTGATTCATTTCAAATTCTATAACAGCTTCTGAAAGGGATTGTCCATTTAAATTCTTTAATAATTCTTCCATTGTATTAAACATCGATGCTACCTCCCATTTGTTTTGGTATATAGATTACATCTTCAATACCTTCAGTTTGTTTGAGTGTTTCAAGTGAGAACTTTGGTAATGCATCATCTAAAGCGATTGTCATATTAGCATCTTTCCCCGGCTCATTTCTTTCTACACTCATTGTAGCAATATTAATATTTTCAAGTCTTAGTACATCGGACACTTTATATATCATTCCGGGTGTATCTTGATGGAATATTAAAAGGTATGCTTTTGTTCCATTGATACTAACTTTAATTTTATTGACTTCAACTATTTCAATATTGCCACCACCAATAGAGGCACCTTTTACCTGTACTTTCTTTCCTTCTTTGTTGTACATAACTATCTCTACCGTATTGGGGTGATCTTGTACATCCGCAAGTGGAATAAAATTCATTGGTATACCTTTCTCTTTTGCGATCAAGAGAGATTGTGCGACTTGATCATCATGAGGTAACATACCTTGTATTCCTGCTCCTAAAGCAAAGTCAGTGCCATGTCCTTTATATGTTTCCGCAAAAGATCCATATAAATAAAAGTTTACTTTACTGGGCTCTTCATTAAGTATAATTCTGGCTACGTTTGCGATTCTTACAGCACCTGCTGTATGGGAACTGCTGGGTCCTACCATGACAGGCCCTATAATATCAAATATTGAGTTAAATCTTTTCTTCATATGTCCTCCACTTTAATAATTTCATTTTCATATCTAATTATACAGTATGACACTGTGAAATTTTTACCAATATCTTTCCTAAGTCGTTTGTCCGATTAAAAAGGCTAAACTTGATTCGCTTAGCCTGTAACTTATTTAATTTTTCTTGCTTTAATTATCAACATCATTGGTCGTCTTAACTCATTCATCATGGTATGTACAATTTCATCAGTTGGTTTTGCTTCTACAACAGCTTCTATACTGAAGTTATTGTCTAGTAAGGTCATGATATAGGTTGTGAGTGTTCTATGATATTTAGTGACTTTTTCACCTAGGAATATTGCTTCTCGTTTTCCTTCATAGTAATAATTATCCACAGGAAAGTGCTTCACTTTACCATCTTCATCGTATTCCCAATCTTGAGACCCTGCTGCGGTAAAGGTTGGATGTTCAACATTAAAAATGAACTCTCCCCCTACTTTTAAAAGTGCATGTATTTCTTTTACTAGGGATTCATAATCTTGTATATAGTGGATTACCAGTGAACTTAAGATTAAATCTAATGATTCATGCTGTATTGCTTGTTCAGAAAGTGTGCCTTGATGATACTCTATTTCAAGACCTTTTGATTTTTCTTTCGCAACATCAAGCATTTTATCCGATATATCAATACCAATGACTTTTTTTGCACCTTTTTCTTTTGCGTAGATACAGTGCCAACCATACCCACAACCCAAATCTAGAATATTTAAACCTTTAAGATCTGGAAGTAGTTTCTTTAGAGTTGGCCAATCTGCTGCTCCTTTTAGTCCATCTTTTGAGCGACTCATCTCGCTGTACTTATTAAAGAAGCTCTCTTTATTATATATATTATCCATAGTACGACTCTTTCTATTAAACTAGCATCTTTTTAAACTGTTCTAAATCGCACCCATAGAATACAGGGAATCTATGAAGGTATAATGGATCAGTTTCTTTTGTATTGATACCTGGATCGGATGTAAATGCATAATCTATGCCACATTCCTTAAGTTTCTGTGGAGTTGTTTCATCGTAAAATCCAAATGGATAGGCAAATGCATCTGTAATATCAACATACTGATTACAAGTTTCAAGATCTTTTTTGATTGTTTCTACTGATGCATCCATAAGATTACTTCTCATGTTTTCATCTCTTTCATGTAGTGTATGTGTATGGTTTACAAACTCAAAAACATCACGCATTGAGTAGACTTGATCCAATGTTAATGTTCTAGATTTTGTATCATCAAAAGGTATGACATCCTCTTGTAGCCATCCAGATACTAAAAATAATGACGCTTTAATATTATGTTCTTTTAAGATTGGATATGCATATTCTAGAACCGACTGGTATGCATCATCAAAACTTACAAGAACAGATTTATTTGGTAGTTCTTGAGTACCCTCATGATATGCCATCACTTCATTCATTCTAAGGAAATGATAGCCTTCTTGAACAAGATATGTTATTTGTTCTTTGAAATCTTTATAATCACAGTATAAAGGTGTTGGTAAAACATCTTTATAATTGTTTTTTACCTCGATAGGGTTATTACCTGTTTTCTCATTATCTTTTCTAATCTCATGGTACATTAATACTGTATAACTCATTGTGTTCTCCTCTTTGATAGTAGTAAGACTACCCTATATAATTTTATACTATTATTTTGACTGTTAGTATATTTAAAACAACATTCTTCACCTAATTTAAAAAGACAGTATTACAAGAATACTGTCTGAAATAAAATTATTTTTTACCTAATAGTCTAAACATATTACGTTTGTAAACTTCAACACCTGGTTGATCAAATGGGTTTACATCTAACATATAAAC
>CAYPHX010000092.1:3059-3342 GCA_964410635.1 uncultured Erysipelothrix sp. | reverse complement strand
GTGCTTCAAAGTTTGCTAAGTTACCATTTGATATTTCTGCACCAGCGGGAATGATTGGGGCATCTAATTTCTTTGAACTCTCTGTTGCAGTAGCGATTGCTTTATTTGGGATGGACTCTCCAGCTGCACTTGCAACCACAGTAGGGGTATTAACCGAAGTTCCGATTATGTTGATGCTAGTAAAAATCGCAAACAGTACTAAATATTTATTTAATGATACAAATGTGAGTAAACCTATAAAAAGGTAGGAGAACAATATGAAGATAGTTATTATTGGATCTGT
>CAYPHX010000092.1:0-3049 GCA_964410635.1 uncultured Erysipelothrix sp. | reverse complement strand
TGCTGCTAAAGCAAGACGTAATAATGAAGAGAATGAAATAGTAATTTATGAAAGAGATACAGATATATCTTATGCAATCTGTGGTATTCCATATGCGATAGGCGATGAAGTAGAAAGCTTTGAAGCTTTAGTACCAAGAGATGCACAGTGGTTTAAGAAAAGGCATAATGTAGACATTCATACGGGACATGAAGTACAGTCAATAAATCATGATATAAAAACATTAAGTATTAAGAATTTATCAAGTGGTCAAATTATTACCGACACATATGATATTTTGGTTTTTGCAACGGGTGCCACAAGTAATGTTCCTAAGGTTTTTAATAAACAATATATGGAGAATGTCTTTACTGTAAGGAATATCGATTCAGGAAGAAGCATTCATGAGTATGTTGCTAAAAACAAACCGAATAATATTTTAGTTGTTGGTGCAGGGTATATAGGTTTGGAAATAGCAGAACAGCTAAAAACTCAAGAGAACACAGTAACTATATTACAACGATCCAGTACACCCATGAGTCATTTTGATAGTGACATGGGCTCAAGGATCACATCGATTCTAACTAGAAATGGTATTAATTACATCAATAATGATGAGGTTAAAACACTGGTTGGAGAGCCTCTTATTAGTGAGGTGATTACTACAAGTGGGAAGACAATAAAAGTAGATATGGTAATTCTTGCTACAGGCGTCACACCAAACACAAAATTAGCGGAATCAATTGGTGTTGAGTTGGGGACAACAGGTGCTATTAAAACTAATAGTCAGATGCAGACAAATTTAGAAAATGTCTATGCGGTAGGTGATGTAGCAGAAAGCTACCATAGAATCCTTAAAAGAAATGTGTATGTACCACTAGCAACAACAGCCAACAAGATGGGACGTGTTGCAGGTGATGTTATAACAGGTGGTAGTTTACACTTCAACGGTGTCCTTGGAACTGGAATTGTGAGACTATTTGATCATACTATCGCACAAACTGGTCTTACAGAAAAACAAGCAATCAAAGAAGGATATAAGACTACTGTCCTGTTCAATATTAAGCCAGATAAACCAGAATACATGAATGGTAAAGAAATGGCAATAAAGGCAGTGGCGGATCGTATATCAAGAAGGTTGTTAGGAGTACAAATTATTGGTGAACAAGGAGTCGATAAGCGTATTGATGTGTTTGCGACTGCATTAACATTTAATGCTAAAGTGGATGATTTATTTGATATAGATTTGGCTTATGCCCCACCTTTTTCAACTACTAAAGATCCAGTAATCTATACAGGTATGGCTTTAGCAAATTCTATTGACAGAGCACCATTGATGACTCCGAAGGAACTTATGAAGTTACAGCATAATGACGAAGCATTAACAATCATTGATACACGTGACGAAAGCTCTTTTGCTAAAGAGCATGTACCTGGAGCTATTAATATTCCATTAGCTAATTTAAGAAAAGGTAGCGAAAATTTAGATAAGTCGAAGAAGACAGTTGTATACTGTAATAAGGGTGTCACAGGTAATGCAAGTCAAAATCTATTGCTCAACTTAGGTTTTGAAGAAGTATTTAATCTATCAGGTGGTAATAAAAATTATCAACAGATTTCAAAAACACAAACAAATGATGAAGGAGGTGACAAGAATGAAGATTAAAGTAGTCGGCCCAGGTTGTAAAAATTGCCAAACACTTTATAATATGACACAGGATATAGTTAAAGATATTCCAGGAGATATTGAAGTAGAACACGTTACAGATATCCAAGAAATGTTTGCACATGGTGTGCAAAGAAGTCCAGGACTTGTGATTGATGGAAAAGTTGTATCTCAAGGAAAACGACTAAAAAAAGAAGAAATAGAAAAACTAATTAGAAAGTAACGAGGTAGAAAATGGAAAAAGCTGATGCAGTACTCTGTTTTAAAGCAATGGCCGATGAAACAAGGTTATCGATTATAGATATGCTATCTAGAGAAAGCCTTTGTGCATGCCATATTTTAGAAGAATTCAATATTACACAACCAACATTGTCATACCATATGAAGATACTGGTTGAATCAAATATTGTATTAGGAGAAAAAGATGGTAAATGGGTTCGTTATAGCTTAAATAGTGAACTGCTTTCGGATTTGAGTAAACTATTTTGGTAATATAAAATAACTTGGGGATAGTCAAATGTTAAGTATAGAGTAATTAAAAAGCCCTTTAGATTTTAATTCTAGAGGGCTTTAATCATTTATTTAACTTTTGATTTCAGGACATCGTAACCCAATTTACTAATTGAATTCTCAATATCTTCAATTGATACCTTCGTATCATCGAAGCTTAACTTAACCTTACTTGAGTTAAAGGATATCTTGGCTGTGTCTTGATCGACACCATCTAAGCCTTTTAAGGCACCTTCAATCTTTTGTAAGCATGATGGGCAAGTTAATGTTTCTAATTGAATTGTTGCTGATTTCATATACATATTCCTCCTTTTTCTTTTTCTAATCTTATTTTATCATAGTATCACTGTTTAGAAATTGATTGATGTCAATTTTCTTACTTTAATTTATATTTCAATAATCTCATCCCATTGATGATGACCACCAAGATACTTGCTTCATGAACCATTATCAAATATGTTTAAAAACAATCGACAGAGTACAATAATGGTCGATCGAGACATGATTCATACTATGATTAAAATCATAGGTTTTTTCACCAGAGACCTATATAAAACAAAGAAGAGAGATATATCTCTCTTCTTTCACCTAATCGTCTAGGCTAATAGACGACAAGGCTTTTATCACATTTCCGTCCTCATCATACTCAACGATAAGTCCGGAGCCGGAATAGGCTTGTGCTTCCTTTTCCTTTGGGGATGCATTTACCTCCTTCGGCTTTGTTAAAGGTACTAACAATAGCATCAGTGCTACTGCTGCAATAATTGCGCTAACTTTAATAAATCTACTCATACTCATCCTTCCTTTCTGTAAACATATTATAGCATTAATGCATATCATAATCAACATAAAAGGCCCTCATTATTAAAAATAAGGAGCCTTTTATTCTGTATA
>CAYPHX010000091.1:0-3365 GCA_964410635.1 uncultured Erysipelothrix sp. | reverse complement strand
GATCAAGGTAGCCAATTCGCATCGTATGATTTCACAGAATTTTGTCTAGAAAATGAAGTGATTCAAAGTATGAGCAAAGCCGGATGTCCTTATGATAATGCAGTGATGGAGCGATTCTTTAGAACCATGAAGTTTGAACTCATCAATCGGTTCCAATTCAATAGTGATAAGCAGCTTGAGACCGCAATATCAGAATATGTATTCGGCTGGTATAACCAAGTGAGACCGCATGCATCAAATGGCTATAAAACCCCAAACGAAATTAGAAACACTTAGATCTATTTATACATTAGTGTTCCAAAAACGCTTGACCATTACATATTTATGTTATAATCTACAATACAGAAAGGGTGCATATCATGGTTGATAATATTGAGTTTGATTATTCTAAAGAGCCTTCTAGGGATATATTGTGTCTTGATTGTAAGAGTTTCTATGCATCCTGTGAGGCTGTTGCGATGGATTTAGATCCTTTGAAGGTTAAGCTTGTTGTTATGAGTTATCCCAGTGATAAGAATACTGAAAGAGGTAGTGGTTTAATATTGGCCTCAAGTCCTGAAGCAAAGCGTGCTTATAATATATCTAATGTGAGTAGGGCACGTGATTTACCTTTTCCTTATCCTGATGATTTGATTATCGTGGCGCCTCGTATGAATCATTATATGGAAGTAAACAAGAAGATTAATAATATATATAGAACATTTGTAAGTAATGAAGATATAGAAGTATATTCTGTTGATGAGACTTTTCTTGATGTGACCAATTCATTAATGTATTTTAAAGTAGATAGTGCATATGATCTTGCGCGTATGATTCAAAGAAAAGTCTTTGAAGAAACAGGCATCTATGTAACTGTGGGTATTGGTGATAATCCACTACTTGCAAAACTAGCCTTAGATAATGAGTCAAAGAATAATAAAGATATGAAGGCTGAATGGCGTTATGAAGATGTAGAAGAGAAGGTTTGGAAGATTCCCAAATTGACTGACTTTTGGGGAATTGGTTCTAGAACTGAGAAGCGACTTAATAATCTTGGGATCCATTCTGTTAAAGAATTATCTGAGTTTAATTTTTATAAGTTAAAGAAAGAAATGGGCGTTATGGGAGCACAGCTCTTTGCGCATAGTTGGGGTATTGATAGAACATTCTTAGGACAAACATACAAACCTAAATCAAAGTCTATTGGTAACTCACAAGTCTTGCCTAGAGACTATACCAGCAAGGCACAGCTTGAAATAATCATCAGGGAGATGTCAGATCAGCTTGCGACTAAACTAAGACGTCAAGGCCTTTATACGCAAACTGTCTCGATTTGGATTGGATATTCTTTATCTTATGTGGATGAAGATGGTAAACATGGTTTCTCTGCGCAACTTAAAGTACCCAGTACAAATAACACCAAGATGATATCCGATCATCTTATAGCATACTTTGAAAAACAGTACTACGGACAAGCTGTAAGAAACATTGGTATAAATGCGACTAAGCTCAGTCCCTTTGGTTCTCAACAAATTGGTCTTTTTGATACTGTTGAAGATTTTGAAACAGATAATAAGATTGATGAGCTGGTTGATGAAGTTAGAGAAAAGTATGGCTTTTCTAAGATGATTTACTTAAGTAGTAAGTTAGAAGGTGCACGCGCTGTTGAAAGAAGTAAACTTGTAGGGGGACATGCAGGAGGGATGGTTGGTCTTGAAGACAAAAAGAAAAAGGACTGAGAAAGTCTTTGAGGATTATAATGATTATAGAGATCGCCCTTTTGGATTAAAATGGGGACCTGCCTTTGCGATTGATGAACTCAATAAAGTGATTGAAGAAAACAAGTTAAAAGAAAAGAATAAGATTAAGCCATTACCACTGATGAGTCGCGAAGCGATCGATAAGATCTTACAGTATGCATTCTTAAAATCTAAAAGAATTACGATTCAACTTAATGTAAAAGATGATATGGGAAACTTACAAGAAAATATAGAAGGTGACTTTAAGGGCTTTGCGGATTTTGATTGTGTCTATGTGAATGATGAACCCATTGAATGGGATCTTATTAGAAATATTGCAATTGTTGAAACATGAAAAAACTTTCCTCATCTTTGTTTGAGGAAAGTTTTTTAATCCTTTAAGTCTTTAATTTCACCCAAGTCTTCAATCTTAAGGTGCGATGCATTGATGCGCTTCTCAGGATATTGTGCTTGAGATTTAAGGGTAGAAGGAACAGTACCTAAGAGTTGACCTTTTGTACTTTGGGTACGTAAGTTTACAAACTCTTTAAATCCTTCTACTGCAATATGATGGTCTTTATATGAAATGAAGCGTGTTGGATCTTTTTCTACATAGCTTGATATCATAGATGTGATATTATTGACCTTATTTTCAAAGTATCCTGACTCTATATAGTCATTGATAAACTGCATATAGTAAGTTTGATACTTGATAAAGTATTGTTTGTTTTGCATGAGGTTATGAAACATGGGTCTCTGCATCATGATTTCTTTTTCTGCTGGAGTAAAGATTGCTTGATTGATGAGTAGCGTTGCATCATTGGTTGGATTTGGCATACCAAGATCATACGTACCATAAGCTAAGTTATAATCCCAAGGCAGCATACTGAGTATTCCGTTTTGTTCATGAAGGAAGTAGTTGTGTCCATTTTTACCTAAGTAAGAATCCATATTTACTACAAATGATTGGACTACGAAGTAACGTAACATCGCATCAACATCAATGGCTGAATCTAAGTTTTCTTTTGTGGATAAAGTTTTAAGTGATTGGATGAGTCTGTGTTTGTCTTGTTTTTTTGGATTGAAGACTGATTTTCTAAAGATGTTGTTATAACTCTCTAAGTTATCATCAGTGTATATTAAAGCAACATCATGGTTGTCATCATCCAGATACTTATAATCTGGTTTATACAGTTGTCCAAAGTTGAGACCATAATTTCTTTTCGCAAAGGATACTTCAGGTTCCTCTACAATAAGATACAGGCCCCAGTCTTCACTGTTTACACTAAGCCATACATAACTTACAAGGGGCGTGACAACACCCATAGAACGCATCATATCCATAGTCATGAATGTTTTTAGATAAGCATTGTCTTGAAATGAAGCATCTAAAGAGAATTTATCTAAGCCATGATAGTTTGCGCTATAAAAGTGATCAAGTTCTACTTTAAAGCTAAAACGGTCATGACCATACTTATGTGTGAGTCGTAAGGAGTTATTACCCTTTGTTCTCAGTCCTACATTCTCAATTGTTTCACCATTGATGGTGATATCACTTGGAATATAAGTTTCATCCAAAGCCTTATCGATAAACCCGTCCCAATCATCAACTTGAAGATTAATCTCATGGACAACATCTTCACTAAA
>CAYPHX010000090.1:3099-3491 GCA_964410635.1 uncultured Erysipelothrix sp. | reverse complement strand
TAAGCTTATAATAACAGTAGACAAAATAAACAAAATAGCAAATGATCTTACAGAAATATTTGAAGACGATCTAAAGTATTCAAAACAAATTGTATTAGAGGAATGGAAAATAAGACCTTTTTACAAGAAACTGCTTGAAAGAATTTTTAATCTTTTCTCCTAGTGACATATAATGTCCTCTCTTTCAAAGTAAGTATATAGTTAATTATAGTACTTTGATAGAAATCTTTCCTTACATTCGTGCTACTTATCGTAGCATTTTCATTTACGGCTATGATGTATTTAGTTGAATGCTTGTTATACACAAAAAGCGAGTATTTCTACTCGCTATTTAGGCAGGGGTGCCTTATGTAAAACTAAACTTTAGGATACAACTTCACTCAATGGTACGG
>CAYPHX010000090.1:0-3089 GCA_964410635.1 uncultured Erysipelothrix sp. | reverse complement strand
CTTGTGAGGCGTGAATGTTTCGATAAAGTTTTTCTCTTCCTACTTTATACCCCATTCCACCAACATTTAGATGAGTAACTTCGATACCATTTTGAACCATTTCAAGGATTGGCTTAGGTGTCTTAGTTAAAATCAATAATTTATCCTCTGATGCGTCACTCTTTAGCATGTTGATGGCATCTTGAGTTGTTAGAGCGTACACCTTCGTATTTGGTGGTGCTGACATTTCCAATACACCCAGCATAAAATCATCTTTTGCTACTTGATCATCAATGATCAAGATATTATTTGCATTTGAGTAACGCAACCATCCTGTAATCACCTGTCCGTGAATTAATCTATCATCTATTCTAATAAATGCGATATTAGCCATTTGTTAGCAGCCCCTTTCTCTTAAAATCTTCTTTTGCTGTTTTGACTATTGTTTCAGGAAACAAAGTCATTACACTCTCTACTGTTTCAATAAGTGGTTCATCGGCTTGTCTCTTTAGTAGTATTTCAAGAATTACCGGTAAATTCACACCCGCAATTAGTATACTATTTGTCTCTAAAGCTAGGCGCATCCCAACATTGGAAGGTGTTCCTCCTGATATGTCGGCTAATATCAACGCCTCATCATAAGTCTTTATGATGGCTTGAACTTCCTCTAAATAGGATTCAAAGGTCGCATGAGTCTCTAACATACAATAATGAAGTTGTTCTTGCTCCCCAATAATCATTTCTGCAGCATTCACAAATCCTTTTGAAACCTCACCATGACCAACTATTACGACCCCGTACATGCGATCACCTCATATTTAGTACAACTCTAAAGACATCATTCTCAAGTGATCTATCAAATGCTTCTTTTATGTCGTCCAATTTATAGGTTTCACTAACATATTTGCTCAAATCAATTTGCTTGTTGTCATTTAAGTCAATTGCTATCTTCCAGTCTTTATTAGATGGACTAATGGTACCAATTATATTAAACTCTTTATAATGAAGAGTATTCATATCAATACTAGCATTTGGTCCTTGTGGATTGTAGTATGATGTATAGATAACAATGGTCGCCTTTTTAGCAATATAATCAAAACTCTCAGCTACCAAGTTAGGACCGCCTGCTGTCATATATACACTATTTACACCTTTTCGATTTGTAATTTCTAACACCTGATTTTTGACATCATCAAGTGGATTAATTACATAATCCGCAACAGACTTGGCCATTTCTCGACGTGCTTCATCTATTTCAGAAACAATTACACGGGCTCCAAGCGACTTAAGTAATTCAGCGTGAATGAGTCCCATAATACCTGCTCCGACAACCAATACTGTATCACCTAGCTTCACATTTCCTTTTCTAACACTAGCAATACAACACGCCATAGGTTCTAGTAAAGCTGAACTTTGCATATCGGCATCATCATTTAATTTAAACACTTGATACGATGGAATCACTAAATACTCTGCCATTCCACCCTGACCAGCAGGTCTTCCTTCTCGGTATAGATTTTTAGAGTTTACACATAAATTATCATCACCACGCAGACAATACTCACACTGCCAGCATTTATGCATTCTAGATACAACTACTTTGTCTCCGATACTAAGCATGGATTTAGCATGCTCACCCAACTCCTCTACTATACCTACGACCTCATGACCAGGATAGAAAGGATAACGATTTCCACGTGCGCCCTTATAAATACCTTGATCCGATGTGCAGATACCGCAGTTTGACACTTTAACTTTTACTTCATCCTTCTCAATCGTTGGCATAGTCCAGTCAACGAGTTTAACGTCGTAATCACTGTCAATTCTAGCTATCTTAAATGTAGTCATAATATCCCTCTTTTATTCTACCAGCAGCACCTAATAACTTAATATATTCGCGCATGACTGGAATTGAAGCTTTATTTGCCGGATCCCAAATTACCGTAGCTTTCAACTTACTCTTATCTGTTGTCTCAACAATCTCAATTACTTTCTCAACTAATGGTATTTGTAAGTCCGTAAACAAGTTTACTTTAGCAATTCCTAGTGCCGGTGTTTCAACTAATCCTGGGGTTCCAGATGCACCGTGTAACACAAGGGGTATGGAAACTATATCTCCAATTTTCTTTAGTATTTCAAGTTCAATCTTAGGTGTATAAGAATAAACTCCATGGGCCGTACCAACCGCAATAGCCAAGAAATCCACGCCAGTTCTTGTCGCAAACTCAAGCGCTTGTTGCGGATCTGTATACTCATGACTAACACTGCTTGGATCATCATTTCTTCCAACATGACCAATTTCACCTTCGACATATACATCACAAGCATGGGCTACATCTACAACTTTTTTCGTTAATTCAATATTTTCCTCAAAAGGTAACTTCGAACCATCAATCATAACAGAACTGAATCCAAATCTAATGGCATTCATGACAGAATCAATCCTATAGCCATGGTCCAAATGCAATGCGACGGGAACATTGGCTTTTTCTGCAGCTACCTTTACGATAGCTGCAATATAGTCCGCTCCATATAAATCTGTTGTTTTCTCACCAGCTTGTAATAAGCATGGTGACTTCTCTAACTCACACGCCTCCACTGCCGCCAAAATACTTTGCAAATCGGTAATATTAAAGGCCGGTACAGCATACTTGTTTTTTCGCGCGTGTTCTAACATCTTCTTTGTTGAATATAATCTCATAATGCTCCTCTCTTTAAATTATCCCAAAGTAACCTAATACTAATCCAATAGCAAATATAGCCATTGTTATCTTAGTAGTACTAACTTTTTTTCTAAGTGCATACCAGATTCCAAGTACTAATAGCATGGGCAAGAAATTTGGGGCAATTTTGTCCAAAATGTCCGCTTGAATATTAATAGGATCACCAACACTCAGAGGAATTTCATAAAGTACTTTGAAATTGATATAGCGAGCAGTTAAGGTACCCGCTGCCAACAACCCAACAGCAGTAGCACCTTGCGTAACCCTACGAATTAATCCTGACTGCATTAGACTCGTGATTAGAGGTTTACCTACACTATAAGATTTTCTAAACCACCAGTAATCAAGTGGATACCATATTACAGCCCTATCTTGATGAACAGTTAG
>CAYPHX010000089.1:0-3524 GCA_964410635.1 uncultured Erysipelothrix sp. | reverse complement strand
ATATATTTAGAAAAGAGTATTCCAATCACAATACTGACTAGGACTATAGATATGATATAGAGAGGCGTTCGTGTTTGAAATAAACTCAATTGATGAAAAAACATGATGATAAATCCAAGTACGAGCATTGTAAACATCATCACTACAAACACAGCAATTGAGAATATGATATCCAATCTTCTTGTGATTCTAGTTTTCATCATTACATGCAACCACCTTGTATCCCAATCCACGAACTGTCACAATCTTAATATCTTTATTGTCTTTTAATTTCGATCTTAAGCGACTGATATGAACATCTAGCGTATGAAAATCTGTGTCAGATTCTGTACCCCAAACATCTTCAAAGATTTGTCTTCTTGTAAATATTTTATTCATTGATGATGTAAGTTTAAACAAAAGTTTAAATTCCTTTTGAGTAAGCTCTTGTATATCATCATTAAAACTTAGTGTGAGTGCATCTTGATTTAAAACTGTATCACCATGTTTTAAGATTAGATCTTTCTCTATCTTTGAGCGACGCAGTAGTGCTTCTACACGCCATACCATCTCATTTACATCAATGGGCTTTACCATATAGTCATCAGTTCCAACATTGAAGCCTGATCGTTTATGATTCATACCACCCAGTGCTGTAATCATGAGTATGGGAAGTTGATGGTTTGCAAGTCGTAGAGTCTGAATGAGCTCATACCCATCCATCTCTGGCATCATTGCATCTGTAATAATTAGATCAACGCGGAAGTTTTCAATTTTTCTTATTGCTTCTAAGCCGTGATGTGCAAGAAGGATATCATGGCCTTCTGCTTCTAGAATCGTTTTAAATAACTCCAAGAGTTCTTTATCATCTTCGACTAAAAGTATCTTTGCCATAATAACCTCCTTTGAATATTTAATTGTAGAAGAATTCTGGTTTCTTTACAATATTATTTATTGTTGATTTTTTCTAAAGCAGCTTGTGCTAATAGATTTAAGTAGTTCCAAGGTCTATCAAAATGTGGTTGGAAGAAGAAGTCTACATATGCTAGGTCTTCTACTGTCATACCATTTTGAATTGCAAGTGATAATGTGTTTGCTGATTGTGTAATATCGTATTTAGACATCAATTGACCACCAACAATCTTGTTATTGTCTTTTCTATAGACAAGTTTCATTAACACTTTTTCTGTTGTTGGCATAAATTCTGGACGGTAATTGTCTTCAAGAACAACACTGTCTACTTCAATACCGAAGTGTTCTGCACTTCCAACTGTTAAACCTGTTGAACCAATGTTGAATCCAAATAGGTATAAGCCCGATGTACCTTGTGTTCCACGGTATGCAATCTTATCTTCAAGAATGTTATATCCGACAAGTGATCCCATTCTTACAGCATTTGTTGCAAGTGGAATATATGAGTGATCTTGAGTTGGGTTATAGTGAACCGCAACATTATCCCCTGCAGCATAGATGTCAGGATTTGATGTTTGCATAAATTTATTTACTTTAATTGCACCATTTGGTAATGTGTCAATCTTGTCTTTCATGAGTTCGTTATTTGGTCTAAACCCAACACACATAATAACTAAGTCTGCTTCAAATCTTCCTTCTGGTGTATTAACAGCTTTAACTTTTCCATTGTCATCTTTTTCAAATGAAGTAACGGTTTGGTCTAATGCCAGTGTAATTCCTTTTTCTCTGAAGTCATCTTCTAGAATATCTGTAAATTCTTTATCTAGATATTTATTTAAGACACGGTCTAATCCATCAATCAGTGTGACTTTTTTACCTGTATCATGGAATGCTTCTACCAGTTCAATTCCGATGTATCCACCACCAACAATAACAACATTTTCTGCGTCTTGTTTTCTCTTGAAAATTTCTAGAGCTTGGTTATAGTTTTTACATAGTAAAATATTTTCTGCTTCAACACCTGGGATCGGTGGTTCGATTGGCCATGATCCTGTTGCCAGAACTAGTTTGTCATAACTATCAACTAAAGTTTCGTTTGTAAGCATATTTAAAACTGTTACAGTTTTGTTTACCTCATCAACTTCTAGAACGTTGTGTTCCATGTTTACTTGTGCACCCAGGGCTGTTAGTTCTTCTGGATCTGAATAGAATAGACTTTGTGCATCTTTTACAACATCTCCAACATAGAGTGCAATTCCACATGATAAGAAGGATACATTATCATTTCTTTCATATACAACTACTTCCATTCCTGGTTGGTTATTTAAGATTGATTTAACTGCTGATGTTCCTGCATGAGTACATCCAATTACGATTGTTTTCATAATAATACCTCTTTTCATCTTTATAATATCAAAAGTTTCTCAACTGTATCTCAACTATGCCCATCTTTTAAGGGTATTTTCAATATTCATTGGAGTCTATGGATTATTTTGCATGTAGAAGATATAAAAACACTCATAATTTATTTGCTACAAGTGTGGATATCTCTTTGTCATTAAATTTTAGTTAATACGGTTTCCTGTGTCGCCCGTTTCAATCACTTCCAATACATAGTTTATGCGACCTCCATAATATTCTTACCGATACATCTGTGTAGTGTGCAATGTGTAGGGTGAAGGGTACTTTTTAATGTTGAAGTAATGTATTAAATTCTGGACCCTCAATGCTTGTTTCACGATTTTCTTCCGGTACATATGCACTTTCAAATTCATAAGTATCTAAAGCCGCTCCTGCTAGCTATCCTTTATCTAATGCTGCCATGAGGTCTTCAGTATTTACTACACTTCCTCGTGTTGCGTTGATAAGATATGCATTTGGCTTAAACTTTTTGAACATTTCAGCATTAAACTGTGATGGTTGACTTTTGTTGCTGGAACAAGCAAGCTGATGACATCTGCTTCTTTTATAACATCATCAATTGATGCTTTATATTCTAGAAGTGTGTTTGCTTCTTCATTGGGATAAAGATCATAACCAATAACTTTACTTCCAAATCCTTTGAAAATTCTGTCAGCTGCACGGCCAATATTTCCTGTTCCGATAATATCGACTGTCTTTCTTGGAGTAAGCCTGCACGAATTTGTGGTTGCCATCTAAAGTTTAGAGCTTTTGTATTCTCTTAGATTTCTTTCATTTTTCTAATCAATATTAAAGATGCTGTTAAGACATACTCACCAATAGATTCTGGTGAGTATACTGGTACATTTGAGATGATGATATCATGTACCTTTGCACTTTCTAGAACATAGTAATCAAAATCTGCACTGCGTTGTGCAATTTGCTTGATACCAAAGCCTTATAATAATGAATGCATTAAATTTTGGATCTTCATGTTTTGACTTGTGGATACGCCATCAAATCCTTCTAATAGACTGTCTAGCCTTATCCATTGAAAACCTTTCCAATGCCTCACTAACTGCGAACAGAATTACTACAATAGATCCTTCAGCCAATCACCAATGATAGAAGCACCTAGTATTGCTATAGTCATTAATGTTTCCATTGAAAAGTTTAACCTTAGTAAATCTTTAATACCCTCTTTGAACAAGTTAAAACCGCTAATCAGAATA
>CAYPHX010000088.1:0-3622 GCA_964410635.1 uncultured Erysipelothrix sp. | reverse complement strand
TGGAAGTATTGCTGAATATAATGGCTATGGATTCCATGTGGATAGTATAGATGTACAAAAATTCAAAGATACTGTAGAGCAATTAGTTAACAACGAACAACTTAGAAAAGAAATGGGGGAAAATGCTTATAATTATCTAAAAGAAAACTACACTGTAGAAAAAGCTTATGAAATAATTATGAGTAGAAGTATATGAAAAAAATATTAGTAACAGGATCCGGTGGATTTATCGGAAAAAATTTAGTAGTAACATTAAAAAACTTTGAATATGAACTGATATCATTCGATAAAGAGAATAGTTTAGATGAACTCAAAAACATGGTAAAAGAAGCAGATTTTGTCGTGCATCTTGCGGGTATTAATCGCCCTGAGAAAGTTGAAGATTTCTATAAGGGAAATGTTGGATTAACAGAGACTCTCATTACGTATCTGGAAGAATTTAATCCAGTACCACTGCTTGTCACAAGCAGCATTCAAGCAGGGAATGAAAGTGATTATGGACAAAGCAAACTTGCTGGAGAAAAGCTTGTTGAAGAATATGCTGGGAAAGGACTGATATTCAGACTTTCTAATGTTTATGGAAAATGGTGTAGGCCGAACTATAATTCAGTTATTGCCACATGGTGCCATAATGTTAATCATGGGTTAGAACTAGTTGTTAATGATCCAGGCGTATTAATAAATTTTGTGTATATTGATGATGTGATTAAAGATATTGTTAGGGCAATACAAGGAGATTTAGAAACTGAAACATATCACGAAGTACAACCGATTGATGTCGTAAGTCTTGGAGAGGTTAAAGATCTTCTAGTCTCTTTCAAAGAGAGTAGAAATAATCTTCATTATCCAAATCTTAAAACAAATTTTGCTAAAAATTTATACAGTACATATTTGAGTTATATTCCAATTGATCAAATGGGATATGATTTGAAGATGAATAAAGACCAACGTGGTAGCTTTACTGAGTTTCTTAAAGATGAGTTATTAGGTCAAATTAGTATCAATGTATCTAAGCCAGGTATCACAAAAGGACAACACTGGCACCATTCTAAGAATGAAAAGTTCCTTGTTGTTTACGGGACCGGTAAGATTGAAATTAGACATATCATAACTGATGAGAAATATACATATGAAGTGGATGCTAATAAACTACAAGTTATAGATATTCCAACTGGCTATACACATAACATAATAAATACGTCGGATTCAGACATGGTCACCGTAATGTGGGCCAATGAAATGTTTGATCCTAATAACCCAGATACATACTTTGAGGAGGTTTAATATATGAAAAAATTGAAAGTGATGACCGTAGTTGGTACAAGACCAGAAATTATAAGGCTTTCCGCAGTAATTAATAAGTTGGAAAGTAATGAAGCAATAGAGCATGTGCTTGTTCATACGGGTCAAAATTATGACTATGAACTAAACCAAGTCTTTTTTGAGGATTTTAATCTTAAAAAACCAGATTACTTTTTAGAAACCGCTACAGGAGCCCCTATTGGTACAATTGGAAATATTCTTATTGCAATTGAACCTGTATTAAATGAAGTAAAACCAGATGCATTCTTAGTTCTTGGTGACACAAACTCCTGCTTATGTGCAATTGCTGCTAAGCGATTGAAGATTCCTGTATTCCATATGGAAGCTGGGAATCGTTGTTTTGATCAAAGAGTACCTGAGGAAACAAATCGTAAGATTGTTGATCATATCTCTGACATTAACTTAACATATAGCGATATCGCAAGAGAATACTTATTAAGAGAAGGGTTACCTGCAGATCAAATCATAAAAACTGGTAGTCCAATGTTTGAAGTCTTAAAATCAAGAGAGAATGAAATTGAACAATCAGATATATTAGCTCGTTTGAATCTTAAGAAGGATCAATATTTTGTGGTGAGTGCTCACCGTGATGAAAATATTTCTAATCCAGTAAACTTTAAGAATTTAATCGAAACTTTAAATAAAGTTGCAGAGACTTATGACATGCCGCTTTTATTAAGTACTCATCCTCGTACTAGAAATATGATTGATAGTACTGGTATAACCATAGACCCAAGAATCATATTATCAAAACCTCTTGGCTTTATTGACTATGTCAAACTACAAAAAGAATCCAAAGCAACATTATCAGACAGTGGAACTATCAGTGAAGAGTCATCTATTTTAGAATTTAAAGCACTGAATCTTCGCGAAGCACACGAACGTCCAGAGGCGTTTGAAGAGGCCTCGGTTATGATGGTTGGTTTACACTATGAACGCGTTTTACAAGGTTTAAAAGTGCTTGAAACTCAAACTCCAAACACTTTGCGCAAGGTGTCAGATTATAGTATGCCAAATGTTAGTGATAAAGTAGTAAGAATCATATTATCCTATGTGGATTATATAAACAGTAAGGTTTGGAAAAAACAGTGAAAATACTGTACATTAATTCAGTGTATCAATATGGTAGTACCGGGCGATTAGTTAAAGAATTAATGGAAGCAGCTAAAGACCAGGGACATGACGTGCTTTGTGTATATGGACGTCATTTTCAAGGAGATATAGAAGATACATACTATATTGGATCGAAAGTTGAATCTGCATACCATGTTCTAATGACGCGACTTTTTGGAAGACATGGGATGCATTCAACTAATGCTACAAAAAAGTTAATAAAGAAAATTGAAACTTTTCAACCAGATACAATACATCTTCATAATCTACATGGTTATTATCTTAATGTACCGATGTTAATGTCATACTTAAAGACCATTAATGTAAAAATAATCTGGACCTTGCATGATACATGGACAGTGAGTGGCAGTGCTGCTTATTTTGATTATAATGGCTGTAAGTTATGGGATGAAGGCTGTGTGATAAATAATGTAACGAATGAATATCCACATGTTTGGTTTTTTCCTAATCAAAAAAGAAACTTTAAGTGGAAACAAGAAAGTTTTTCTGGATTCGATAATTTACATATCATCACTGTTTCTGATTGGTTAAAAGATTTAATAATGACAACATTCTTAAAGTCGTATAAAGTTACGAGAATATACAATGGAATAGATCTTAATCTCTTCCAACCGAAGGAAAAAGAACTTAGTAATAAAAAGATTAAAATATTAGGAGTTGCTAATATATGGGAAGAAAGAAAAGGCTTAAAAGATTTTATCAAGCTTTCGAAAGTCCTAGCAAGCAATTACGAAATTACTCTCATTGGGCTCAGTGAGAATCAAATAAAGGATTTACCAGAAAATATTATCGGTATTACACGAACTTCCTCCTTAGAAGAGTTGGTAGAGTATTACCAAGATACCAATCTATACTTAAATCTTAGTGTTGAAGAAACAATGGGTCTTACAACAGTTGAGGCATTAGCATGTGGTACACCTTGTATTGTATACGACAAAACAGCTGTACCAGAAATACTAGATTCAAACTCGGGCGTTATCGTAGCAGCAAATGATATTAGTCAATTAGTAAACGAGATTGAAGCATTTAACTTTAATAAATATAATAGGGAAAATACAAGAAAAAGATCGAGGGCATTTTCCATAGATCAAATGTATAGAAATTATATAAATGTATATGAAATAAAATGATTCAAAGAGATTCTATTGGTAAAATAGATCTTAGG
>CAYPHX010000087.1:0-3702 GCA_964410635.1 uncultured Erysipelothrix sp. | reverse complement strand
GTTTGTAAACTTCAACACCTGGTTGATCAAATGGGTTTACATCTAACATATAAACTGACATTGCTAAGGCTTTGAAGAAGAAGTATACAAGATAACCGAAGTTATATGCATCCATCTTATCGATTTCTAAGATAATGTTTGGTACACCACCTGTAATTTCGTGTGCTTCTAATGTTCCTTCAAATGCTTTTTGGTTTACCCAGTGTAGGCTCTTTCCTGCTAGATAGTCTAATTGATCAATATCACCATCATCTGTAGGGAAAATCATATCATCTGTTGGTGTGTTCACTGTTACAACTGTTTCAAATAGAATCTTTGATCCTTCTTGTACAAACTGTCCAACTGAGTGTAAGTCTGTTGAGTTGTTTACAGCTGTAGGTAGAAGCCCTTTGTCTTCTTTACCTTCTGATTCACCAAATAATTGTTTCCACCATTCTGCTAAGAATACAAGTTGTGGTTCGTATGATACAAACATTTCTGCTTTTTTACCTTGGTTTTCAAGAATACGTCTTGCGACTGCATAAACATATGCTGGGTTTTTTGTTAGATCTGCTTCATTTAAATCTAATGTAGCACGGTCTAAACCTTTCATCAATGCATCAATATCAATTCCTGCAGCAGCAATTGGTAGTAAACCAACTGGTGTAATGACTGAGAATCGTCCACCAATATCATCTGGAATTACGAATGTTTCATACCCTTTTGCATCTGCAAGTGGCTTAAGTAATCCATTTTCTTTATCTGTTGTTGCATAGATTCTATCTTTTGCATCTTCACCATATTTTTCTTCCATAAATTGGCGAATTAATCTAAATGCGAGTGCTGTTTCTGTTGTTGTTCCTGATTTGGAAATAACATTAACTGCAACTTCTTTGTCTTTAAGATAGTTGAGTGCACGAACAATTGCAGTGGATGAGAAAGTATTTCCCACATAAATCACTTCAAGTTTACTGTCGAAGTAAGGTCCTTGAATCATTTCAATCGCAGCACGTGCGCCTAAATATGATCCACCAATTCCAACAACGAGTAGTACTTCGGCTTGTTCTTGAATCTTTTGTGCGGCTGTTTTAATACGAGCATACTCATCTTTATCGTATGTATCTGCCCAATCAACCCATCCTAAGTAATCATTCCCTTTACCTGTTTTATCGTGAATCATTCTATGAATTTTATTCACTTCCTCTTGATAAGATAAAACATCCTCTTTTAGTAACGCATGACTTAAATCTACTTTAACCATTTCTGTATTCCTCTCTTTCATCCATCGTGGTAAGTTTTCTTCAATCGTTTTGAAACCAATACTCTGTGGTGGAAGTAAGGGGCGTTTAGAGTCCACTTGATATTGTTTTCTTTTCTTTCTGTGAGAGTAGTTGAGGGCTTTCAAACTGAGTCTTAATTGTGACCCGTCATCGTCCATATCAATTACTTTCGCAATAACTTTTTCACCCTGTGAAACAAAGTACTCAATATCGCGTACAAATTCATCAGAAATCTCTGAAATATGTATTAGACCTGTTGTGTGTCCATCAATATTAACAAAGGCCCCATAAGGCTTGATCCCTGTGATTGTACCTTCAATTATTTGTCCAATTTTATACTCTTGTTTCATTCATTGCACCTCTTATCCTTAACTATTATACCACAAGCCTTTTGTTATGCTATAATGAGTTTTCAAGAGGAGGTCCTATGGAAACATACTTTGCATTAATTTCAGCAATCTTAGCAAATGTTCTTGCTCAAGCTCTCAAACCATTGTTCTATTACATACGAACAGGAAAAAGAGATTTGGGTATGTTTTTTGAAAGTGGCGGCTTCCCCAGTTCTCATACATCCATGGTAATTGGCCTCGCAACAGCCATTGCGCTAAAAGAAGGTTTTGATTCAAACGCATTTTTCATCTCAACAGTCTTCTCACTCATCGTAATATATGATGCAGCAAACGTTAGATATTATGCAGGTCAAAACATTGCCATCACAAGGCAACTCATTAAAGACTTCGAAGCATTAACACAAACAAAACTTAGTGATCCCGTTTACTTATCCAAATTTAAAACTGTTCTTGGACATAAATGGATTGAAGTATTTGGCGGAATCATTGTTGGGATAGTGACACCACTCGTCCTATTCTATTTAATATAGGTGGTGATTTTATGGAATTAGAAAAGAAAATTATATTAACACTCAATCGCATCAGACCTTATATACAAGGAGATGGTGGCGATATTGAGTTTGTTAGCTTTGATGAAGAAACAGGCGTCGTTGTTGTAAAGTTACTCGGTGCTTGTGTAGGTTGTGCACTGATAGACTTCACACTCAAAGGCGGCGTTGAAGCCCTTCTAATGGATGAAGTACCAGAGGTCAAAGAAGTCATCACTGAAGAAACATATTTATACGGAACCTAGAAGTTAACTTCTAGGTTCTTTTTATGTTGTTGTAGTTGAAATTCTATTTTACCCATAGAAAAAAAGTTCTCACATAGATATATTAGTGAGATCCTTTAATTAATTTAATATAAGCTCTATTCTTTATTACTTGTAGTATTACTCTTAACATTGAAAGTACTTTGATCTATAAGACTATACTTGTGAGGTGAACTGTCTTCAACCACTTTAAAACAAAGTGATGCAAATTCAATTCCATTCTTCTTAACTTCATCAGAAGTATTTCCAAAAATAAATAGAAACTCATCACCAATATTTAATCTATTTGTTTTTGCATAGGTGTTTAATATTTTTTCAAGTATATCTGGATTATTCGTAACTCTTCTATCTTTCTCATAAGAGATTAAGACTTTTAAGGATGTATTAAAGCATAATAACTGCTTCATTTCATACAACCAGTCTGTACAATCATTTTCATGCTCAATAGCAGCAAGTATCTCCCATCTTTTTTCATGTTTAGTATTACCTGTGAACTCTAGTATATTATTTTTTATACCTTCCTCAACATATTCTTGTGTCCAAATGGAATAATCAATCTTGAAGTACTCTTTAAACATTTTAGCATGATTATTTTGGGATCTCCTTCTGGCAACTAAGTTTTTTTCTACTACTTGCATAATATAATTCATTTGATTAGTCCAGTTTGTACTATTCATATATTCTTTTTCTAACTTATTATAGTCTAACAAAGAGTTGTCAATATATTCAACGATTGAATTATTGAAGCAATCTAGAAATTCTTTACCACTAATTAAATCTGTCATTTACTTATCCTCTTTTCTTCAAATTCCAACTAAGAAATGATATCGCTTTCCTACGTATCTTATCACAAATCCACAGGTTTCTCGCAGATATTATTATAATATTAATATCTTTAAAGCCGATCTATTCGTTATGTTCTAATATGGGAATCTGTACCAGCTTTACATTAATAAATGGAAACTCTAATCTTTGTAAAACTTCCAATGGACTTGAGTAAGAGTAAAGAGTCAAATTTCTAGGCAGGCCTTTATGATAGCTAACTGCCTGTACTTCGTCATGACAGATAATCATTGAATCATTCAAGTTACCAATATAAAGAAGTAGCACAAAATCATTCCAACTTTCTACATGGCAGTCTAACTCTAATTTATTAAGTTGAATTACTTCTCTTGTTTTGATCTTTACAGGATTATACGCATCTTCACTATCAATTGATAACTTTTTTAGGTGGCATAAATCTAAAGATTCCAGTGTTAAAACTTCTATTATACTCCCAATT
>CAYPHX010000086.1:1994-3934 GCA_964410635.1 uncultured Erysipelothrix sp. | reverse complement strand
GATGCGTTTAATGGCGGCTTTGTAACGGCGTTGTCTGAAGGGAAGAATATTAAAGAGGCTGCTGTCTTTGGTAATGCGGTCGCGGCTCTGTCTGTGCAGAAGATGGGGACGACCGTGTCGATGCCGGGGAGAGGGGAAGTGGAAGGGTTTTTGGAGAGCAGGGGATAATTGAGGGTTTACAGATTCAGATTAATTGAATTAAAAAGTAGCACCAATTAGAGAATGCCAAAGGTATTTCTCTGATTGGTGCTTTTTTAATAGAATAAACTTATACTTTGTAATAAACAATCATATATTACTTGAAAATATATGGAGATAAATTTTTCAATATCTTTATGCATTCGGTTAATTGTTCTGAATAAAAGCGATAATCTTTTAATAAATCAGTAAATAATCGCCAATCTGCATTTGACGGATTGTCGTCTAATGAACCTAAGAGATGTAGTGCGTGGTTTTTACGTTACTAAACAAAACTATATGATCCGTTCAAAGATAATTTTCTCGTCAATAAAAAATAGAAAGATCAATGCTTGGCCTGTTTGACCAAAGATAGAAAGTTGATTCAATATATTTTTAATGTGACATATTATTGAATTCATTTTTGACTGTGTCTGTTTCTGGCTATTGTTTAATTACAAAGTATTTTGAGTTGATTTATATTTATTGAAAATGAAAAATTATTAATAAGCATGATGTGTTTTATATAGAAAGATAATAAAAAAAGAAAATGACACCACGGCATTAAAGCGCTTACAAACAATGGTTCTTGGTGCTAATAAAAAAATTGGCGAAGTATTTAAACTTGATTAATCTCCAATATTTGGCATATTATTATCTTCTGAACTTTTATATAAATTTATTAAAGAGTCTGCAAGAGAGTCATCAATAAATAAGGTATTAAACAATTGTTTTTCTAAAACTATTTGAATAATTTGTGTTTTCTGAGTACCAGTTGCGACACCAATTTTCTTAGTTGATTTTACTAATAAATCATCAAAAGAAACACCTATCATTTTATCTGATATATTTTGTGCACCAACTTCTCCATTACTTGAATAAAAAGTAGTTAGGATATCTCCGATGATATTGTTCTTATCTATATATAATAAATCATCACTGCTTAAAATTTTCATTTTTGAATAATTAGAGTTCTTACTGGGGTTTCCAATTCCGACGATAGCTAGGTCTACATTTCTAGCATCTGATAGGAGATCTGAAATCATGTTATTCTTCATGAAATAGTTTTTACTAGTTTCATTGTCAGTGACTGCTGGAGCGTACAAATAATAATGAGTACTATTCAATTTCTGTGCTAACTGAAAAGTGAGCTGGTTTGAATGAAGCTGAAGTTGATTTGTTCCTACCCCACCAATCAATGGAAAAATATCTATATCTTTACCGTTCGAAACCTCAATAGCCTCAACAACTTCATGTAATGTACTACCCCAACCAATACCAATAGAATTTACATACTTTAATTGTGTAGAAATATATTCAGCACAAGTTTTTCCCACTAATTTCTTAGTATCTAAATCGCTAGTGCCCGATTCAGTTACAAATATCTGGGTATCAGGAAATAATTCTGTAAGTAGATTTTGTTTCTTTAATATCTGATTATTAGGATAGTTGATCTTGATCTCAATAATTTTAGATTCTTTTGCTTTTTTTAATAAATTTGAAATAGTAGGTCTTGAAATATTGAGTTTTTTAGAAATTTCTGTCTGTGTTAGTTCCTCGATATAATATAAATGAGCTACTTGATAAATTAATGTATTACGATTATACAAACCTTCACCTCCTTTTAATGAAATTATACAGGGAAAAACTCTGAAATCAAATTAATAAAACTTTACATTTGTAAAGTTTTATAAAAAATGTAAAAAAAGACTTGAAAAGTAAAGCGGTTTCTATTACAATGAAAGCGTAGTCAAGAAAATATT
>CAYPHX010000086.1:0-1984 GCA_964410635.1 uncultured Erysipelothrix sp. | reverse complement strand
CATAATGACAGTTGGAAAAGTAAGAACAGTTTTAGGTGACATTGATCCAAAAGAGATGGGTTATACTTTAGCACATGAACATATTTTGACACATCCTCAAGGTGGCGGTGAAAAAGATGAGCAGGATCATTTCTTAGATGATTATTCTAAAGCAGTAGAGATGTGTGAGGCTTTCAAAGCTAATGGAGGTGGTACCTTAATTGAAGCCACTCCAAAAACATGGGGACGTGATGTACCAGGTATGGTCCAAGTATCTCGTGATACTGGTGTTCATGTTGTTGCTTGTACTGGTTGGATGAATCAAGGATCAGGAATGACATCGTGGGAAGATACCTTGAGTGTTCAAGATATGTATGACATTTCCTACAAAGAAGCAACTGAAGGTATGGATAATACAAAGGTATTGCCTGGATGGGTAAAATGTGGTGCTTCATATAACCATATTACTCCAAATGAGGAAAAAGCAATACGCTCGGGAGCAAATGTTGCTAAAGAAACAGGATTAGTTTTCCACTCTCATACATCTACAGGAACAATGGGGATGGAAATCCTTGATTTGGTAGCTGAAGAAGGGTTGGAGTTAGACCGTATGATTTTAGCACATATTGACCGTTTCCCTGATTTGTGGTACCACCGTAAATTGTTAGAGCGTGGAGCATATTTAATTTATGATGGACCTGGTAAAGCAAAATATTATCCAGACCAATTACGTGTTGATTTATTAAAACAATTAGTAGCAGATGGGTTCGAAGACCAAATTATGCTAAGTAATGATATGGGACGTAGATCTCATCACTTAGTTTATGGTGGAGGACCAGGATTTAACTTCATCAAAGACAAATTTATTCCTAGATTAATTGAGGAAGGATTATCTGAAGAAGTTGTACATAAATTTATGTACGAAAATCCTGCAAAAGCATATACAATGGTTAAATAATATGAAACCTAAATTACAATTAGCTCTTGATTTGACTGACAAATCAAGAGCTATAGAATTAGCGCAATTAGTTTCCGATGAAGTAGATATTTTAGAAGTAGGTACAGTGTTAGCAATTGAAGCTGGATTAGAAAGTGTTCGTGAAATAAAACAAATCTTGAATGAAGATACAGTTTTATCAAAAATGGCTTATGAAGCAGGAGCTGATGTAGTAACGATTATCAGTGATTCGACAGAAGAAACATTTCACGCTGTTGTGAAAGAGAAGAGTAAAGCCCCTAATAGAGAAGTATTAATTGAAATAAATGACACTTACTCAGAACAAGATTTAGAATTTTGGACTAGTCTTGGATTATCTCATTTAATTTTTCATAGAGGTAGTGAGATTACCGATAAAAATGAAAAGTGGAGTGAAACCATTTTAGAAGAGATTAAAGAGTTAAGTGAAAAAGGGTTTAAAGTATATGTAACTGGTGGAATCGAATCAGCGGATATTAAAGTTTTTGAAGGTACTCCTGTATATGGATTTATAATTGGAAGAAGTATCGCTGGTGCTGAAGACCCACTACAAGCTACTCGTGATTATCAAGATGAAATCGCAAAATACTTTGATTAGGAGTCTTTTATATGAAGTTTGGAATATACGAAAAAGCGTTATTGAAGAATGATTTTCCAAAATCTTTAAAACAAGCAAAAGCAATAGGATATGACTTCTGGGAGATGTCTATTGATCCAGATAAAATTGATCGACTAAATTGGACATCAGAAAAAATTTCTGAGATTCAACAAATGTGTATAGAGACAGACATGCCAATTTTTAATATTGTGTTAAGTCTAAATAGAAACTTTCCCTTAGGAAGTAAAGATGAAAATACCCGCAATCAAGGGATCGAATATGTTCATAAAACCATTCAGTTGGCTAATAAGTTAGGGGTTAGAACTATCCAACTAGCTGGTTACTATACACTGGATGCCAGCGATATGAATGGAAATTTAGATTTATATATTAAATCCTTAAGAGAAGTAGTTGCTATGGCAGCCCAATAT
>CAYPHX010000085.1:1780-4023 GCA_964410635.1 uncultured Erysipelothrix sp. | reverse complement strand
CCCTAGTGAACCGCGCCCATCGCCGGGTAAACCGACTCCGTAAGGAGTCTTTTTTTATTGCAGTAACAGAAGAAGCTATAAATTTACGCTTTTTTTCATTTTTAGCATAAAGAAAAGAACTATCACAAGGACAGTTCTTAATTTAAACTATAAAATTTCAAATGTAGCAAGTTCTAGGTTGTATTTATCTAGTAAATCTTTTGCTTCTTGGGATCTTAAGACATCCAATTCAGTAATTCTCTCATAAAGGTAACTGGATTTGTCTTGTAATGATTTATCAATAAACGCTGGGTGACAGTTCACTTCGAATACTTCACCATCAGATTCAGATATTTCTTTAAAAATTGCCTCTAAATTTTCTAAAGTCACTGCTTCATGACCATAGAATCGTTGAATTGTTCTTTCTGTTGTACGAACACCTTCAAGTGCTGCAGTAGTTTTCTCCATATCATCTTCTAGAAGGTAGTTTCTAATAGGTAAGTTATACTCTTTAGCGAGTTTCTTAGCGATATCGAAGAGTTCATATGTGTAACAGTGAACATTATGGTGCGAATCAATATGAGTTGGTGTATGCCCTGTAGCATAAAACTTCTCTAACTGTGCACGCCACTCTAATTCAACTTCTTCAAGTTTAATATGATTCAATACATCTCTATTCTTATGGAATGTACCGTCTGCTTGTGTTAAACTAGGAACTTTATCACCTAATACTGGTTTAGTTTTATTTAGTGTTAATCCAAGGTGGATTCCAATTTTTAGTGATGGAAATTTCTTTGATAGTTCCATCGCTTCTTCAAAGTGCTCACTAACAGGTAGTGCTGTAGTTGATGTTACAATACCATTGATATTTGATTCAATGATCCCATAACTAACACCTGCTGTTAAACCATAATCATCTGCATTAATAATAAGTTTCTTTTTATTCATTATAACCTTGTGTCCTTTCAAGTATACATCTATAGTATACCGACTTTTAAGCTAATAAAAAAGAGTTTATTGAAAAACTCTTTTAAACTGTTCATAAGCGATCTCAAATAATTCTGTATCAACTTGATTAGCTTCAATAATCTCATCTGAATCGTTTAAGTTATGTGTATAGTATATTCTATTATCATATCTAAAATAAGTAGTAGTTTGCGTTTGATAGCTTGGTTTCCAGTGAATATGACTGGGATCTTGTTCATTGTATTGTAGAATAATTTCATAGTTATCATTCCGAACTAGACTCCAAGTATTGACAGAATCTAAATTCTTTAAGGGATCAATAAATTCCTTAGTATCATAATGTTTATTTTCAAAACTTATGTTTGAATAGTTAGCTGTAATTTTTTTATCAATTATTATTCGTTTCAGTGTGTCATTGGTAGACTGATAAGCAAAAAGGTTTAAACCAGTCTCTGTATAGTCAAAGCTCTGTAATTGATCTTGATAGTAATACTGATATAAGTAAAGACCGTCATCTATCTTTGTCTTTCGCAGTAGATTG
Source organism: uncultured Erysipelothrix sp. (assembly GCA_964410635.1). GTDB lineage: Bacteria > Bacillota_I > Bacilli_A > Erysipelotrichales > Erysipelotrichaceae > Erysipelothrix. The sequence goes on along the minus strand of CAYPHX010000085.1, from coordinate 2,537 downwards.
GGATCGTCTTGAGAATTATCTTGAATATGCCCAAAACTAAATTCCACGTTATCTACATCAGTATACACAAGAAGAGCATGTTTAAATATTTGGTAATTAATATCAAGCAAACTATCTTTTGGGAAAATATTAATCTCAGGATTTGAATAGAGGGAACCTCCCATTTCGTAGTTAAAATAATAATCGCCCATCATATTTCGTGGTCTTAATCTTTTAATAAATAACAAGTTATCAAAATTAAACTCCATTATGTAATCATCATAAGCTACTATTGCATAGTCTTTTGTTTTATAAATTTCATTGTAACTGTGGCTACCACCCAATTTAGCATAATCTTTATAAAAAGAATCTCTTGAGAATCGATAGCCATTAACGATAAACAATACTGAACTTAGAAGAAGACTCACAATTGATGCGATTAATAATTTTTTTCTCATTATATACCTCCTAAATCGAGTTCTATAGTAATATCATTTAAATTTTCTAAGATAGACTCATAGTTTAAAGTAATCTTGTCTTCGAAAGTATCTAAAACTATCAACGAACGATTGTTGAGTATTCCAGTAGCGGTCATATACATATTGTCAATCAGATTATCTGGTACATAGTACGTGATAAAACAACCTGTTGAGCAATCTTTTAATGAATAGGTAGTCATCGCAGGGCCAAAGAAGTTGATCTTTGATTTTCTTGAGTATAAAACAGTGCTACCATCTTGAAGTGTAAGAATATTTTCAATTTGATATCTTGTGTTATC
>CAYPHX010000085.1:0-1680 GCA_964410635.1 uncultured Erysipelothrix sp. | reverse complement strand
TTCCCATATCTTTAAGCGTTTGTTGTACTGCTAAGTTTTGTGACATACTACGTGAGTAATGATCAATCGATTCATAAATATGCGATTCTAACTCAGCACGTGCTTCTTTTATTTTCTTACGCGAAAATATATCTTGTGTGGCTTGATCAAGAAATTGATCTATTTGCTTTTTCATAACGCATAATTTACAACTTTAGACACAGCATCTGAATAAGCTTCCCATGACTCTTTTTCTTCCGCAAGAACTTTGAGTCCTTTTTTTGTGATTTGGTAATATTTTCTTTGCCTGTTATCAGAAGTTTTTTGGGTATATGATTTAAGGAATTTTTGATTTTCTAATCGATGAAGTAATGGATAAAGTGTCCCTTCTTTAAGGTCGAATATATTTTCTGATCTCAGGCGTAATGCCTCAATCATTTCATACCCATACATATCTTTAGATTGTAATAGTGATAATAGTAGTAGTTGTCCGCTTGATTTAATTGATTCAGTTTTTTTCATTTTTATTCTCCTATTTCTTGTTTTATGTTATTTTCTAGAATTTTTAAATTATGCAGTAAAGCTTCCTTATCCAGTAAACTTGGATTTAGTTCTTCGGTATTTTTGGAAATGTTTGTATCATAATAGTAATCATCTTTGTACTTAAATAGTAAAACATCCATCATTCCGTAATCAACTTCATCATCATCATCATCATCCTCATATAGTGATTTATACCATGCATCGTCAGTATCATAGTAATAATTGAATTTTAGAATAGGTTCAATATCATCAATAGGAACTGAATAGTTTACATAACCTGAAGGAACCCCTTGAAGTACATCGATAAATTTTCTTGAGCCGTAGTCAATTCCGTTATATACAAGCTTATCAATTGAACGATCACTAAATAGTGAATCATAAATTCTTTCATCATTTTGAAAGAAAACAAAACGGTTATCCATGTCTTCAAGTTCTACCGGTACTTTAAATTTGTAGTAGTATATATTATCGTATATTGATTCAATAGAATATTCAATATCTACCAATTTACTTTGGTCACTAAGAGATCCGAGTTTAATATCTATAGGACCAATTTTAGAATAGACAAGCATACCTGAACTCATTAGATAATGATCAAAGTTTATACTACTATCTTTTCTAAATTCGAGTGTATAATTTAAGTACGTATTTTCATTTGTGGCAACAATAGGTTGATTTACATACTTCCAATTATCTAATCTTTGAAGCAAGTAATTTGGTTCAAAGAAGAATGTTACTATATTATTGTCGTATTTTACAACACTGAACTCTTTTTCTCTCAGTAACTCCTCATAGCTCTCAGCCTCATAGTGTGACATATAGCCTTTATATATACTATATCTTGTTAGTCTGTATCCATTGATGTATGTGAGTAGTAGTAATAAGACTATGTTGATTGTAAAAAGTTTTATAATTTTTCTTTTCATCTTACTCTCCAATCTCTATCGTAAATGATCTTCTTACTTGTTGATCGGAGTATGTCGCGTAATTAACTTGGACACTATCCGGAAAGGAATTATAATCTCTTAAAACAATGAGTCTGGTATCAGGCCTAAGAACAAGGCTTAGATTACCTAGTTCTTTATTTGTTGGTAATCTTTGAATCATTGCACAAGTGGATGAACAATCTGATAAATAATATGTTGAACCGCCAAGGTC
>CAYPHX010000084.1:2716-4041 GCA_964410635.1 uncultured Erysipelothrix sp. | reverse complement strand
TATCCGGCAATTAATAGTAGTGATTTAGGCGTTATGCCTATAAGAGTTCCTAAAAGCAATGTTGAGTCAATATATATTGGAATGATATTTTCAAGTATAGATAATACTATTACTCTTCATCATCGTAAGTTAGAAAAACTTCAAGAGATGAAAGAGTATTACTTAAAAAATATGTTTATATAGGAGGGTATGTATGACATTAAAAAGCAAAAATGAACAAATGTTTGAAAATGAAGTAATAGATTACCTTTGTAATATTGGAAGTGTGAAACAATGGAATTATCGTAAGGAAATTAAGACTACGGAAGCTCTTTGGGATAACTTTAAGTCTGTATTAGAACGAAATAATAGGGACAAAATTAGTAAACCTTTAAGTGAGAATGAGTTTTCTCAAGTTAAGAAGGTAATAAATGATTTAAGCACTCCTTATAAAGCGGGACAATTTTTATATGGAGTAAATGGTGTATCAGAAGTTTTAGTTGAACTTGATAATGGTGAAAATGCTTTTTTGACTGTTTTTGATCAAGCACAAGTTGGAGCAGGAGATACCGTATATGAGGTTGTGAATCAAATTGAGAGACCACGAGTCATTGATGGCAAGCAAAAACGCAGGTTTGATGTGACCTTACTAATTAATGGATTACCTGTTATTCAAATAGAATTAAAACGTGCAATGAGAAATGCAAATGAATCGTTAAATCAAATGGAACAGTATATTGCTGAAAGGCAATATGGAGATATATATTCTACTACACAAATATTAATTGCGATGACACCTCATGAGATTCGCTATATGGCTAATACAACAGTTGAACTATTTAATAAAGCTTTTGCTTTTCAATGGCAAGATGAAAAAAAATCACATCCGATAGTATCATGGAAAACATTTGCGGATAAAGTGCTTTCTATTCCAATGGCTCATGATTTATCCACAAGATATATGATTCTTGATGGTACCAAGAATAAGGAATCAATTAAGGTGATGAGACCATACCAAGTTTATGCAACTAAAGAAGTACTTGGTAGATTAAAAAATCATGACTTTAGAAGGGATAACGGAAAGCTAGGGTATGTTTGGCACACCACAGGTAGTGGTAAGACAATTACTAGTTTCAAGACAGCATGGCTTGCGAGCAGAATGCCAAGAGTTGATAAGGTAGTATTCTTAGTTGATAGAATAGCTCTTACAAATCAAACATCAGAAGCATATAAGGCTTATGATCCTTCTGTGGGTGGTAATGGCGTTATTGATGATACTGCAAGCATTAACGAATTGCAACGAAAATTTAATACTAAGAGTTCACAAAATATCATCGTTACAAGCA
>CAYPHX010000084.1:1958-2674 GCA_964410635.1 uncultured Erysipelothrix sp. | reverse complement strand
GTACAGTCGCTTTTGGTAAGTAGGAAAAGCTTTAAACACAATAATCAGAACATTGTCTTCATAGTTGACGAAGCACATCGTTCAACAGGTGATGGCCAAGATAGAGATGGAATGCTTGAAAGAGTAAGGGAGGCAATTCAAGGTTCAGCTTGGGTTGGTTATACAGGTACTCCACGATTCCCACAAACAAGTGAGACTTTTGGAGACTTACTACATGGTTATACAATTAAAGAAGCAATTGCTGATAGAAACGTATTAGGTTTTAAAGTAGAGTTTAAGGAAACGATAACGGCTCCAAGTAACCCAACTGAAGAAGATATGGATGATAAATTAAAAGCAAGTGTTTATGATATGAAGCATGAACATGTTGAGTTAGTTGTAGAAGATATCCTTAAAAATTGGGATAGTAGATCAAATAAACGATTATATAATGCATTATTTACAGTTAGACTTGGTGGCGCAAAGACAAGCCGACCACGTGTGATGGAGTATTATAAAGAATTTCATAATCAAATGCAACAGCTGCCTGAAGAAAAAAGGATAAAAATTGGAGTAAGTTTTTCTCAAGTTTCAAGTAATACAGATTACCAAACTGAAGCAAATGAGAATTTACATGAAGTAATTACAGATTATAATAAAATGTTTGGAACCTCATTTGACATGACAACTGTCAAGGAATATTTAGAGGATCTAACCAGCCGACTAAATAAAACTGC
>CAYPHX010000084.1:0-1945 GCA_964410635.1 uncultured Erysipelothrix sp. | reverse complement strand
ATTATTTAGATTTAGTTATAGTGATTGACCAATTATTAACTGGTTTTGATGCTCCTGAACTGAATACACTCTATATTGATAGAACTTTTAAAGGAAGTAACTTAATTCAAGCATACTCCCGTACAAATAGACTACATAATTTTGAAAAGAAACCATGGGGTAATGTTGTTAATTATCGTTGGCCAACACAAAATGAGTTGGAAATGAATAAGGCGTTCGCAATCTATTCGAATCGTGACTCTGCAAATATCCAAATGTCTTTAGATGAAATGATTGATCTTAATACTAAAGAAGGAATTCTAGCGGTAGATTATAATCAAACTATTGATGAACTTCAGGGATTGATTTTGGACATTCGTGAATCTACAGAAGGATTTGTAATGGTTCCACGAAGTGAACATTCCCAAGAAGCTCTTTATGATTCACTTAAAGAGTACAATAAGCTGATCAATAAAGTAAAGCAATATCCCTATGATGATAAAACAGAAACTGGTTATCCAAAGGATGATATAAATAAATTTTATGAATCTATTGGGTTAAGTGAAGAAGAGGAATTGCGCTTAACAACAAATATCTCCAACGAATTAAAAGATAGGATCGCTAAAAGTGAAAATATAGATCTATCTATGATTGACTTGGATATGGAACATGTACTGGATGTAATAATTAACTATGATTATCTAGTTGAATTGATTGCTCAGATGGCAAACGAAGTTAATAATAATGAAATGTCAGTAGCTACGCGTACTCGTGAACTAATCAAAAACGAACTGAACAAGCTAGAAAATGATATGGAAAGAACCCGAATGCAAAGATTTATTGACAAGATATTTGACGGTGAAGTCACTTTTGATAAATATCCTGTATCAAATGATTATGAAGCAATAAATAACGCATTAGAAATTTCAGAAACAGAAGCCGATTATAATATTATTTCTAAGTTTATTTATGAGTGGGGTATTGGTAACATAATTACTCCAAAGAAACTATATGATATGACAAAGAGACATAAAAAAGGAGAGAATGATCTAGATAATCAAGGAGCAGTAAGCTCTCTATTAATTGAAGCAAAAGATGATTATAAATTGTACGCAATAAAAGAATATGCAAATCTTTCTTGGATCAGGTATAGAAATCAATTCAGAGATGCAATTCACAATTTGGCAGAAAAAATGAAGGAGTATGAATAATGAGTAAAAACAATGCAAAAAGTGTAACTTCACAACTATGGGCAATGGCCAATAAACTACGTGGAACAATGGATGCGTCTGAATATAAAAATTATATTCTTCCGTTTATGTTCTATCGTTATCTGTCTGAAAGACAGGACGAGTATTTAAAAAACAATAATTTAACAGAATTTTATGAATTAGACATTAATAAAGACGAAGAAGAGATTGATGAGTATATCGTTGATATTGTTAGAAGTTTGGGTTATGCAATAACTCCGGAAAACATGTGGTCTAAACTCGTTGAAAAAATAAGCACCCACAAAATTATTGCTAGTGATTTTCACAATTTATTTGAATCATTTGAGACAAACTTAAAGAGGAATGAAGATTCAATTGACGACTTTGAAAATATTTTTGCGGATATAAATCTAGGAGATTCTAGACTTGGTTCTAGTTTAAACGAAAGATCTAAAGCACTATATGACATTGTGGAAATGATTAATGAATTTGATTTTAAAGATAACTCAGGCAAAGATATACTCGGTGATGTTTATGAGTATCTAATTGGTGAGTTTGCGGCTTCAGCTGGGAAAAAAGGTGGAGAGTTTTATACTCCACACGAGGTAAGTGTAGTACTTGCCAAAATCGTTACCTTAGGTGTAGAAGATGATGGTAATCAGTTCACGGTATATGACCCTACAATGGGTTCTGGATCTCTATTGTTAACAGTAAAAAAAGAGTTGGAATTTGGTGAACGTGGTGGATCAGTTGAT
>CAYPHX010000083.1:0-4055 GCA_964410635.1 uncultured Erysipelothrix sp. | reverse complement strand
CTTTATTTGAATATGAAGAGTTTTGGGTGATGTTTTCACTTGTTGCGATTGCAATGCTATTACTCTTTTTAATTCGTCTTGCATTAAGAAACCGTTATAATATATATCTTACAATGGTTAATCAGGATAAGTTAATGCTTATTGTCGATCAAAAGGGTCGTATTGAAATCTATACTGATGGCATGAAACTGCTTTTTCCAAAACTCCAGAAGTCTTTGAAACTTGATTATTTCCTAAAAACTGAACCTGCTTTTGAGGAGTATGTTAAAGATGGTGAGTTTGTTCTTTTTATTAAGGGTGAACGTTATAGTGGTAAAAGCTATGTGAGTGATAACTATGAAATCATCGAGATTGAAAATGTAAGTAAATATCTTAAAAATGGTGCGCAATCGATTCGTGAATTGTTTATGGATTTCTCACAGGCTCCTTTAAGTTTTAGAGTTGATAATAAAGGTGTATTAAAGTCTGCTTCTATTGCTTTTTCTAAGTATCTTGCTTTGTTTGATAATGATTTATTTGAAGATATTGCTGATATAGGAATTTATAAAGAAAGCTTTCTTGATGAGGTTCTTAATGATGCTTATATCAATGGATCACTGTCGGTTAATGTCGATGGATTGAAGGTCTTTAATGTTTATGCAAGTAAGATAGATGATAATAATATATTTATTAATCTGCTCTTGGCAGGAGAAATTATCCCGTTTTCATCAAGTCATTTTGATGTTTTAGCAACCTTATTAAACTCTATGGATGATGGTCTTGTAGCGGTAGATAACAATGGAATTATTACCTTTTCGAATGATAAAATGTATGAAATAATTGGTGTAAATGATTTAAATAAACGTAATATTTTGGATATATTTAAGATTTTTGATCGAAATAATAGAGAAATCAAGCTGAAATTTCCCCTTGTTAGTGCCGTATATGAATATACTTGGCTTGAGACACCATTTAAAGATACACGTGTTGTTATTGAATTAGTTGTAAATGAAGTATTGGAATTGGATGGCTTTAAAACGGGTTATGTCTTAAGTTTTAGAGATACGAGTTTGAGAAGAAGTACTTTGATTAAGAGTTATGACTTTGCTTATCGTGATGCCTTAACTGGTGTTTATAATCGTCACTATCTAAAGGAACTTGTCACGAATCTTCATAATGAACACATGGAGAATTTTGCATTGATTATTGTAGATTGTAATGGTTTAAAAGTTATTAACGATGCCTTTGGTCACAAGATGGGTGATGAAATCATTAAAAGCACTTCAGATATTTTAATGAAAATAAAGAAAGATCAAGATAATGTTATTCGTATTGGTGGGGATGAATTTGCAGTTGTCTTGAATGATGTGACTGAGACAGAAGTGATTACATATATTCGTCGTGTTGAAAATGAAGTTTCTAAAGTCAGGGTTAATAGAATGCCTTTATCAATTGCGATAGGTTCTGCATACCATGAATCGGGAGAACTCTTCTTTAGTGATCTATTAGAACAGGCTGAGTTGAATATGTATCATGATAAGATGCTTACAAGTAAATTATCACGAGATCATTTAATTTATCGTATGTTCGAAGAGTTGGTAGAGCGTGATCCATATGAAGCAGTGCATTCTAAGTTTGTATCAAAACTGAGTTATGATCTTGCGGTTGCATTAGGTCTTGGTAGTGAGATGGTCCAGCTTGCAAGTAGTGCTGGTAAGTATCATGCGATTGGAAAGATCGTATTAAATCATGATGTACAACTTGCACCAGGTGATTTAGAAGCTCGTGATGCCTATGATAAACATACAGAATATGCCTTTAGAATATTCTCAGCGATGCCTGAGTACTCTCATTTAGCAAATGGTGTCTTACTTTATAAAGAAAATTATGATGGCAGTGGTGGGCCGCATGGTCTTGCAGGGGAAGAGATTCCTATCAGTTCAAGAATTCTAAGAGTGTCTTCATCAGTCAGCAAACTATATCATTTAAAACAACCACATGTTAAAGGCAATCAATTGAAAGATATTATGCATATAATGGAAGGTAATGCTGGAACATTATATGACCCAAATATTGTATCGATTCTAGCTGATGTGCTGAGTACTTATGATTTCCCTAAATAAATAAATACCAAAAAGGTCAAATAATGATATTATTTGGGCTTTTTTAATGCTTACTTCTTAGCGTATTGAGAAGTTAGGAGACTGTTTGATGCTTGTATTCGCTTTCATCATGAAATGCTTTGGTTATTGTAGTTTTTAGTGTATAATATAAATTGAAAATTGAGAAGGAGAGTTATACATTATGGCAAATTGTTTAGTTGCACAATCAGGCGGCCCAACATCAGTTATTAATGCGACTGTTGCAGGGGTTGTAAAAGCGAATCAAATGAACCCATACTACGATAAAGTTTATGGAGGATTACACGGAATTGAAGGAATCTTAGCAGAAATGTTTGTTGATCTAACAGACATGAGCGATGAGGAAAACCGCGTTTTACGCCAAACACCATCAAGTGCTTTAGGTTCATGCCGTTACAAGTTATTACGTGAAAACACAGCAGACTTCGTAAAATTCTTTGAAATTTTAGAGAAGTATGACATTGAAACAGTATTCTACACAGGTGGAAACGACTCAATGGATACAGTTTACGCATTAACACAATACGCAGAAGCTAACGGAATTAAAGGACGTCGTTTTGTTGGATGTCCAAAAACTGTTGATAATGACCTTATGGTTATGGACCACAGTCCAGGTTTTGCTTCAGCAGCAAAATTCATTGCTACAACAGCATTACAAACTCACTTAGACTCAACAGTCTACACACGTGAAGATGTATTTATTCTTGAAACAATGGGACGTGACGCTGGCTGGATGGCAGCAAGTTCATGTGTTACAGGCATCGTTGATGTTCTTGTATTACCAGAAGTACCATTTGTTAAAGAAGACTTCCTAGCGGCAGTAAAACGTCACATGGATGAAAAAGGAAAATGCTACATTGTAGTTTCAGAAGGTGTACGTTACGCTGATGGAACATACTTAGCAGCAGGCGAATCAAAAGATGATACATTCGGACACGCTGTATTAGGTGGATCAGGACACGCACTTCGCGATATGATCCTAGCAGCAGGATTATCACCACGTGCAAAAGTACAAGACTTAGCAAACGCACAAAGATCACATGCTACAGAACAATCACTCGTTGACGTTACTGAATCATTCCGTTTAGGAATGTCAGCACACATGCGTTCAACAGACGGAACATTCACAGGTAAAACTGTATGTGTTGTACGTCGTGATACAGAAGAGTATGATGTAGAATACATCGCTACAGATGCATCAAACATTGCAAACCACGTAAAGAACTTCCCAATGGAGTGGATTCTACCAGACTTTGCTGGAATCACACAAGAAGCACTTGACTACATTACACCTTTACTAAAAGGTCAACCAGTCATTCTTTATGATGAAAAAGGATTGCCAAAACACGTAGTACCTTACTACGCACGCTAATCTTAATTAGTTGATAAACTACCACTTTTAAGTCAATCCATTAAGGATACACTTTAAGAGTGGTAGTTTTTTTTATCTTGTATGCTAGGGTAAATCTCTATATACTTGTATAGAAGGATGGAAATACAAATGAAAAAAATATTTATCGCTTTTTTAATTTTTACTTTTAGCTTTAAACTCCCAATTGGTGATGTTGTCGAAATTTCAGGTAATTTAGTTCAAAGTACAGGAAAGTATGTACATATACTTCCGGCGTTTCTTGGATGGTTAATTGTTTATTTTGGTGTAAAAGAGATACAAGATCAGGAAAATGTTTACGAAGAGACACTCTTTAAGTTAATCATAGCAAGTGTTATTGTTAATATATTTTTCTTTCTTAACAATATACTAACCTTTGTTACACAAGGTGCACTTCTAAGTATTCTAAGTATTTTGGGATTTATTCTAGAATTCTTAATACTTCATAATATTCTTGAAGGCTATATCAAGATTGAGAATAAATTAGGGATTGATTTATCAGCTGTCAAAACTAAGAAACTTTTACTTTGGCAATTGGCATTATC
>CAYPHX010000082.1:0-4102 GCA_964410635.1 uncultured Erysipelothrix sp. | reverse complement strand
AAGATATTCATGCTGATAAGATTGGAATCTTAGGAAACCATGACTATAAAGATGTAGAAGGCGTTAAAGAAGGTTGTGAAAAAGCAGGTATTAACCTTCTAATCAATGAAACAGTACAATACAAAGGAATTAATATTACAGGACTGGATGATTTGCGTGATGGCAATCCTAAAATGCCAAAGATTAGTGATATAGATAATAATATTCTTCTAATACATGAGCCCGATGATTTTGAAAACTATATCGATGACTATACATTTGATATAACACTATCAGGACATCATCACGCTGGGCAAGTTAATCTATTTGGACTATACGCACCCATTGTACCTTCAAAATATAAAAATCGATATCTACATGGACTCATTGAACGCAAAGATAAATATATCTATGTAAGTAGTGGGTTAGGGGGTCTAGTCTTTTTCCTTCCAATCCGTTTCTTTGCGAAGCCAGAGATTGTAGTGATTGAAGCATAATGAATTTGATTCCTACTACCCCTACCATTTTATCTCAAAGCTACTTTATGTGGCTTTTTCATTATCAATTAAACTTAAGAAAGTCTTAAAATATACATCATAGTTTCACATATCATTTTTAAGGTGCGTTTGTTATAATAGAAGTAGAGGTGTATTATGAAAATAATAATGGATGAAAGCGCAATGAATCGTTCTTTAGTTAGAATGGCTCATGAAATCATTGAAAAAAATAAAGGTTTAGACAAGGTGATTCTTCTTGGGATCGAAACTCGTGGTGCTAACTTAGCATTTAGATTGGCTAAACTATTAGAGAAGATTGAAAAAACTACTGTGCCAGTAGCATCACTTGATGTTAGTTACTGGAGAGATGATAAACCATCTTCAACTCAAGCTATGAAACTACCCATTTCAGTACAAGATCGTGTTGTAGTGATTGTGGATGATGTTTTATTTAAGGGTCGTACAGTACGCGCTGCAATGGATGGGATTGTATTTAATGGAAGACCCAGACAAATTCAACTTGCAGTACTGGTTGATAGAGGTCATAGAGAATTACCCATCAGAGCTGATATCGTTGGAAAGAATATCCCAACATCCATCTCTGAAACTGTAAAAGTGTACTTAAATGAAGTAGATAAAAAAGAATCAGTTGTATTATTAGATTAGAAAGGGGATAACTATGAGAATAGGATTATTCACAGACACGTATATGCCCGATATAAACGGTGTTGTAACTTCAGTAAAAGCCTTAAAAGAAGGTTTGGAAAATGAGGGCCACACTGTTTTTGTCATTACGACTCATCCACTGGTAACTAAGAACTACCTTGAAGATAATGTCTTATACTTACCAGGACTTGAGTTAAAGTTTTTATATGGCTATAAACTCAGTTCTCCCATTCATCTTCAAGCAATGAACGTGATTAAAGAAATGGATTTGGATATTGTCCATACCCATTCTGAATTTGGTATCGGTATATTTGGAAGAATTGTTGCGAAGTATTATAAACTTCCCATGATTTCAACATACCACACACAATATGAAGACTATACACATTATCTAAACGTATTTAACTTAAAAACAGTGGATACACTAGGTAAAAAAGCTGTTGCTAAGTTAAGTCGCATGTATGCTAAAAACTTACAAGCGATTATTGCGCCTTCAAGTAAAACGAAAGAAATGTTATTACGATATGATATTCAAAAAGAAATCTCAGTAATTCCAACAGGCTTAAATTTTGATAAGTTTAAGACACATGATGAAGAAAATATAAAAATGGTTAAGGAAAAACACAATCTTGACGGTTATTTTGTAATTACTTATGTTGGAAGAATTGCCCAAGAAAAAAGTATTGATCTTGGGATAGAAGGATTTGCAGAACTCTTAAAAAGACGTAATGATGTCAAAATGATGATTGTTGGTGGTGGACCCCAACTAAACGATTTAAAAGAACTGGCAGATAAACTTAAGATTGTAGAACATATTGAATTTGTAGGTCCTGTATCACCAGATTTAGTGCCAGCTTACTACCAAGCATCCAATGCTTTTGTAAGTGCATCACTCACAGAAACACAAGGGCTCACATATATAGAAGCCCTCGCAAGTGGGATTGGCGTCTTTGCACGATTTGATAAACCACTGGAAGAAATTATTATTGATAATGAAACAGGATTTATCTTTGAAGATGCAATAAGCTTTGCAGAAAAAGTAGATACATATATAGAAATGAGTGAAGGAGAAAAAACACGACTTAGATCTAACATTGATGCGGTCTTGTACCCTTATGATTTACAAGTTTTTGCTAAATCAGTGTTATCTGTTTATGAAAAAGCAATTGATCGTTACTTTGGAAAATATGTTATTGAGTCAATACAAGAAGAAGAGGACAGTGTCCAGGTTACTTTATTACAAGATGGACAACTAGAGCACTTAACTTTTGATACGGATCTATTTGATAATGAGGAGATGATGGTAGGGATGGAAATATCAAGAAATGATATTATTTCATTTGAAGAAAAACAAAAAATAAATGAAGCGATGCAAATTGCTCTAAAGCGTATTGCATTAAGAGATTACACTGAACTAGAAATCACAGACCATATCCGCACAAAAATGAATGTATCAGATGAAGAGCTAGAAGTTGTACTTGAACGATTACGAGAAAGACGTCTTGTTGATGATTTGCGATACTTAAAGGAAAAAGTATCATACTTCAGATATCAAAATCGTGGTAATAAATGGATTACCGATGACTTACTCAAAAGAGGACTCAATATTCAAGATATTGAAGATGAAATATCAAATGAACCCCGTGAAGATTACATTAAACGTGGTGTTGAACGTGCTGAAAGCTTTCTAAGACGTAATAATGATGGCTCAACAATGGGTCGTACTAACAAATTAAAAGAACATCTTGTACGTCAAGGCTATGAATTTGATGTGTTAGATAGTATCATTATGTTGGTAGAAGATGACTATGATAAAGAAGACGAACTTGAAAGTCTAAGAAAAGTTATCAATCAAGCATTCAAACGCTACGAAAGAAAATTTAGTGGTTATGATTTAGACCAAAAAGTAATTAAGAGTGCCTTATCCAAAGGATATGCGTACAACTTAGTAAAAAAAGTGATGGAGGAAAACGAACAAAGTGAAGATTAATGAATTAAAAAACGGCATGCAAGTAGAAATACCACTGCTAATAAACAATGTTACAAAAGGTGTAACACAAAATGGGGCACCTTATTTATCAATTACGTTCCAAGATAACACAGGTGTTATTGAAGGGAAATGGTGGGATGTTAATCCTGCATTTGAAAAGCTCGTAGTAAGCGGCGCCATTGGTGTTGTAAAATGTGATGTACTTATGTACCGTCAAAACTTACAAGTACGCGTACACAATATTAATTTTGAAGAAACTTTTGACTTAGCAGAATTCGTCGTTTCATCAGAATACACAAAAGAAGAACTGAAAGAATTAATTCAAGGATACGTCGGGATGATTGAAAGTCCAATCTACTCAACTATTGTAGAAGCTTGCTTTAAACATTATGGCGATGATTTCTATCTGTATCCTGCTGCAACAAGAAATCACCACGACTTTGTTGGTGGACTTGCAGTACACGTACTAGGGATGGCTAAAACAGCGGTCGCAATGAAAGATATCTATCCACAACTCAATTTAGACTTACTGCTATCAGGGGTTTTAATTCATGATATGGGTAAGATTGATGAATATACACAGGCTGTATTAAGTCAATATACAAACCAAGGGAAACTACTGGGACATATTTCAATGATGCACGCACACCTTTATGACATCATAAAAGACCTAGGACTATTAGAAACAGAAGAAAGTATGTTACTACGTCACTTAGTATTAAGTCATCATGGACAACTAGAATATGGATCACCTGTAAAACCACATGTCGTGGAAGCAGAGATTCTAAACTTCTTAGATAACATTGATGCGAGAATGAACATGTTTGAAAAACTCATGAGAGATACAGAACCCGGTACATTCTCCTTAAGAGAATTTGCTTTAGAAAACAGATCATTCTATAAACCAAAAGGTGAATAGTTAAAGAATAATGAATAAGTATATACAAAAGCATCGCTTTGCGATGCTTTT
>CAYPHX010000081.1:0-4209 GCA_964410635.1 uncultured Erysipelothrix sp. | reverse complement strand
CGCGATTTTTATTTAATACAGGATTAACTCCAACTGAGTGGAACCAAAAAATGCTAAATAATGACCACTTAAAAGTAGTGTTTTTCAAACAAGACTCTGCTGAAATTTTCCCCAATACAGATATTAAAGGTGGAGTTGTTATTATTTATGGCGATTCAATGAAAAAGTTTAATCCAATTGGAGAATTTATTCCTAATGATGACTTAAGGAAAATTGCTAGTATTTTTAAGCAAACTGAAAACAAAAGTTTGTCTTCAATTATGTTTGGTGGACGCTCTGACTTAAAATTTAACAGTTTATTTTTAAAAGATTATCCAGAATCTATAAATATTAGGTTAAAGGAAATTAAAAAAAGACATCCTAATGTAAGTAAATTATCGCCAAACGAAGAGTATGAAATTAAATCATCTACTTTCAATACATTACCTTTTGCTTTTAAGGAATCAGAACCTTTTGATAAAAGTAACTATTATAAATTATTAGGATTGTTTAACGGAGTTAGAGAGTACAGATGGATAGAGAATAAATACTTAGAACCAAGATATCCTGGTAATAATAATATAAGTAAATATAAGGTATTCATTCCAGAATCAAATGGAAGTGGATTATTAGGAGAAATAATTAGCACTCCAGTTATTGGTTTGCCTAATATGTCGGCTACCCCAACTTTTATTTCTGTAGGAGCTTTTGATACTAAAGTGGAAGCAGAAAATGCTTTAAAATACATTAAAACAAAGCTAGCAAGAGCTTTGCTTAGTATAAAGAAAACAACTCAACACAATCCACCATCAAAGTGGAGTTTTGTTCCAGTGCAAGATTTTACACCAAATTCTGATATTGATTGGACACAATCGATATCAGAAATTGATAAACAACTATATAAGAAATACGGCTTGAGTCAGGAAGAAATCGACTTCATTGAATCTAATGTGAAGGAGATGGAGTAATATGGATATCAAAAGTATAATCAATACTAAAGAAGAGATTCAACCAAGTATCTACGCTTACATTATCCCTGACTATCCCAAACGATTAGGTTGGGTAAAGATCGGTTACACTGATCGTGAAGTTGAAAAACGTATCTTGGAACAAAGTCGAACAATTGGCGTAGATACGAAAACACTATGGAGTCATATCGCACGTTTTAATACAGGACAGTATTTTAAAGATCATCAATTTCATTCGTATATAGCCAAACATAATATTCCGAGAGAAAAAGGAAAAGAATGGTTTGAATTTGGTGCTGGAAAAGAAATGGAGTCTGAAAAGTTATTTATTGATTTCACTTTTCAAAAATATGATGACATTCAAACAGACTTAAAGCTTACATATTCGTTAAGAAAAGAGCAGGAAGAAGCAGTTCAAATGACTTTGGATTATGCTAAGGACAATCCAAATGGTGAATTTCTTTGGAATGCGAAGCCGCGTTTTGGGAAGACTTTGACTGCTTATGATTTAGCAAGAAAATTAGATGCTAAGAGAGTGTTGGTTGTAACGAATCGACCTGCTGTTGCAAATTCTTGGTTTGATGACTTCAAGAAATTTATTGGATGGCAAACGGATTATGTGTTTGTGAGTGAATCAAATTCAATCAGCAGTAATGAAGTATTAAACAGACTAGAGTACAATGCCCATTATAATAATCACCCTGAAGCAGGGCAGATAGCTTTTTTGAGTTTACAAGACTTAAAAGGATCCATCTATTTTGGCGGAACTTACGATAAGCTCTATTGGGCTGTTCAGGAAAGATGGGATTTATTAATTATAGATGAAGCACATGAGGGTGTTGACACATTTAAAACTGATGTTGCTTTTGACAAAATAACACGGAAGTTCACGTTGCATTTATCTGGAACGCCTTTTAAAGCGATTGCTAGCGGTAAGTTTAATAGCGACCAGATTTATAACTGGTCATATGAGGAAGAACAAGAAGCTAAGAATAATTGGAATCCCGAAAATGAAGAGGAAAATCCTTATAAATCTTTGCCTCAGCTCAATATGTTGACTTATCAAATGTCCCAAGCCATTACAGATGAAGTGAATAAGGGTGCTAATCTTGAAGGGGAAGAAGTAGATTATGCTTTTGATTTAAATGAGTTCTTTTCTACTAAGGAAGATGGTTCGTTTGTTTATGAAAAAGCAGTTCTTAAGTGGTTGGACACACTAACAACCAATGAGAAGTATCCTTTTTCAACCGATGAACTTAGAAATGAGTTAAAACACACTTTTTGGATATTAGAACGGGTAGCAAGCGCCAGAGCACTAGCGAAATTGCTTAAAACTCATCCAGTTTTTAAAGATTATGAAATAGTGTTAGCAGCTGGTGATGGTAAAATTGATGATACAGGGGATAGTATTACTTCACTCTTTAGAGTAAGGAATGCAATTGAGAGCTATGATAAGACAATTACTATCTCAGTAGGACAATTAACAACCGGTGTAACGATACCCGAGTGGACAGCTGTTTTAATGCTAAGCAATATGAAATCAGCAGCTCAGTATATGCAAGCAGCATTTAGAGCTCAAAATCCTTATGAATGGGAAGAGAATATTGATGGTAAGAGTGTGGTTTATCAAAAGCAAAATGCTTATGTCTTTGATTTTGCACCTGAAAGAACCCTTGTTATCTTTGATGAATTTGCGAACAATTTAAATACAACCACATCAGGTGGTGGTGGCACTTCTGAGGATCGCAAAGAAAATATCAAGCGATTATTGAACTTCTTTCCAATAATAGGTGAGGACTCCGACGGTGTGATGAAAGAATTGGATGTTAATGATGTATTGACAATTCCAAGAACTTTAAAAGCTTCTGAAGTTGTAAGACGTGGGTTCATGAGCAACTTATTATTTTCAAATATTTCTGGTATATTCTCAGCACCTCAAGTTGCTTTAGATATTTTAGACAAATTAAAAGAAGAGTCTCAAGGAAGACTTAAAGATCCTAAAAGGAAAGTTGATTTAAAGGGTGTCCAAGTTGATAATGAGGGTGATGCCAAAGTGAGCGGAGAACTTATCATCAATAAGACAGAGGCGATATTTGGTCATAAAATTTATGATGTAGAGAAAGCAATCCCTATAATAGATTTAAATCGTGAAGAGACCGTTTCTGTAGATAATTTTGCTAAAGAAATTAGCAAAGCGATTATTCCTGATTTTTCAGATGCTCTAATGAGTGTAAAAGAAGAGTATGGATTAACTAACAATGGCACGAAGAAAGTACAAAATAAGATTGCTGATGAAGTAGAACGGACAGTTAAGAAAGCTACAACAGATTTTAATATTCAAAAGGCTCTTATTGAAAAAGAGTATAAAGTAAAACTGAAAAATTCAAAAACAGATAACGAGCAAAATGAGATTCATAATGAATGGACAAATACTCTTCAGGATGCTGTTCAGCTATTCCAAAAACAGTTAGAAGTTGAAGTCTCTCAAACTGTTGAGAATGTTAAGGTTGAGATTGTTAAAGAACAAGAACAAAAGAAAGAGAATCAAAAGAAAACTTCGGTAGAAGATAATGTGAGATCTCGATTAAGAGGATTTGCAAGAACGATTCCTAGTTTTTTGATGGCTTATGGTGATGAAAACTTAACTCTAGATAAGTTTGATGCTTATGTACCAAATGATGTGTTTGAAGAAGTAACTGGCATTACAATTGATCAGTTTGTTTTCTTACGTGATGGTGGAGATTATGAAGAAGATGGTAAGGTTCATCATTTTGAAGGTAGGTTATTTGATGAAACAGTATTTAATCAATCTGTTTTAGAATTCTTAAGGAAGAGAAGTGATCTTGCAAACTATTTTGAGGATTTAGAGGAAGACATTTTTGACTATATTCCACCTCAAAAAACCAATCAAATCTTTACGCCAAAAGATGTAGTTAAGAAAATGGTTCAAACTTTGGAAGATGAAAATCCTGATATCTATGATGATTCTAGTAAAACTTTTATTGATTTATATATGAAATCAGGGCTATACATTACTGAAATTGTTAAGCGTTTGTTTAATAGTGCTGTCATTAAGAAAGAATTTCCAAATGACAGAACAAGAATAAAACACATTCTGGAGAATCAAGTCTATGGTTTTGCTCCTAGTGAGATTATCTATAGAATTGCGACCAATTTCATTTTTGGAAACCTGGATGAGAGTATTAGTAGAAAGAACTTCGTTTGTGAAGATACAGCGCCTTACGCTAAAGATGGAACAATT
>CAYPHX010000080.1:0-4391 GCA_964410635.1 uncultured Erysipelothrix sp. | reverse complement strand
ATTCTACTCTTTTCTATAAAACTAGAAATACGGAACTTACTATTACATTGAACCTTAAATTTTAAATTTAAATCTTATAATCGTCTAAAAGCGTCTATTTAAGCTATTTCAGCAACATTTTCTTCAGATAAAGAAACTTCACCTTCATTAAGTTTTGAAATAGTATTTCCACTTGTCAGGATAAACATTGAAGTTGTTTCTTTGCCATTTTTCTTAACTAAATCTAAGTCAACATTCATTAATTTATCGCCTTTTTTAACTTTTGATCCTTGTTCTACTAGAATTTCGAATCCTTCTCCATCAAGTTCAACAGTGTTAATTCCGATGTGTAGCAATACTTCAACACCTTCATTTGTTGTGATTCCAACTGCATGTTTAGTATGGAATACCATTGTTAATTCTCCATCTACAGGTGATACAACTGCACCACTTGTTGGTTCAATCGCAAATCCGTCACCCATCATTTTTTGTGCAAATACTGGATCATTAACTTTTTCTAATGGAACAAGTGTCCCTTCCATAAATGCATCTACTCCGTTTGATTTCTTTTTAAAAAACATAATTTTTCTCCTTCTCAATTAGTTATTCTTCTAATGTCATGATTTATTCCATAAGGAACATGAACTTATTGTAGCAAATTTTAAGCTAAAATCTAGTAAATACCACATTTCCCGATAATTTTTCGTAATGTAAGCCTTTTTAATCTTGATACTTACGACTTTAAAGCAACACGCTTAATCTTTTGGATTACATTATCTATCTTCTTAACGTTAAAAGAGGTTTTTGCTGCTATTTCTTTATATGAATAGCCTTTATTCCATAAATGGTAGACTTCATTCTCTAGTGGTGATAAGACACTGAGTCTTCCTTTAAGGATGTTAATTTGCTCCTGTTTACTTGCTTGATAGTGTGGATTAAATTCAAGATTTCCACACTCTACAAGGTCCATAAACGTCAGTGAGCCATCATCTGCAATATCCATATCTAAAGATAGACGTGTATCTAAAAGCCTGTAAGACTTCGTACTACACTTACGTAGACTATCTCCTATATGTGATTGTACGCAGATTTTTACATAATGGGCTAAGCCCACTACTTTACTTTCTCTATAAGTATAGAGTGCTTCTAAAAGTCCAATCTTTGCCTCTTGATATAGGTCATTGACTTGAACCCCATCGGGTTTATAAGAGTGAAACTGAATATGGCTTAACTTCCATAACATCGCATTGTATTTTAACATCATTTCATCTTGAGCACAGTTGCACCCTTGACGTAACATGTATAGATATTCAAAATCCGTTAAGCCCTTATTCATTGTTAACCCCTCCTGTTAACTATATCAAATAGTAAAATCCCCGTTGCTACAGAAACATTCAGTGAGTTTACAGTCCCATGCATTGGGATTGTAACTAAAATATCACTTGCTTCTTTAACAATTCTGCTAACTCCTTTTCCCTCTGATCCAACTACAACAACCAGAGGCATATTAACATTGAGTTGTGAGTACTCAATAGCTTCAATTCCATTCTCTGCTGCAACAACCCAGTATCCTTGATCTTTCAAGGTTTTGATTGCTTGTACTAAGTTTGTTACTTGAGCAACCTTTACGTTATGTATGGCACCTGTTGAGACTTTAGCAACGGTAGATGTTAATCCAACGCTACGATGTTTTCCTATGATAACACCATCTGCACCACTGGCATCAACTGTTCTAATGATTGCCCCTAAGTTATGTGGATCCTCTAGTTGGTCGCACATAACGATAAGTTTGTTTTTAGCTGTATCAATTATTTCTTGTAAATCTGTGTATTTAAACTCATCTATTTCAACAACAACCCCTTGATGCAAGCCTTTTACTTTTTTATCTAAGAATTGTTTATCTACCAATTGGGCCCTAATATTTCTTTTTTTCAATACTGCCTCAATATCTGGGTAGCGTGATTGACGCATTAAGTAGACTTGTTTTAAATCTTGCTTGCTTTTTAAGAAGGCAAGCACTTCGTTTTTACCGTAAATAAATTCACTCATATTATAATTCCACCATTTCTTTAAACATATCCCATAACTCTTGTAGCCTTATTTCTTGTTTGTCCAAGTATAAGTACCCCCAGAGTGCCTCAAAGCCCGTTGCTAAGCGGTACGACATAACATCTGCATTCTTAGCCATAGATTGGGATTTGGCGTTTCTACCACGTCTAAATATAGCCAACTCTTCTTCTGTTAGAACATTTTCATCCAACAAATGTTGAATAAAGTTTGCTTGAGAGATTGCGGATACAAATTTAATGGATGTTTCCTGCAATTTCTTTGTATTGGTAATACCCAATGTAACCAAGTATTCTCTTACTTGAAGCGTTAGTACGCCATCGCCTACAAAGGCTAATACGTTTCCAGAATGAATCATAAATATCCCTTTTCTGCTAAGATATTTCTAATCTTATCTGCTTCTTCAAATAACTTGTCTCTCTTTAAACTATCCCACTCAACAAATAATTCCTTATCTTTATCAGATAAATTAATACGTGGAATATTGAGTCCAAAGATATCAAGCATTCTTTCTAATGTTAATACTCGTGAAACAAGTGCATCAACACTTACATCGTTTTTTCTCATTAACTGATTTAATTCTTTAATTACATCAAAAAGTACTACGGTTGCATTCGCAACATTTAAATCATCATTGAGGCTGTCTACAAAACGTGCCATGTAATCTTCGTCGGGTGTACCTTCTAGTTCAACATTGTCTCTTGATAATTTGATGTATGCTGATTTGAGCGCTTGCTCAATACGAGATACTTCTTTTTTTGATTGCTCAATTGTGTCATCTGATACATTCAGTACTAATCTATAGTGTGTCGATAAAAGAAGCCATCTTGTAACATTGGGTCCTAACTTTTCAATGAAATCTTTTGCAAGCATCACATTTCCAATAGATTTACTCATTTTCTCCCCATCGATTTGTAACATACCATTATGTACCCAGTAGTTAGCTAAATCGTGACCATGTAATGCATAGTTTTGTGCTGATTCATTTTCATGGTGTGGAAATTTTAAATCTTGTCCACCTGCATGAATATCAATGACACTACCAAAGTTCTCATGGATCATAACAACACATTCTGTATGCCATCCAGGTCTACCCTCTCCCCAAGGGGCTTTCCATTTGATGCCTTCATCTGTATTCTTCCATAGAACAAAATCCAATGGGTTTTCTTTATCGTCATTTTCTTCAATTCTTGCACCCACTCTTAATTCATCTAATTTTTGGTGGGAGATTTGACCATAGGTTTCAACTTTTGAAACTCTAAAATATACATCACCATTCACTACATAAGCATACCCATGTTCAATGAGATCTTCGATAAAATCTATGATGTCTTGGATTACTTCTGTAACACGTGGTGTCGCATTAATGCCACTTGCAAAGAGATTGTTACGGACTTGATCATAGGCTTCTATGTATTTTTCCGCGACTTCTTTCTCACTTGTCATTGACTGTATGGCTTTGTTTACTATTTTATCATCAATGTCGGTGTAATTGGAAATAAAATCTACTTTATAGCCGTTTTCTTTCAAAATACGACGTAATACGTCAAAAACAACGATAGGTCTTGCGTTTCCTATGTGTGGATTGTCATAAACTGTTGGTCCACATAGATAAAGAGAGACTACCCCTTCTTTGATTGGAACGAACTTTTCTATTGAATTTGATTTTGAATTGAATATTTTCATACTGCCTCCTTAAATTATTTGCAGGATCATATAAGCCAAAAGACTTGCGATCATGATACTGGTGATTACCTTAAACAATCTTTTTCCAAAATATGTATATTTCGAACAAAGTGTTATTGTTTTTCCTTTTTCAATCACTTTAAAATGGGATGATTTTAATAGTTCTTCTAAACTTTTTACATTCGTGTAGGAATCTTGTTCTAACTTAAATGTTAAGTACTCACTGTTTGTATCAACATTTTTAACACCTGCAATTGCTGCAGCTAGTCCTGTTAGTATGTGTTCAAATTTTGTACGATCATGCCATTTTAAAAAGATTGAGTTTTCAACCCACAAATATTCTGTATTAGCTTTTAAATAATACTCACCTTGATTAGTTCTTATTAATTTCGCATTACAAATCTCTTTACCCTCAAAAAGTAAGTTCCCCTTTAGGTTGGCATCTTCTTTTATACTGTATGTCATAAATGCTAATCCCAACACTATAAAAACACCCACAAAAAGACGAATATCTTTTATGTCAATGTTTAGGGAGATTGTTTCTAATATTATTGCGAGTGAGAAAAATCCCAGCGCGATTGTAGTCGATTTTTTCATAGTTTGCCTCGTGTATACTTTATCATAATTTCGACATTTATTCATTAAAAAAGTACAACCAC
>CAYPHX010000079.1:0-4498 GCA_964410635.1 uncultured Erysipelothrix sp. | reverse complement strand
CATTCACCGAATCATTAGGATCGGTGTTTTTTTATTTCTTTCCGATTGCGCTTCAACTGATGAAAAAATAGGGATTGCATCTTTATGAGGTTGCGCAAAGGGTTGGGCTTAATGATTATAAGTACTTTAACAGTGTCTTTGAGAAGACATGACAAAAATTGATGCAGGTGTACTTCATTCGTCAACAAAGTGTTCTGTAAGAAAAACATCAAGAATCTCAAATGGAGCTCCTTGATGTTTTTTTTATGTTTACTGGTAATTATAATGTTTCGAATCGACTGATTTCCAAATCATGTACCGCACGTTTTATCTTTTTGATATCGCGTTGATTTATGACGGGGGATATACTAATGGCGTTGCGTTCAATATTTCTGTAGTCCCCAACATTACAAAGAATGATGTCTGCCCATATTTCATCTTCTACAAATTCTACTTCATAGTTTTGTTCAAGCAGGAAGTAAATTTTCTGTTTAATGTATTTCCTGAATATATTCCCAACATTGAGTCTTAAAAAGAAAGAGACAGAATGTTTGTATTCTTGAAGTGAAATGACGCTAAGGATTAAGACATAACTATAAATCTTGTCATAGTCTGTGGGTCTTTTTTTTGCGTGTGTTTCAAAGTCTTCCCACGTTTTTTCGAAGATGCGAGATATTTCTTTAAATTCGTCAGATAGTTTATCGAAATCTAGATTAAAGATGCGTTTCACAAACCAGTTGTCAAAGTTTATAAAGTTACTGAGGATCAATTGGTTCACTTGGGCAGTTAGTAATACGGAAAGAGATTTTTTTGATAAGGGGGTAAAGTATTTTTGGTAGTCTTCAATAAAACTTTCTTTTGTCATAATAATCTTGAAGAGTTGTTCGTCTATCAGGATTAAACTTTTATCTGAGAAGAAGTTTGAAACTGAGTAAACCAATGAGAAAAACTCCCACTCTAAATCGTTCCAATGGGTTAATGTATTGGGTTTGGGTAGGTATTCAAGGAATGCACTTATTTTATTAAGTCGGGGCATGTACGATAATTCATAGTTTTTCCCAATACAGAATTCTTGAATATAAAACCATAAGGCGAAACCCTCAATTTGATGTTTGTACAATCCTAAATTTAATTCCATATTTACTTTTCGTGCCAAGTTTATGTAATGGGCACTGTTTTGGATCCAGGATATATTCGTAATCTTTCCGTGGATAAAATTTAGAGATAAAAACATAAAGATGCGTAAGGTACTTTCATTACCTCTTAAACGTAAGTAAGGCCACTTCTCCAAGTATATATCGTAGGACTCTAGTAATACATTGATTTCATCAACTTTACGGTTGAGTGTAGACAGTGAAACATACGTTTCATCAGCGAGTAAATTGAGTGACTTTCTTTCGAAAAAAGCATTGATATAAATGGCGTACGTAAAATCCTTGGAAAATAAATAGTTCTTATAATGCATCATGGCATTATAGTCCTTCTCAAGTTTGAATCCGTATCTTTGATTGATAATTATTGGATATTCTTTGAGGTCCAGGGCTTCTTTTAATTCTTCATTTATAATGTGGCAATTCTTTTTTATCGTTTCAACGTTTGAATAATCCAACTGAGTCTGTATGGCCTTACTGGAATAAAAGATTGAATCTTGTAGTAAAACATTCAAGATATCCAGTTTTAGCCATATGTCATTTGAA
Organism: uncultured Erysipelothrix sp.; assembly: GCA_964410635.1. Classification (GTDB taxonomy): domain Bacteria; phylum Bacillota_I; class Bacilli_A; order Erysipelotrichales; family Erysipelotrichaceae; genus Erysipelothrix. The sequence goes on along the minus strand of CAYPHX010000079.1, from coordinate 2,822 downwards.
AATCCATACATAATTATCCTCCTCCCAATAAAAAACTTGCATCAATTTTACTACGTGTCTTGGACACCTCCCACCAGATTGTTAGTCAGTAAGACCAATATTTTGGAAATTAATATTTATCTTATCTATTCTTAAACTTGAAATTGAATCTTTGTTTTGTATAAACGGTTATTTGGATTTAATGTTCATACTGCTTTAAAAAACATGTTGACGCGCATGGATCACCTTCTCATTAGATAATATTGATAGAAGTTCTATATAAATATAGAACACCATTTTGAGAGGGGATGATACTAGAATGGTAATCGATGTATATTTGTCTGTTGTAAAACTAAGCTTATTTCAAAGTACTTATGATGTGTTAATAATTTAACGAAAGGAAATAGTATGAAACACACTTCACGAAAAATATTAAGTATGCTCACTTTACTTTTCATGGTAATTTCGAGTTTTTATATTGCTCCAGAAGTTTTTGCGGATGCTCCTACAACTGTCACGAATGATGACGGTGTAAGTTTAACGAAAACAGCATCGCGAACTACGGGAAAACTTAATGAGTGGCGCATTGATTTAAAACTTGATTTTGCGCCAAAAGTCATAAAACAAGACATTGTCTTGGTCATTGATACTTCGGGTAGTATGGCAAGTAACAGTAGATTAGCAAATGCAAAAACAGCAGCTAAGCTCTTTACGAGTATACTACTGGATAACTCTCGTCCACATGACAATCGCATCGCGATCGTATCGTTTGCTTCGGGAGTTTACCAAAGACAGGGCTTTACAAATAATAGAAGTTCATTGAATACGAGTATCGATAGTCTGAGTGCATCAGGTGGTACGTTCACACAAGCCGGAGTTAAAATGGCACGTGATATGTTATCTACTTCAACGGCCGATAATAAGATCATCGTTCTGTTGAGTGATGGTGTACCGACATTTGGATATGGGTTAACCCCAGCTGGATTAACCAAATTCAATACAGGAAACTTTACCGAGATTCAATCTTGGGAAAGGTACTCTGAATCGAATATTACGTATAATAGTAGTAATTCAACGTATTCAACGAGTAATGGTGTTAGTTTTAGTGGTGGAACGTATTCCAACCCATTGAAACTATACCAAGCCAGTAATAATCGAGAAGAAAACTTTATCGTATCCGACTTTAACTACGCCCTAAACAATAGTAGTGATATGGGTGGAGAAGGTAGTGTTGCACAAAAGTTTGCGTATAAAGTCAGTAATACCAATGTACGACTTCTCAATCTGTTTAAAACAGCGATTGCTGAAGCCAAAATAGCGAAAAATGCTGGTAATACGATGTATACGATTGCCTTAGATTTAGCGGGTAATGCCAATGCTGAAGCAACTTTGAAATCCATGGCTTCATCAACGGGTCATTATTTCCTCGCAAGTAGCGGTAATTTATCAACCCACTTAGAGAATATAGCGTCCCAAATTGCGTTTCCGTTCACGGGTATGTCAATCTCCGATCCTATGGGAACGGGATTCTCTTACATCGCAAACAGTGTAACAGCCCACAAGGGTTCACTTGCTGGATTGGTTGGATCACCTGATAATATAAACTGGGCAATGACGGATCAATCATTTGTATATAACACTACAACCAAACGATATGAAATGCATATCAGTTACCTTGTAGAAGCCAATAGTTCAGTAATCCCACTTGTCGAATCAAGTCCCAATGGAACATTTGATACAAACGGGGATACGAAATTTAACTATACTTTTAATAATGGTCTGAAGCATACACTTTTCCCAAAACCAAAAGTAAGACCGACTGTTGTTAAAGTAGTCAAAGAACTACAGGACGAAGACGGTAATGTAATGGTCTTTAATGATGCCTCACTACCGAGAGTATTTAATTATACGCTCCAAGAAACTGGTGGAAACCACACGGGCGGTATCAGTCAAGCCAACAGTACAAGTTATCACATATTACAACCTGTAACGGAAAAAACAATTACTGAGACATCTGTTACAAATGATGACTTGAATCGTTACATTCGATCAACAGTTCTCATAAAAGAAAATGGGAATACATCAACCTTATCAAATGGTAATTTTACTCTTGAACCTGAATCAGGTTTGAATACTATAAAAATGGTAAACAAATTGAATGCGAATTATGTGCCTCAATTTACAGTCACCAAAGATGTTGTTGATGGAAATGATGATGGTTATGCGGAAGCTAACGAAAAACTTACTTATACTGTTTCAATAACCAATACAAGTAGTGGTTTTATTAGAGATCTATTTATTCAAGATACCCTAAGTCAAATCAATACTTATATTGATACCACAAATACTAATCTCATTATATCACGAAATGGCACAACTGTACTCAATGATTTGGAAATCAGTGATTTAATCACCGGATTCACAACACATATGGCTGCAGGTGATACACTAGTCCTAACTTTTGAGGTGGACGTGAAAGAAGGATTAACCCTTCCATCCAACCTTATGAATACAGTTATTGTTTCACATAAGGATGCCGACGCAAACATTCCAACCGGAAGACCAATTATTTCCGCTACGAAATCAGTTGTTGATTCAAACAATAACGGCTATGCAGAAGCAGGAGAATCACTCACATACACAATCACAGTAAGAAACACTGGAAACGTTAAGAAGACCAATTTAGCAGTCAAAGACACACTCGTAGACTTACTACCATATATCGATGATATCGCAAGTGTGATGTTGTCGGTAAATGGAGTGGATCGTCCACTGAGTGACTTGGTAACAGGATTCAATATTGATGTTAACCCAGGTCAAACAATCACGATGATCTTTACGGT
>CAYPHX010000078.1:0-4617 GCA_964410635.1 uncultured Erysipelothrix sp. | reverse complement strand
AGAAGCTACAAGAAAATACATTGAAGCTGGTAAGGATTTAGAAGGTAAAGGATTTGATCCACGTAAACTTCTAGCACCTGGTGCAGAAGGAATCAAAGCTGGCGTTAGAGAAAAAATTGAACTCTTCGGTAGTGCAAACAAAGCTTAATTAAATTAAAAGCCACTGAAAAGTGGTTTTTTAATGTTTAAAATAAAAGAGGTTAGGAAATGTATACATTATTAGAAACGATTGGCATTGTCAGAGACTTAGGTAAAGTTAAGTCAGACAAGACCTTTATTGAAAAAACAATTTTAAGTATGATTGCTGGTGCTGCAGTCGCTTTTGGTTATATCACTTATTTTATCGCAAGAGAACAAGTGGGTGGCGGTATGGGCTTTATTATTGGTGCAAGTCTTTTTCCAATTGGACTTATGATTGTACTGATGGCAGGCGGAGAACTTTTAACAGGAAATATGATGGTAGTTGGAACAGCTGCCCTTCATAAAGACGTATCAATCAAAGATATGTTTAAAAACTGGATCCATATATTCACAGGAAACCTTATTGGTGCGCTCTTTGTCTCAATCTTCTTTGTATTCTATGTTAATACAATTGATCCTAACTCTGCGTTAGTATTAGAAACAGCAATGGGTAAGTTAACACAAACACCACTGCAAATGGTTGTATCCGGAATTGGATGTAATATATTTGTTGGTCTATCTGTGTGGATTTATTTAGGCGCTAAAGACGGATTCCTAAAATTCATGGGAATTTGGTTTCCAATTACAGTCTTTGTAATCCTAGGATACCAACACGTTGTTGCGAATATGTTTGTTTTAAGTATTCCACTCTTTCACAATACCATTTCTATCACACAATACATTGCTAACATAGGCTTTGTCTTCATTGGAAATGCAATTGGTGGCGTAGTTTTTGTTGGGGCATTATATGCTCTTGCAGCGGGTAGTTTAAAAGACTAGGAACTTTGCCTAAAATAAAGTATAATAAAGGCGTTTGAGAGGATGTGTATTATGACAGAAGTCATTAAAATTGAGGGCGGACACAAACTAAAGGGAAGCGTACGCATCAGTAGTGCAAAAAATGCAACTGTAGCTTTAATCCCTGCCGCGATATTAGCACACGAAAGTGTAGTTGATATTTATGGTGTTCCTGGCATCGCAGATGTCGAATCCTTAACAGTATTATTAAACGAACTTGGCGTAAACGTTGAGTTTGATAACGAAGACCATTATAAAATTGATACAAAAGCAATGAAAAATATTACCTTAGAACACGAAGCAGTAACAAAACTGCGCGCATCATATTACTTTATGGGTGCACTTCTAGGAAAGTATAAATATGTAAAAATGCAAATGCCAGGTGGATGCTATTTAGGCCCAAGACCTATTGATCTTCATCTAAAAGGCTTTGAAGCCTTAGGTGCAACTGTAGAATATAAACAAGGTTACTATGAGATCTTTGCTGATCGCTTAATTGGATCAAAAATATTCTTAGATATTGCTTCAGTTGGTGCAACAATGAATATCATGTTAGCTGCAGTATTAGCTGAAGGAAAAACAGTTATTGAAAATGCTGCAAAAGAACCTGAGATCATTGATCTTGCAACATTCCTAAATAAAATGGGTGCAGTTGTAAGAGGTGCTGGAACCAGCGTCATAACAATCGAAGGTGTTGAAAAACTAAATGGTTCTACCCATGAGATTATTCCTGATAGAATCGAAGCAGGAACATACATCATCATTGCAGCTGCAATGGGTGAAGAAGTTAAAGTTGAAAACATTATTCCACTACACTTAGAAGCCTTAACTTCGAAGTTAGTAGAAATGGGTGTTCAAATAGAAACTGGGACAGACTATGTTATTGTACGAAGCAATGGCAAGCTCACTCCAATTGATATTCAAACATTGCCTTATCCAGGCTTTGCGACTGACTTACAACAACCACTAACAACACTACTTACACAAGCAGAAGGTCAATCAACTGTACGTGAAACAATCTACTTTGAAAGATTCAAGCATACACATGAACTAGAAAAGATGGGTGCAAAGATTCAGGTTACAACACCTCAAGCACACATCAATGGTCCTACAGACCTTTATGGAACCCGTGTTGAAGCAACAGATCTAAGAGCTGGAGCAGCACTTGTTGTTGCCGGATTAATTGCGAGTGGAACAACAGAAATTCATGAGATATATCATATAGATAGAGGCTACCAGAACATTGTGGACAAACTGACACAATTGGGTGCTAAAATCTGGCGTGAAGTATTATAATAATCAAAATCAAGAAACATTGTGAAGAAACTTACATATTTTACAAACTTCAAGTAAAATCATGTGAAATATTCCCAATGTTTCTTTTTTCTTTATTGTAAGCACTTTCCAGGTTTCATAACATAGCTAAAAGAACATTTACTCATGTTATTATAAAGACGTCAAAGGAGATGGATAATATGGCAAATCAATGGAAAGGCTTTAATTCCGGAAAATGGAATGAAGAAATTAACGTTCGTGATTTCATTCAAACAAACTTTACAGCTTATGAAGGCGACGATAGTTTCTTAGAAGGAATTAGCGAAAACACAGAAATTCTATGGAATAAAAGTTTAGAACTACTTAAAGAAGAACTGAAAGTACGCGTACTAGACATCGAAATGAACGCAATTTCAGGTGTAAACAACTTTGAACCAGGATATATAGTAAAAGAACACGAAGACATCGTAGGACTACAAACAGATGCTCCTTTAAAACGTATCATAAACCCTTATGGTGGTATTCGTTTAGTTGATTCAATTTTAAAAGTATATAATCGTGAAATGGATCCAAAAACAAATGAGTTCTTCCACAAATATACAAAGACACATAATCAAGGTGTATTTGATGCATATACTCCAGAAATTCGTCGTGCACGTACAACTGGATTAATTACTGGATTACCTGATGCATATGGTAGAGGTCGTATTATTGGAGATTACCGTCGTGTTGCACTTTATGGTATTGACCGACTAATTGAAGATAAAAAAGCAGACTTAAACAATATTAAAGTAACAGGCGCAGATGCAATTCAACTTCGTGAAGAAGTGAATGAGCAAATTCGTTCATTACAAGATATGAAAGCAATGGCAGCAGGTTATGGATGCGATATTTCAGAACCAGCAGCAAATGCACAAGAAGCAATCCAATGGACATACTTTGCTTACTTAGCAGCGATCAAAGAAAATAACGGAGCAGCGATGAGTTTAGGTCGTACTTCAACATTCATTGATATCTATATCGAAAGAGATTTAAAAGCAGGAATTATTGATGAAAAAACTGCACAATCATATGTAGACCAATTCATCATGAAATTACGTCTTGCACGTCACTTACGTACACCAGAATATGATGATCTATTTGCTGGAGACCCAACATGGGTTACTGAATCAATTGGTGGTATGGGAGAAGATGGACGTCCATTAGTTACAAAATCATCATTCCGTTACCTACATACACTTACAAACCTAGGACCTGCACCAGAACCAAACATGACAATTCTATGGTCAGATGATCTGCCAACAGGATTCAAACGTTATGCAGCTAAAATGTCAATTGAGACAGGTGCAATCCAATACGAAAACGATGACATCATGAGACCGGAATTTGGTGATGACTACGGAATCGCATGCTGTGTTTCAGCAATGCAAATTGGTAAACAAATGCAATACTTTGGAGCACGCGCTAACTTAGCTAAAGCACTATTGTATGCAATCAACGGTGGTATTGATGAACTAAAAGGTGTTAAAGTCCTTGAAGGATACGACATCATGACAGACGAAGTTTTAGACTACGATAAAGTTATGGCAGTATTTGATAAAGTTCTACAAGACCTTGCAGCAACATATGTTGATTCAATGAATATCATTCACTTCATGCACGATAAATATGCATACGAGAAGAGTCAAATGGCACTACATGATACAAATGTAGAACGTCTAATGGCATTTGGTATTGCTGGATTATCAGTAACAGCTGACTCATTATCAGCAATCAAACATGCTAAAGTACGTCCAGTTCGTGACGAAAATGGTATTGCAGTTGATTTCGAAATTGAAGGGGAATACCCACAATTTGGTAATGATGATGACCGCGTAGATACTATTGCAGTTGATTTAACAGAAAGATTCTTCCGTTACCTCAAATCACATGAAATTATTAGAAATGCTAAACATACACTTTCAATCTTAACGATTACATCAAACGTTGTATATGGTAAGAAAACAGGATCAACACCTGATGGACGTGTAAAAGGTGAAGCATTCGCACCAGGGGCAAACCCAATGCACGGACGTGATAAGTCTGGAGCACTTGCTTCATTAAACTCAGTTGCTAAGATTCCTTATGCAGATGTTTGTGAAGATGGTGTATCAAATACATTCTCAATCGTACCTCAAGTATTAGGTAAGAGTGAAGATGAAAGAATTACAAACCTAGTTGGTGTTATGGATGGTTACTTTAACCAAAAAGCACACCACTTAAACGTAAACGTATTAGACAGAGCGAAACTAGAAGATGCTATGGCTCATCCAGAGAAATATCCACAACTTACAATTAGAGTTTCTGGATATGCTGTAAACTTTG
>CAYPHX010000077.1:0-4656 GCA_964410635.1 uncultured Erysipelothrix sp. | reverse complement strand
ATGAGGTGACTGTTAAAGGACCTAAAGGTACTTTATCACGTCAGTTCAGACCAGAAATGATCATTGAAGTTGACAGTGGTATTGTTACTGTAAAACGCCCGGATGAAACAAAACTAATGAAGCAAGTACATGGTACAACACGTTCACTCATCAACAACATGATTGTTGGTGTTACAGAAGGTTTCGCTAAGGAACTTGAACTTGTAGGTATTGGATACCGTGCTTCAGTTACAGGAAATACACTAGTATTAAACGTTGGATATTCACATCCAATCGAATTTGAAATTGTTGATGGACTCACAGTTGAGACACCAAGTGCTACAGTAATTAAAGTAAGTGGCGCTGACAATCAACAAGTCGGTGAATTTGCAGCAAACGTACGTGCGACACGTAAGCCAGAACCATATCTTGGAAAAGGTATCAAGTACAAAGGCGAACATATTGCACGTAAAGAAGGTAAAACAGCGGCAGCTAAGAAGTAATAGAAAAGGAGAACTATCGTTATGGCTAAGAAATTATCAAGAGATAAACTTCGTATTCGTCGTCATATTCGTGTTCGTAATAAAGTTTCTGGAACACCTGAGCGCCCACGCCTTAGTGTTTACCGTTCAAATGGACAAATTTACGCACAAATTATTGACGACATTGCAGGAAATACAATCGTATCAGCAAGCTCAATCTCAATGAAACTAGAAAATGGTGGAAATGTTGAAGCAGCTACTAAAGTTGGTGCAGAAATTGCAAAACTTGCATTAGACAAAGATATTAAATCAATCGTATTCGACCGTGGTGGTTATTTATACCATGGCCGTGTAAAAGCACTAGCAGATGCAGCTCGCGAAGCGGGCCTAGAGTTCTAGGAGGAACAAGATGAGTCGTAGACCAAGAAGAAATCAACGCGATCAAGAATTTGAAGAACGTGTTGTTGTCATCAATCGTGTTACTAAAGTAGTTAAAGGTGGACGTAGATTCCGTTTCGCCGCTCTAGTAGTTGTTGGTGACAAAAAAGGACGCGTTGGATTTGGAACAGGAAAAGCAAATGAAGTTCCTGATGCAATTCGTAAAGCAGTAGAAAATGCAAAAACAAATCTACTGAATGTTAAACTAATTAACGGAACAATTCCACACGAAATTATCGGTGAATTCGGTGCAGGAGAAGTATTCTTACGTCCAGCATCAGAAGGTACCGGAGTAATCGCTGGAGCAGCGATTCGTGACGTGATGGAACTTGCTGGAGTATCAGATGTTCTAACAAAATGTATCGGTTCACGTACACCAATTAACATGGTTCGTGCAACATTTAACGCACTTGAGAACTTAACAACAGTCGAAGAAGTTGCAGAACTTCGTGAAATGTCTGTTGCAGAAGTACGCAATTAAGGAGGCCTTTGATGAAATTACATTCACTAAAATTCAATGAAGGTGCTCGTCGCGATCGTAAACGTATCGGTCGTGGACACGGTTCAGGGCATGGAAAAACAGCTGGTAAAGGTCACAAAGGGCAAAATGCTCGTAGTGGTGGCGGAGTTCCATTAGGCTTTGAAGGTGGACAAACACCTTTATTCAAGAGAATCCCAAAACGTGGATTCAACAATATTAATCGTATTAACTATGCAGTCGTTAACCTATCAGATCTAAATAGATTTGAAGAAGGAACTGAAGTTACATTAGATGTACTAATCGCAACAAGAATGGTACGTAATGTTAAAGACGGTGTTAAAGTTTTAGGTAACGGAACACTTGACAAAAAACTTACAGTGCAAGCACATGCATTTTCAAAATCAGCAGTAGAAGCTATTGAAAAATTGGGTGGAAAAGCAGAGGTGATCTAAAATGATTCGTTTCGTAACTGATCTATTTAAAAACAAAGAAATCAGAAAGCGTATTATTTTCACTTTAGCGATGCTATTGATCTATAGATTAGGAACAGTTATTCCTGTTCCTAACGTGGATCACGTTAAACTATCTAGTCAGATGGAACCCAATTCATTATTAGAAATGATGAGTGTACTGGGCGGTGGACAATTACAGTCTTTCTCAGTATTTTCGCTTGGAGTGGGCCCTTATATTACCGCATCAATCATAATTCAACTTCTAAGTATGGATATCATTCCTTACTTAACTGAATTATCAAAATCCGGTAAACAAGGTCAACTACAAATGGACAAAATTACACGATACTTAGCAGTTGTTCTTGGCTATGCTCAAGCAATTACACTAATGATCGTATATAAAGATGTCCTAATGGATACAAGCAACTCATCATATTTCTATATGGGAACAATCATGGTAGCTGGAACAATGTTCCTACTATGGTTAGGTGACCAAATGACTGCAAAAGGTGTCGGTAATGGTGTTTCACTAATTATTATGGCTGGTATTGTTTCATCAATGCCAACAACATATTCATCAGTGTATACATCACTCATTACTGCAACAGGCATGTCAGCTAAAGGTATTACTTCATTTGCACTTTTCGTTCTAATGAACTTAGCGATTGTAGTACTTGTAATTTATATGAGCCAAGCTGTTCGTAAAATTACAATTCAGTATACATCAAGTTCAGGAGCACCAAGAGGTCGCAACATGAACCACTTACCACTCAAAATTAACTCAGCAAGTGTGGTCCCTGTAATTTTTGCAGGTGCAATCATACAAGCTCCGATTATTGTACTTAGTTACTTTAATCAACAATCTAAAGTATACTTATTATTAACAAAATACATTACTTTAACACACCCAGTAGGAATCGCAATCTATGCACTCCTCATCGTTCTGTTTACATTCTTCTATACACACTTAACAGTGGATCCAGAAAAACTAGCAGAAGATTTTGGGAAAAACAATTCATATATTCCTGGAGTTAGACCGGGTAAAGATACCCAGAAGTTTATCTCAGATATCTTAAATAGAATCACAGTACTTGGAGCATTATTCTTAATGTTCATTGCAGTACTACCACCAGTATTACCACTACTTACAAATAATGTAATTCCTCAAGCAGCAGCTTCAGGAACAGGGGCAATTATTGTTGTTGGTGTTGCACTAGAAACAGTTAAAGAGCTACAAGCACGAATGGCTAAGAGAGATTACACAGGTTTATTCAATCGCTAAAAAGGAGACATCAATGAATTTATTAATTATGGGACCTGCCGGAAGCGGTAAGGGAACAATGTCAGAAAAAATAGCGAACAAATATAAAATTGCTCATATTTCAACAGGTGATATGTTTAGAGATGCTATTTCTAAACAAACACCTGTAGGAGTAGAAGCTAAAAGTTATATCGATGCAGGGAAACTTGTACCAGATGATGTAACAAACAGAATGGTTAAAGAAAGAATCATGATGGACGATACAGTGAATGGTTATCTATTGGATGGCTACCCACGTAATCTTGAACAAGCAAATGCATTTAATGAAATTGCTTATCAAATCGATAAACCACTTGATTATGTTATTAACCTTAAAATCGACTACTCAGTATTAGTAAACCGTATTACAGGACGTAGACTGTGCCCAGATTGTGGTGCAATTTACCATATCGAATCCAACAAACCAAAAGTTGATGGAGTATGTGATGTATGTGGCGGTAAACTATACCAACGTAGTGACGATACTGAAGAAAAACTCAAAGTTCGTTATGATGAGTATTTAAACCAAACAGAAGATGTGATCGATTTTTATCGTGAACAAGGTTTGGTAACTGATATTGATGCTGACCAGGCCATCGAAGATGTATGGGCAGCAATCGAAAAATTTTTGGAGGCAGTTTAATGATTACTACTAAATCAGAAAGAGAAATTGCATTGATGCGTAAAGCAGGAGAGATCGTTTTCTTAGCTCATGAAGCTGTAAAGAAAGAAATCAAACCTGGAGTATCAACTAAATATCTAGATGAAGTTGTACATCGCTTTATATTAAGCCAAGATGCAACACCATCATTTCTTGGTTATAGTGGTTTTCCTGCTTCAATATGTGCATCAGTCAATGATGTTCTTGTACATGGAATTCCAAGTGCAGATATCATCCTAAAAGAAGGAGATATTATCGCAATTGACATTGGTGCCAACTATAAAGGATACCATGGCGACAGTGCCTGGACATATCCAGTTGGAGAGATTAGTGAAGAAGCTAAGAAACTTCTAGAAGTTACTGAAGCATCACTCTTTGCAGGACTAGAACAAATCAAAGCGGGTAACCGTATTGGTGATATTGGGGCTGCAGTGAGTGCATATGTAAAACCCTTTGGTTATGGTGTACCAATAGAATATACAGGACACGGGATTGGAAGCAATATGCATGAAGACCCATCTGTACCAAACTATGGTATAATAGGTAAAGGGACACTTTTAAGACGCAATATGACTATTGCTGTTGAACCAATGGTCCAATTAGGGACACATCTCACTGAAACAATGGATGATGAGTGGACAGTTAAGTCTTTAGATAGACAACTAACAGCACACTTTGAACACACTGTCTTAGTAACAGATGATGGCTATGAAATACTAACAAGAACACAGGAGGCTTACAAACATTAATGAGTAAAGAAGATGTTATTGAAATTGGTGGTGTCATTGTTGACACATTACCCAGTGCACAGTTCAAGGTAGAACTAGAAAATGGTCACGAAATTATTGCTCACGTATCTGGTA
>CAYPHX010000076.1:0-4811 GCA_964410635.1 uncultured Erysipelothrix sp. | reverse complement strand
GATTATGGTACAAACATTGCCCTTAACAAAAAGGTAGAAGAAAGTTCAGTTTCCACAAATGATACAGGTAATACACCTGAGAAAGTTAATGATGGAGATATTGGTAGTCGCTGGTCATCCATTAGAGATTCACATGAAAACTCAATTATTATTGACTTGGGTGGTGATGCTGAAATCTCTGCTGTAAACATTAACTGGGAATCAGCAAGATCTGCAGACTATAATCTAGAAATATCCAACAACAAAAGAGATTGGACATCAATTGGCCATATTGGACTAACAGATGATCTGATGGATTCATTTGTGTTTGATGAAAAAATTGAAGGTAGATACTTACGCGTAAACAGTAAGAAATCAAAAGTAGTTAAATATGGTATCTCAATCTTTGAGATTGAAGTCTACGGTAATGTCGATTTAAAAGATGAAACAAGAGAAAATTTAGCATTCAACAAAGAATCAAAAGCAAGTTCAGAATACAAAAACCAATACACAGGTTTTGTCCACGAATCAAAACTAGCGTTCGATCAAAGTAAAGAAAACAATGGGGATAAATATCAATCAAGATGGGCATCCAATCGTGAATCAAAAAACGAGTGGATTCAAGTCGATCTTGGTGATAAGTATCTCATTGATGAAGTAAGTCTTGATTGGGAAGGGGCCCATGCTAAAGCGTACAAAATCTTAGTATCAAATGATGAAAAATCATGGGATGAAGTATTTAGTACAAATGAAGGTAAGGCAGGTAAGATTGATATATCTATAGATCCAGTAGAAGCGCGTTATGTAAGAATGGAAGCCCAAGATTATGCTACTAAGTATGGCTACTCATTATGGGAGTTTGAAGTATACGGTGAAGAAGTTGCACCAGTGAATATTGCACTTAATAAACCAACACGCTCAAGCTCAGACTATGTCAATCCAAAAAGCAAGTTCAAACTAGAATCAAAATATGCTGTTGATGGTAGTGTTGAGAACAGAGGCGATGCATTCCAATCACGATGGGTTTCAAATAGAGATTCACACGATGAATGGATGGATATTAACCTAGAGGAAAACTACAGAATTGATAAAGTAGTTTTAAACTGGGAAGGGTCTTTCGGAAAAGAATACTACATTCAAGTATCAGATAATGGTATTGATTGGACAAATGTTGTGCATGAAAAAAATGGTCGTGCTGGAATCATTGAATATGATTTAGAGGATACTCAAGGATCGTATGTTCGAATGAAAGGTGTAGAAGTTGGTAATAAATATGGCTACTCACTTTGGGAGTTTGAAGTATATGGCGAGGCTGTATCTAAACCAATTAATACAGAAGCATTAGAATCAACACTAGACAGAGCACTTGAGATTGATACAGATAAATATACTGAAGAAACAGTAGAAAAACTATTAGATGCTATTAGTAATGCAGAATCAATTCTTGAAAAAGTAATACTAAATGAAGTGACACAAGATCAAGTTGATAAAGCATTAGAAGCACTAGATAGTGCAGTAAAAGGACTTGTAGAAAAAGAGATAGTTGATATCCCAGAAGAACCGGAAGAACCAAGCAATCCTGATACACCTGAGGAGCCAGACACACCAGATGTTCCTGAGATTCCTGAAGAGCCAAGTACACCAGATGTCCCTGAGTCACCTGAAGAGCCAAGTACACCAGATGTCCCTGAAACACCAGAAGAACCAAATCCACCTTCCAGTGAAGGGGATAAGCTTCCTACTACAGGGTCAAGCAATATTCTAATTTGGGCAGCGATGACTTCCATTATATTGGGTGTCATACTACACTTTAAATCAAGAAAAAACAAAGTTATCTAATTTGAGTTAAGTTATAGAAACTCAATTTTCTAGTTGAGTTTCTCTACTTACTTGTACACAAACAAGCTAAAATATAGAAATGTATATACTTTTATATAAAAAGCTTTACATATAAATGTGTAAGTGGTAACATGTTCTTGCGGAGGTAGTTATGAACAAGAAATTTTTAAAATTCCCGGAAGGGTTCTGGTGGGGTTCTGCATGGTCTGCAGAGCAATCAGAAGGAGATGGAACAACACCTAAAGACGAAACGGTCTGGAAGCGTTGGTACAAAGAAAGTCCAAATAGATTCTTTGAAAATATTGGACCACAAATAACCACAGACCATATGAACCATATTGAAGAAGATGTTCAATTGATGAAAGACACAGGACATAATTCATTAAGAGTATCAATTTCATGGGCACGTATGTTCCCAAATGGAATGGAAAATGGTGTGAGTCAAGAAGCAATTGATTACTATCGTGATTCATTCAAACAAATGTCAGAAGCAGGCGTAGCAGTCTTTGCTAACTTATATCACTTCGATATGCCAGCTAGATATCAAGATATAGGTGGATGGGAATCATTAGAAGTTATTGATCACTATGTAGAGTTTGCAAAAACATGTTTTGTACACTTTGGTGACTTAGTAACTCATTGGTTTACATACAACGAACCTTTAGGACCTATCTTAGGTTCATATATGGAAGACTTCCACTATCCAAACATCATTGACTTTAGAAAAGGAATTCAAGCAGCCTTTAATACAATTTACGGACATGCTAAAGTTATTGAAGTTTTTAAAACATTCGAGTTGGAATCAAAAATAGGAACAATCCTAAACTTAAGTCCAACTTACCCAAGATCACAACACCCAGCGGACTTAGAAGCAGCACGTATTGCTGATTTATTCTACACACGTAGTTTCTTAGATCCAATGGTAAAAGGTGAATTTCCAAAAGGATTAGTTGATATTATTAGAGAATATGATCACATGCCAGAGTACACTCAAGAGCAACTGGATGTAATCAAAAATAATGTCTCACAAATCTTAGGATTAAACTACTATGAGCCAAGACGTGTTAAGGCACGCGAAAGCGCATATAACCCAAATAGTCCATTCATGCCAACATGGTTCTTTGAGAAACATGATATGCCAGGAATGAGAATGAACAAATATAGAGGTTGGGAAATTTATACTAAAGGTATTTATGACTTAGCAATTGATGTTCGTGATAACTATGGTAATATTGAATCATTCATTTCTGAAAATGGAATGGGTGTTGCGGAAGAAGAAAGATTCATGGATCCAGAAACAGGACAAGTACTGGATACATATAGAATTGAATACGTACAAGACCACTTAAGCTTTGTATGGAAAGCAATTAATGAAGGATGTAATATTAATGGATATCATATCTGGACGTTTATTGATTGCTGGTCATGGATTAACTCATATAAAAACCGATACGGACTTGTGTCATTAGATTTAGAAACTCAAAAGAGAACGATTAAAAAATCAGGTGAGTTCTATAAGAAGATGAGCGATGAAAACGGCTTTGAGTACGATTTAGACAAATTGTTTTAAAAAATAAAAAAAGGAGAAAAAAATGAAATCATTCACAGAAAAAATTACAAACAGCATCATGAAGATTGCTGAAAAACTAGGAAATCAAATTCACTTACTTGCACTACGTGATGCATTTGCATCAATCATGCCTTTCATGATTCTTGCAGGATTCGTAACACTAATTAACTGGGTAATTCTTGACCCATCAAGCAGTCCACTGGTTAAATTTGTTAATCCAGAAACACTTGCAACACTACAAAAAGTAGCAATGCCAATTGGTGATGCAACACTTGGAGTAATGACATTACTTATTGTTGTAACAATCGCACTTCAATTATCAAAATACAGACAATACAATAACCCAATTGCACCAATCTTAACTTCATTAGTAGCATTCTTTGTTGTAACACCAATGTCAATCAGTGTAATTCCTGATGGCGCAACTACTGCAATCACAGTAGGGGGTATTGGATCAGGATTCATCGGAGCATCTGGAATGTTCGTTGGTATTATCGTAGGACTTGTAGCTTCAGATATGTTAATTCGTTTAACAAATGTTGAAAAACTACGAATTAATATCTCAGGACAAATTCCACCATCCGTAATCTCATCATTCAACGTTTTAATTCCAATTATTATTACAGTATTCACATTCTCACTTCTAACATTTACTTTAGACATGACTTTAGGTATGACATTAAGCGACATTGTTTCAAAAGTGATTACTACACCATTAAGTAATGTAACAACAGGAATCTTCGGATTCGTATTGATTACATCAATTGCTAACTTATTTTTTGGATTCGGAATTCACCAAGCAGTAATTTCTTCATCACTACTTGACCCATTCCTATTACAAAATATGAGTGAAAATATGACAGCATATGCAAACAACCAAGAAATTCCACACATCATTAATATGGCATTTAAAGATACATTCGCGGTTATGGGTGGATCAGGAAACACAATTGCATTACTCATCGCAATCTTCCTATTCAGTAAGAGACAAGACTATAAAGATATTGCTAAGTTATCAACAACACCAGCAATCTTCAATATCTCAGAACCAATTATCTTCGGACTACCAATTGTGTTTAACGTCTCACTAATTATTCCATTTGTACTTGCACCAATTTTCTCCCTAGTAACAGCATACTATGCAACACTATGGGGATTCATTGATCCAGTTGTAGTACAAACACCTTGGACAACACCACCACTAATCTCAGCGTTCTTAGCAACAGCTGGAGACTGGCGTGCAGTAGTACTTCAAGCAGGTATCATTGTCGCAACAGTATTCATCTACCTACCATTCTTACGAATTGACGAAAAAGTAGCTGAAAAACTAAACGAAAATAATTAAGACCAAAGCCACTAATCAGTGGCCAATGGAGTCAACTTAGTAAACATACTAGGTTGGCTCCTTTTCTGTGTGAGTTGA
>CAYPHX010000075.1:0-4844 GCA_964410635.1 uncultured Erysipelothrix sp. | reverse complement strand
AAAAAAATCAAAGATTAAGTTTGTTATTCCTCGCTGTAGGATTTCTAGCATGCTTAGAATTTATATTTGTTAGAGGTATGTTTACTTGGCTCATTGCAGTTTTTGCAACAATTCTTGTTGGTGGACTTAATATTCTACAACAGTTGAAACTCAAAGACTGGAATCAAGTTGGACTCTATACACTTTGTATTGTAGCAATTTGTATGGGATACTTTGCTTTCTTATAGTATAAAGAAATTAAAATAATTTAATTTCAAATCCCAACTCTTTTACTTTGATGCCATTCACAACATCATAAAATGCAGTTTCTATTTCTATAAAATTATTATGACGATAAAGTTTTAATGCGGGAATATTTGTGGATGCAACAAAGAGTCTAAGATATGACTTATTCATTTTCTTTGCAATCTTTCTTGCCTCATCAATTGCCAGTGTCCCCACACCTTGACGTGCACAGGATACATTGACGGCTAAACGATCAAAGTAAACAAAGGATGCATCGTTATCAGTCCATGTGACATGATTTTGTCCTGGATTATCTTCATTTAATGAGAAGGATGCCATAAAGATATCATCTTTAATTAAGACATAGAGCTTCTCATTTTTTACATCTTGCAAGATGTTTTGAATTGGATATGCCTCATCCCAAAATTTATAACCTTGCTGGTGCATGTTTACTATTACGGCTCTAAACAATTCTAATAGTTTTGGAATATCATCATTTGTTGCTTTTCTAACTTCCATAAATCCTCCCTTTAAGAACTAAATCCTTTCGACATAAACTCTCAAGACTGTTCTAAGTTTTTCAGGTGCTGTTCTTCTTACATCAGAAATATATATTTCTTTATGAACCAATGTACTTCTTCTAAGATTATTCTCTTTAAGAAAAGCATCTATCTTCTTAAATGATTCTGGCTCATCATCATAAGGGCCTATATGCATGATTTGGACCACTTCTTTTTCTTCAATTGTTTCAAATTTTACTTCATCTAATAATGGGTTATTCCTTTTCTCTTTAACACGCATGAGATTCTCTTGAGCATATTTCTCATCAACAAAATCAGGCTGTCTAATCATAAGTGTATACTTAAGGTTCTCTTTGTTATCTGGAGAAAACCCTAATGATGGATCGACCAAATCCCAAATACCTTCTAAAGGAAATACTGTATACTCGTAATAATCTTTTGGTTTAAATTCTGTTTTATGAGACATACGAATCCCATAACTTAATTGATAGAGAACTTCAATTCTTTTTGAGAATTCTGGATCATTGGGGTTCCCTTCTCCTTCAATCGTATAGTAGTTAAACTTTGGTAAGACTAGATGAACTGCTTTTGTTTTTGGCAGGTATATCTCCTTGTCATTTTTTCTCCACTCATATTTCACGCTTATCATACTCCTTATATAATATTGATTATAACATATATAATCGATAGCCTTATGGTATAATATCCCTAGAAAAGAGGTACTCTATGAAGAATATAGCATGGATTGGAACTGGTGTTATGGGAGCACCCATGGCAACACATTTAGCAAACAATGATTTTGTTGTGAAAGCATATAATAGAACTTACGCTAAGGCAGAAAAACTACAACCTTTAATCGAAGCTAAAACATCAATTGAAGAAACAGTAAAAGATGCCGATATTATTTTTACAATTGTTGGATACCCTATTGACGTTGAAGAGACTTTCAATGAAGTATTCAAACATGCAAAAGAAGGTGCGATTATTGTTGATATGACAACATCATCCCCAACGCTTGCAAAAAGATTGTATACAGAAGGTAAAGAAAAAGGCTTTAAAGTCTTAGATGCCCCTGTTACAGGTGGTGATCTGGGCGCAATTAATGCAACACTTTCCATTATGGTCGGTGGCGATAAAGATGTTTATGAATCGGTTTTACCTTTATTTGAAATCATGGGTAAAACAATTAACTATATGGGAAATGCAGGAAATGGACAGCACGCAAAACTTGCGAACCAAGCAGCAATTGCTGGTGCTATTGGTACAACTGCAGAAGCTCTTGCGTATGCAAAATTAAAAGGCTTAGACCTTAATACAATGTTGGACGTTATTGTTGGGGGTAGTGCTTCATCATGGCAAGCCGCAAACAATGGTCCTAAGATGATTAAGGATGATAAGTCTCCTGGTTTCTTTATTAAACACTTTGTTAAAGATTTAAACTTACTTCTTGATGAAAAAGAAGACTTAAAACTTTCAATCGTCGAATCAGTCGTAAAAATATATGACTTACTTGTTGAAGATGGTTATGAAGATTATGGAACACAAGCAATCTTCGACTACTATATCAACCAACTAAAATAAACATAGTTCATTGAAGATCTGGTCAAAACCCAGATCTTTTTTCTAATCTTAAATTCAATAAAAATACTTCATTTACTAAATGAAGTCCTCTTGAGCTATACCCTTGTCTTTAAGTTTTCTTATGATATACTTTTAGTAGTGATAATGATTATCATAAATAGAAAGAGGGAAATAATGGATAATTTGAAATTATTTAGACATGTCATCCTTAGTGGGCTACTGATGATTGTGGGGCATTTTACAGGGAATAATATATTCCTTATATTAGCTATTATAGTTGGGGGTTACCAGGAAACTATTGAAGGTATCAAGGATACAATTGAGAACAAGAGCTTAAATGTTGAGCTCTTAATGATTTTCTCAGCGATTGGGGCATCCTTGATTGGTTACTATATGGAAGGTGCAATATTAATCTTTATCTTTGCACTGGCAGGATCACTTGAGGAGGTGACTCTGGACCGTAGTAAACGTGAAATTGAATCACTGATGGAGTTACAACCTACTGAAGCGACACTACGCTTGAGTGATGGTTCTACAAAACTTGTACCTGTTGCAGACTTAAAACTGAATGATATTATTATCGTTGCAGTTGGAGAAATAGTCCCAACTGATGCAATGATCATTGAAGGTGCATCTTCATTAGAAGAAGCGGCGATTACTGGTGAATCATTACCTGTTGAGAAGACTGTTGGGGATAACGTCTTTGCTGGAACACTGAATATGTCTCACCCACTCACACTTGAAGTGGATACAGATATCAAAGATACATTAATTCAAAAAATTGTAAGAATGGTTGATGAAGCACAAAACTATCCTTCAAAAACTGCAAGATTCTTAGATGAGATGGAAGATAAATATGCACGATTTGTTTTACTAGCCGTTGCACTTACAATTATTATTCCAATCGTATTCTTTAAAGAAGATTTTAATACAGCATTCTATAGAGGGATGATCCTTCTTGTAGTAGCATCACCTTGTGCACTTGTAGCATCCGTTACACCTGCAACACTATCCGCAATATCTAATGGTGCTAAAAGAGGAATCTTGGTCAAAGGTGGTATTCACTTTGAAAACATGATGGATACTCAAGCCATAGCATTTGATAAAACAGGAACTTTAACAGAAGGTGTTCCAACACTTACAAGTGTTGAACTTACAAATACTGATAGTGAAGTTATTGAAGCAATCATTGCGATTGAGCGTTACTCAACACACCCACTTGCAGGAGCAATCGTACAGGGATTGATTCAAAAGTATCAAATTCTTGAAACAGAAGAAGTAAAAGATGTGCAAGAGAAATCAGGATATGGGGTATCCGGAGTCTATAAAGGAAAAACTTACCATGTTGGTAAATTAGAGTATATGGGAGAAGTTGATTCAAAACTTGTAGATCAAGCCACTGTTTGGTCAAAAGAAGGTCAAAGTCTCAGCTTTGTTTCAGTTGATGGACAAATGATTGGTGCATTGGGATTAATCGACAAGATTAGACCTGAGTCAAAAGCATTAATTCAATCCTTACAAAAACAAGGTATTAAAACAATCATGATTACAGGAGACAATCATGAAACTGCGAAGAAGATTGGAAGTGAGTTGGGAATTGATCGTATCCTTTCACAAACACTGCCAGATGAAAAAGCAGAAATTATTCGTAAATTAGAAGAAGAATTCGAAACAGTTATTATGGTTGGAGACGGGATTAACGATGCACCTGCCCTTGCGAATGCCTCAATTGGAATTGCAATGGGTGGCGGTACAGATATTGCTATGGAAGCAGCCGATGTCATCTTAGTTAAAAACAATATCGAAAGTGTTGGCTATGCCATTGAATTATCTAAGAGATTAAGAAAAATTGTTATGCAAAATATTATATTCTCATTTTCTGTTATTCTAATCTTAGTTGCTTCAAACTTCTTTGACTTCATTGGTTTACCACTGGGAGTTGTGGGACATGAAGGAAGTACAATATTAGTTATCCTAAACAGTTTACGTTTATTAAAAACACCAAAACAGTAATATTTAATCAATCAAAAAGTGTATGCAGACAAATTCGTCTACATACACTTTTTGACTTTATCGATAAAAAAAACACCACCTATTAAAGTGATGTGATTAATTACTCTTGTACTTTATTTTGGCATTCCTTACAGATTCCTTCAAACAAGATATCATGCGTAACTGAAATAGCCCCTGTCTCATCTTCAACCATTTTGTTGAGTTCTGGCAGTACTGGAATATCTACGTCAACTACTGTATCACATACACGGCACTTTAAGTGATAGTGTTTGTGAAGATTATAGTCGTAAATATATCCTAATTCTAAATCTTTTATACGTCGTAAGAAACCGTGATCATGAAGATAGTTTAAATTTCTATAAACTGTAGCAATCCCAATAGTTTCCCCATTCTTCTTGAGTTCTAGATGAATTTCATCTGCCGTTAAGTGTTTACCTGATTCCTTTAAAACTTCTAAAAGTCGTTGTCTTGTAGGACTTAAATTCTCTATCATCCAATCTTCCT
>CAYPHX010000074.1:0-5026 GCA_964410635.1 uncultured Erysipelothrix sp. | reverse complement strand
AAGCAGGTCAAAGAGTCTGGAACATCAGGATTCTCCATGCTTATTTTCGCGAGTACTCGCACATATGCATTATCGCACATATATGTACTCGATTGTACATATGTGTACTTTCTCGAACATATGTGTACTTGATTGCATATATGTATACTCGATTGTACATATGTGTACTTGATTGCACATATGTGTACTCTAAAGTATGGTTACTCGTGCATAAACTACTTGTTTTAAAGTTGTATATTATTACTGGAAACTTGCTTTGCAAAACTACTTTTTTTAGGAACACCTAAATATCTAGTAAAAACTTGGTTCAAGTTAACTTGAGTAACTAATCAAGTATACAATATATAACGATTTATCATTATTTTAGGTATACCTTAATTAATTCGGTATATCTTGACTAGTATTGACTTATTTCCATCTCATAATAATTGATGTAAAGATTTTTAGCAGTTATTTGATTGATTAAGCAAGTAATTAAGCAATTAATTAAGAAATCAAGCAATTTTGCAATGTTTTTTAATTGATTTTGTTACTAAAACTTCTCTGTTCATAGGGTGTGAGATGCACCAAAATGCATCTCTGAAAAAATCCAAGTCCATCGACTTCGGTGGCAAGGTGTACATTAGGAATCGTATAGATTCATACTTTGTCGGTGAGTACCTATATTAGAGCATTTCGCAAAGCACGGGATGTCCTTGATGGTGTGTGGCATTTAGATTTGGGATGAAAAACCGAATCGGCTATTCTAGGATGTCTGTGCTTGAGTATATCGGATGTGAGTCTTTATCGGTGGTAGCAAGGCTTCGGATGTAATTCGGTGTCATTGTCGCATTTGCCAGTGCGATTGACTGTCGTGGTCTGATAATCTGTCACAGTAGCCAGTTGGCTAGTAACTGACACACTTGTCAAATCGAATATTTGGTGAACAGTAGATGATATAGCCTAGTGTGAATAGGTATGATGTAAGTGATTCGTTTCGGTGCAATGAGAGTTATATTTTTCATTGTCAATGATTTGCACCGATGGATGAGCCTTGTTTTGGTCTAGCAAGGCTAGGCAAGGCTTAAAGAATCAAGGATGTCCAAAGGTTATGCTAGGATGAATCGAACCTGCATTAGATTGGGGTAGATATGGCAATCTACGATTATCCATAGGCTTTTTGGCTACTGGAAGCCTTACTGTGGGCTAGATTATCCAATG
Source organism: uncultured Erysipelothrix sp. (assembly GCA_964410635.1). GTDB lineage: Bacteria > Bacillota_I > Bacilli_A > Erysipelotrichales > Erysipelotrichaceae > Erysipelothrix. The sequence continues at coordinate 3,826 of CAYPHX010000074.1, read as the reverse complement.
ATGCATTTCTGATGGGTAGCATCCTAAAAGGCTTTTAAAATTCGAGTTTTAGGTTATTCGGGGCTTGAAAAGCGATTTTGTGAAGTTAACAATGAATATATAGCCATATTCGTGCAATACTTCTGTAAAATCGTGGCAAAACCTTGGATAACCTACAAATGCAGTCAGTTTTTGAGATTACTGGATTCTATCTCTCTGACTTAAAATAAAAGACAGATGAACCTTTATTAGTTTTTTTTAGGCTTAAATATCGGTTTTGCAAAGTTGCTTTGCTAAATTAATCGTGATAGGCTTATCTTATACATCCGACAATATTTGTCTTAATTGGTCTTGCTAAAGACTTGGATGGGCTTAAAATTAAAATTTGGTGATTATAATGATGGGTAAGGTTAACTTCAACAACATAGAACAATTCCATATGTTATCTGTGGAATTTAAAACTGAAACTGAAAACAATGCTAGATTATATCTATCTAGTGATGATGAGATTAACATAGATATGGATGGCATACACACATACCTATGTGAGAAATCTGAATTCAACGATTTTGTTGAATTCAAAGATAAAAAAATCTACATCAATGATGTAGAGTGTGTAATTACTGGCATCGATTGGGAAACAATCGAAGAATTCAACGATTGGTGCGAAAGGTTAGAAGAAGAATGGATGGAGTGATTAAGATGGATAAAATAGGATTCATAACCGAAGTTTCATCCAATAACTGGGATGAAATGGTAGATAAATACGGCATCAGATACGGTGATGTATTTAGTAAAAACACTAAATACACCATTGAGACAGAAAATGGTAAAGAATGCAGTTGCTACACTATAAGCAATGGAAATGCATTCGATTGCCCAGCATTAAAGCAAGGCAAATGTAATGTGCCTTGCTATGGGCTTAAAGGATGCTATCGTTGGGATACACCTAAAATAAATAAGGAATTCCAACGAAAAGTATTGGAATTCGCACCTAACAAATGGTTGTTTGATGCAATTAAGCATTTAGCAACCAATAAAAGGATGAAGCAAGGCAATCGGCTAACAGAAGTAAGGTTGAACGAAGTTTCCGACCTTACTCAAGAATTACTAAATAAGGTAATCGCCTTATGTGTAATGTTGGATGCCGATAAAGAAACAAGCCATATTAAGGTGTTTACATATACCAAAATGGCTAATCTTGACTTTAATGTCGCCGACAAATTGCCTAACTTGTGTATTAACACAAGTCAAGCAATTAATCCAATTTATGAAGGTGGTAACATCTACTTTGCAGTAGATGAAGCCACATATGACAGTATTGTTGAAAACGATATTGTTAAGAAATGCAATTGCGAAATTGCTTGTAAAAAATGTGGATATTGCTATGAAGACAATGGATTCTTCATTTATGCAAAAATCCATTAATTTTAATTTTTGGTGATATTATGGAAATGCATTGTATGATTTGCAAAAAGGCTTCATTATTCGATGTCATCGGATGTAAAACTACAGTATCTACTCTAGAAATCAATAACATCTCTTTTGGAGATGAAAATGGGAATTCTAGGTTAGAAATATCTTCAGATAGAACATTTTTACACATATATACAGAAGATAAGTATGTCTGTGTAGCCAAAATGGAAATTCAAGATATTAGAGAGATTCATTTTACAATTGACAAACAAAACTATACATTGGAGAGTTATTTATGAATATGAGAAATTTAGACATCCCATTAATCCTTAATGGAAAAGAAATGACTGGAAGACCAGTAGATTTTAAAATATGCACCGATAAGGTACATAAATTTATATCTGACAGAAGATTTGGAGCATTTGGCGAAGCCTATGTATATGGTTGGTTTATCTCTAGAATTGGAGATTTAAGCCAAGAAGATATTAAAAGGCTTGGCTACTCTTCTATTGAAGAATACCTAGCCGAACCTTTTAACAAAGGATTAACTAAAGATAGCAAAAAGAAATTCATCCAATGGAGTAATTTTAAGCCTAATTGGGAAGTTTTAGATAAGATTAACTGGTGATTATAATGTACTGTGGCAATCAAAAAGAACTACCAAAGTATGTACAAAGAGATTTAGAAATTTTATACAACTTTGAATTTTCTAGAGACAAATATGGCTATGAAATCAACAAGACAGATAAAATAGCCTACAAATTGTATCAAATAGCCAAAAAATACCCACAAAAATGGCTAGAACCAATCATAGAATATCTAGGATATCTTGATTGTGGTGATGTAGAACTTGCAGAAAAAGACTATAGAGATGAAATCTTCCATATGGCAGAATATTATTTCAAACAAGCAATGCAAGACCCTTTTTTAATGTATTCAAGTCTAGATGAGCAATCAGAAGATGATTACACTTGCGATATGAGACAATGCAAATTTATTGATATTGGATGGTTAGATGCAATCTACACTAGGAAATCATATTTAAAAAAATACAAAGATATCACAAGATATCCAAGCAAAGCAGTAGAAATTTAACTGCTTTACAGACTTTGCCCGTCTTAACTGGTGTTATTAGCAAGGTTCGATTCCTTGCTTGAGATTTCTAGTCAGAGATGCTATAAATCTCTATGATAGTAGGTGATTGATATGAAATTTAGTCAACAAGATGTTAAAATAATAGAACAAGCAATCGAACATTATGATAATAACGAAAGGAATCTTGCCATTCAAAAAATGCAAGAGATTCCATTCTTTAAAGCAGAAATAGACTGGTTTATTATGTCAATCATAGAAGATTTAGACTATGCCGATAAAGGCATAACACATAATAGAGCAAGAGAATATTTAATACAAGCCCTTGACTGGGTAAAAAAACATCAAGGAAGTGATTTAAATGAGTAAACAAGTATTAAAAATCGAATTACTGGGGGATTTCTAATGAAATCTCTCCAGTATGCAAGATTAAACAACGATGACTTGCTACATCGTTATTTTATGGCAAAAGATGGTGGGTATTTCTTAAAACAAGAAATTCCAAGACTACACAAAGAAATGCAACAAAGGGGATTGATTTAAATGCCATTATGGTTATGTGATATAATTAGATGTTGGAATGAAATCAAAAGATTTGAGAAAGTAAAAAGTTTACATAGGGAGTGAGAATGATGAAAATGACAATTTCAAGAGAAGATTGGGAAAGAAAAGGGGATAAACTCCTTATCAATATGGCAACAAGTTATTTCAAAAACGAATATGGTTCTTTATCTGAACGATATATCATTAATAAGTGCAAAAGCATTACAATGAATGGTATAAGCATTAATGCAACTGCATTTACAGTCGGCACAAATCATATAGAATTTGGTGAAATAAGCAAAAATGATGTTAAAGATGGTAACACAGACAAAAAACTTGGTGTACACTATTTTATTGAAAACCCAGTTGCCAAAATGCAATATGGGACAATAAAAACATTAAGTTTTAAACAAGAGATTGGTACAAGTAGAAAAGAACAAATTGTATCAATATACATCACAGATGATTATTCAAAACTCAAAGAAATGATTCAAGAAATCAAATAGGGGATTAAAATGTACAAATACCAAGAAGAAGTAATAGATAATATCGATGATGCAATCGATACAATGGAACAAATGACAGAAGAACACTACAGAGTCCACATAGGATACAGAAACGATGAATTGAATGAACAAAACATTCCAATCTTTGTTGAAATAAATGGGGACTTTAGGTTTACCCAACAAACTCAAAATGATGAATACTATGAGCATTACTCAAAATGCGAACTATACAACTACAATCGCATCGAATTATTTGAAGACATCTTTTTAGAGTTCAATAAACTAATTGA
>CAYPHX010000073.1:0-5116 GCA_964410635.1 uncultured Erysipelothrix sp. | reverse complement strand
AGATTATTCGATAAAACTATATCTTATCCTTATAAGACTTTGTCAACAGTCTGAAGAGAACCTATGTTCTCTTTTTTAAAAGGAAAACGTATGATAAAAGAGATACTTGAAGAAAAAGCTAAGAAAGAGATTGTCACAACAATCCTAAATGATCTACCCGAATGGTTTGGCTTAGAAGAAAGTACAGCAGCATATATAAAAGATGCTCAAGCTTATAAACTTTATGCCAGTTATGAAAATGATGAAGTCACTGGATTTATCAGCATAAAAGAAACATCAGAAGATACAGATGAGATTTACTGTATGGGTATTGAAAAAAAGTATCATCGCCAAGGCATTGGTGAAATACTATATAAATATGCTGAAAGTAAGTCAACCAAAGATTATATACAAGTTAAAACTGTGGATGAAGGACACTATAAAGAATACGACCAAACGGTTCGCTTCTACAAAGCTTTAGGATTTAAGAAACTAGAAGTCTTTCCCAAGATGTGGGATGAGTGGAATCCCTGTTTAATCATGATTAAATCAAGACGTTAAGATTAATTAGCGTTTTTTTTATGCAAAAGTTTAGACATTTTCATCTCATATGTTATAGTATACCTACATCCCCCAGGTAGGGGGTAGGAGGCATTATGAAAACAGAGACATTAAAATATTTGAAAATGGCACAAGGACAACTGAATGCAGCAATCAAGATGGCAGAAGATGATCGATACTGTATTGATGTATCACACCAAATACTCGCATCGATATCACTATTAAAAAAAGCAAACGAGAAAACATTAAAAGAACATATGAACAACTGCTTAATTGATGCGTTCAAAGATGGGAATCAAGAAGAAAAACTGGATGAGGTAATTCAACTTATTCATAAAATGATAGATTAGGGAGAGAAATATGAGTAGAAAAGAAGTATATGATATTGAAGGAATGACATGTTCAAGCTGTGTGGCACATGTTGAAAATTCATTAAAATCATTGGAAGGTATTGAAAGTGTCAGTGTCAATCTTATGACAAAGACAGCAAGTATCCAAATGAATGATACAGTTACAGAAGACAGTATCGTACAAACAGTCAAAGATACAGGATACGAAGCAAAACTAAAGACAGAAGCAAAATCCGAATTTAAGACAATTGACTTAGATGTTGAAGGGATGACATGTGCTTCATGTACTGCATCAATTGAGCATGGACTCAAGCATACAGAAGGTATTGAAAAAGTAGTAGTGAACTTGATGAATGAACAAGCACATATTACATACAATCCTTCCATAATTAAATCCCAAGGCATCATTGATGCGATTGCAGGGATTGGTTATAAGGCAGCACGTAGTGAAGGCAAGTCATATGAAAAAGATCCTGCACAAATTACAAAAGAAAAGAAAGAAAAACAAGATCTTTTCGTTTCATTAATATTAGGAGCAATCATTCTTTATATTGCTATGGGGCCGATGATCTTTAAAAACCTATACATTCCAAAGATTATTGATGCAAATATCAATCCGATGAACTTTGCAATTGTTCAAGTGCTTATTACATTACCTGTAGTTTATATTTATAGAGATATATTTACACGTGGATTTAATACCTTATTTAAACGTAGACCCAATATGGATTCATTAGTTGCGCTGGGTACAAGCTCTGCAATTCTATATAGTTTCTATGGTATGTTTAGAATTTATCAAGGTGATGCAAGTTTTGCCCACCATCTCTACTTTGAAAGTGCAACAGTTATCTTAGCACTGATCGGATTAGGGAAATACATGGAAGAAATTTCAAAAAGAAAAACAACATCCGCAATTCATGCACTCTTGGATTTAAAACCACAAAATGCAACCCTATTAAAAGATGGTGTTGAGATTACAGTAGATGTTGATGAAATTGTTGTGGGTGATATTCTTGTGGTAAGACCCGGTGAGTCTATTCCAATGGATGGCATCATTATTGAAGGTTTCTCTTCACTTGATGAAGCGATGCTAACAGGAGAAAGTTTACCTGTGGATAAATCAGTTGATGATGAAGTTATCATGGGAACACTCAATATTAATGGTCGTCTGTTAATCAAGGCACTGGTCGACAACAATAATACTAAATTAAGTCAGATTGTTAAAATGGTTGAAGATGCACAAAACGAGAAAGCACCGATTGCGAAGATTGTTGATACAGTGTCACTTTACTTTGTACCAACAGTCATTGTCATTGCGATTGTATCAGGTATTACATGGTTCTTATTTACTAAAGATTTAGAGTTTAGTTTAACCATCTTTGTTACAATTCTAGTTATCGCATGTCCATGTGCACTTGGACTAGCAACCCCAACTGCAATTATGGTTGGAACAGGTGTTGGAGCAACACAGGGTATCTTTATGAAATCAGCAGAAGCACTAGAAACATTATCACATACTGATGTTGTTATCTTTGATAAAACTGGAACATTAACATATGGAAAGCCTGTTGTAACTGATATTGTTGCTTATGATAAACCAGAATCTGAAATACTACAGATTGCAGCATCACTTGAAAGCTACTCAGAACACCCACTTGCTACAGCAATTGTAAATGATGCACAAGAAAAAGGACTAGAACTTGTATCAGTCCAAGACTTTAGTGCAATACTGGGTCGTGGTATTACAGCAAAATATGAGGGTAACCTTGTATATATTGGTAATGAAGCACTGATGAGTGATCAAAATGTTATACTTAAAGAAAATGTATCTCAAGATATTTTACGTCTTGCAAAAGAGGGTAAAACTGCAATGATTACAGTGATCAATGATGAAGTAATCGGATTGATTGCAGTTGCGGATACAGTTAAAAAAGAAGCTAAAACAGTGGTGGATGTACTTCACAAACTGGATATTGAAGTGGTGATGCTGACAGGGGATCATAAAGATACAGCCCAAGCAATCGCAACTAATTTAAATATTGATACAGTGATTGCTGAAGTATTACCGGATGAAAAAGCCATGCACGTCAAAGCATACCAAGATTTAGGAAAACGTGTTGTGATGGTTGGTGATGGTATTAATGATGCTGTTGCACTTGTACAATCAGATGTTGGTGTAGCTATTGGAACTGGAACAGATGTTGCAGTAGACAGTGCTAAGGTTGTCTTAATGAAAGAGGATCTAACAATCCTGATTGATGCGATTCGTTTAAGTAAGGCGACAATCACAAACATTAAGCAAAACCTATTCTGGGCATTTGCATATAATGTGATTGGTATTCCTTTTGCAGCTGGATTATTCTTCGCACTATTCAACGGTCCATTACTCAATCCAATGATTGCTGGAGCCGCAATGGCCTTCTCATCTGTCTCGGTTGTATTAAATGCATTGCGTCTTAGACGATTTAAGTTTAAGATGTAGTTGGAGGCAAGATGATGGAAAGAACACATATCGTATTTGTAGCCAATATGTCTACTGAAGAACACTTAAAAAAAATTAAGCGCGAATTAGAAAATACACGTACTGACTATACTATCAACTTAGGTAGTGGTTCAATCAGTGTAAAAGGGGATAATGATGCACTATTTGCAGCAAAATCCGCAATTAATCGTGCTGGGTTTATTATTTTGTAAAATAAGACAACACTTTAGAAAGTGTTGTTTTTTTGTTTGCTGGTTAAATTGTAGAAAGTAATAAGTAAATGAACTTATATGTTACAAAAACTAATATAAAGTTAGCATTGTACAGAAGTAAATCTGTCTTACTTGTGATATTTTTATACACTTGTGAAATAAGTGGATATAATAATAAGCATAGATGGTGAATATAATGTGATTCAGTACACAAGTAATAAATAACATTGTAAGAGCACTATTTCTTTGTTATAATACTAGTGTTATATAAGGAGGAAATTATGGCTAAAAAGACGGTTAGAGATTTAGATGTTACCGGGAAAAAAGTCATTGTACGTGTGGATTTTAATGTTCCATTAAAAGACGGCGTAATTACCGATGATAACCGTATTCTTGGTGCATTGCCTACAATCAACTATTTGTTAGAAAATAATGCTAAAGTGATACTTATGTCACACCTTGGCAAAGTGAATCATAAAGATGATGAACAAACAGTTGCTGACAAAGCAAAAAACAATATGGCACCTGTAGCCAAGCGTTTATCAGAATTAGTACCTGAAGCAAAAGTTACTTTTGTGGATGTTACAAGAGGAAAAGCACTTGAAGATACAATTGCAGATATGAAAGATGGCGAGATTGTTCTCGTTCAAAATACACGTTACGAAAGTGGCGAAACAAAAAATGATCCGGGTCTAGGGAAATACTGGGCAAGTTTAGGTGATTTATTTGTTAACGACGCATTTGGTACAGCACACCGTGCTCACGCATCAAACGTCGGTATTGCATCTAACTTACCATCAGCACTTGGATTCTTAGTAGAAAAAGAAGTTAAATTTATTGGAGACGCAATTTATGCTCCAAATCGTCCATTCGTTGCTATCTTAGGTGGTGCGAAAGTAAGTGACAAAATTAATGTTATAGAAAACCTATTAAAAATAGCTGACAAAGTTATTGTTGGTGGTGGAATGGCTTATACATTCTACAAAGCAATGGGATATGAAGTTGGAACTTCGCTACTTGAAGAAGATAGAATTGAAGTTGCTAAAGCAGTAATTGAACAAGCTGGAGATAAATTAATCTTACCAATTGATACAGTTGTTGCAGATAAATTTGCACCAGATGCAAATCATAAAGTAGTTAAAGCTGATGAAATACCAAGCGATATGATGGGACTTGATATAGGACCTGAATCCATTGCTTTATTCAAGAAAGAACTTGAAGGCGCAAAAACAGTTGTTTGGAACGGACCAATGGGTGTATTTGAATTTGAAGCATTTGCTCAAGGTACACTTGAAGTATGTAAAGCAATCACTGAATTACCTGAAGTATTATCAGTAATCGGTGGTGGTGATTCCGCAGCTGCGGCGATCCAACTTGGATTTAGAGACGACATTACACACATCTCAACAGGTGGTGGCGCAAGTCTTGAATTTATGGAAGGTAAAGAACTTCCAGGAATTGCAATCATAGAGGAGAGAGCTTAATGAGAAAACCAATTATTTTTGGAAACTGGAAAATGAATAAAACCAATG
>CAYPHX010000072.1:1346-5183 GCA_964410635.1 uncultured Erysipelothrix sp. | reverse complement strand
ATTTGATATCGACGTTAACGGTATTGTTAATGTATCAGCATTAGACAAAGGTACAAACAAAAAACAATCCATTACAATTCAAAACTCTTCAGGATTAAGTGAAGAAGATATTGAAAGAATGGTCCGTGAAGCTGAAGAAAATGCAGAAGAAGATGCAAAACTAAAAGAACAAGCAGAACTAAAAAACCGTGCAGAACAATTCATTCACCAAGTTAATACTTCATTAGAAGAAGAAAACGCAAATATTACAGATGAACAACGCGCAGAAACAGAAAAACTACGTGATGAATTACAAGAAGCACTAGACAATGAAAACTTCGATGAACTAAAAGAAAAATTAGATGCATTAGAAGCAGCAGCACAAGCAATGGCAGAGCAAATGTATGCAAACCAAGAAGGTGCACCAGACATGAACACAGAATCACAAGATGACGATGTTGTTGATGCGGAATTCGAAGAAAAATAATAAAATAGATAACTATAACTTGCGGAGGTAAAAGATGGCTCAAAAAAGAGACTATTATGATATATTAGGAATCAGCAAGTCCGCAAGCGACGCGGACATAAAGAAAGCATACCGCTCCAAAGCGAAGCAATATCACCCAGATGTGAATAAAGAAGCAGATGCAGCAGATAAATTTAAAGAAGTTCAAGAAGCTTATGAAGTTTTAAATGATGCGACAAAACGCTCTCAATATGATCAATTTGGGCACGCAGCTTTCGACCAAAATGGTGGGGCAGGCGGTGCTGGTGGCTTTGGCGGATTTGGTGGCATGGATGATATTTTCAGTCAATTCTTCGGCGGCGGTTTTGGTGGTGGTTCACAATCACAAACAGGACCAAGACGTGGTAGAGACCGATTTATGACTATGAGAATTGAATTCATGGAAGCAGTCTTTGGTTCGGAAAAAACAGTTAAATTAACAGTAGATGAGGAGTGCCACCGTTGTCACGGTTCAGGTGCTCACTCATCTGATGATATAAAAACATGTTCAACATGTCATGGTGCAGGACAAGTTAACCAACAACAAAGAACGCCATTTGGTGTCTTTGAATCAGTCGGAGTCTGTCCAACATGTCATGGAACAGGAAAAGAAATCACTAAGAAATGTGAAATCTGTCATGGAAAAGGTTACAACACAAAACAAGTTGATGTCGATATTAAAATTCCAGCAGGAATTGTAACAGGACAACAACTACGCGTTACTGGAAAAGGTGAACGCGGTGAAAATGGTGGTGGATACGGTGATCTATACGTAGAAATCTCAGTAAAACCCCATAAACACTTCACACGTGAAGGTAACAATATTCATATATCAATTCCAATATCAGCAGTTGATGCAACACTTGGAACAACATTAGATGTTCCAACAGTATCAGGTGATGTTAGTTTGACTATACCAGCCGGAACTCAACCAAACACCAAACTAAGACTCAAAGGTAAAGGGGTAAAAGACTTACGTTCATCTCACTATGGAGATCAGTACGTAGAAGTTGTTATCGAAATACCTAAAAAGATTAGTAGACAAGAAAAAGATTTATATGAAAAATTAAAAGATAGCGATTCTAACAAATCTGCTTTCCAACGCTTTAAAAAAGCATTTAAGTGACATTTTTGTCACTTTTAATTTCAAAGAACTTTAGCACTCTCTATACTCAAGTGCTAGATAGGAGGTTACCATGAGTACACAAAACTATACAGAAAAAACACAGAAGATATTAAATGATGCTGCTCAAATTGCGATGCAACAAGGACACTCAAGTGTCAGTGCATATCATATTTTAAAAGCAGTCTTAATGGATCCTGATGCAGGGAAATTCTTCAACAATGATGCAAGCTTACAAAGTGAAGTAGACGCTATACTTGCAAAACAAGCTAAAACAACAGGAGCACAACTCTCATTCTCAAATGATGCACAAGACATACTCCAAAAAGCATACAAATACATGGAAAAAAACAAAGATACTTTCCTATCAATCTATGCAATTGTCTATGCCTTAGTTGAAGCAAAATTAGATGTATTAAAAGACTACAACTTAAAAGATGTTAATAAAGAAATTAAAAGAGAACGTGGAGACAAAACAATCGACTCCAGTAATGCAGAAGATACCCTTAATGCACTATTAAAATATGGAAGGGATCTTGTACAAGAAGTCAAAAATGGTAAAATTGATCCAATTATTGGTCGCGATGATGAGATTCGTCGTGTCATTCAAATTCTATCTAGAAAAACCAAAAACAACCCAGTTTTAATTGGAGAACCAGGAGTTGGTAAAACTGCAATTGTTGAAGGTCTTGCATGGCGTATTATGAGAGGCGATGTTCCATCCAGTTTAAAACACAAAAAACTAGTTGAACTCGATATGGGTGCACTGATTGCAGGTGCGAAGTATCGTGGTGAGTTTGAAGAAAGACTTAAAGCAATACTTGATGAAGTCCTAGAAGCAGAAGGTCAAATTGTACTTTTCATTGACGAACTTCATAATCTTGTCGGTGCTGGTAAAACAGAAGGTACTATGGATGCCGCAAACTTACTAAAACCAATGTTAGCACGTGGTGAACTACACCTAATTGGTGCCACAACCTTTGAAGAATATCGTCAAAACATTGAAAAAGACGCTGCATTGGAAAGAAGATTCCAACGAGTTCAAGTTTCAGAGCCAACAATTGAAGATACAATCTCAATCTTAAGAGGTTTAAAAGACCGTTTTGAATCACATCATGGTGTAAAAATTCTAGACGAGGCTATTGTTGCCGCAACAGAACTATCACACCGATACATTACAGATCGATTCCTACCAGATAAAGCCATTGACCTCATTGATGAAGCATCCGCTTCTATCAGAGTAGAAATGGAATCTATGCCAGAACAATTGGATGAGATGATGCGTAAAATATCTCAATTAGAAATCGAAGAGCGTGCACTTCATAAAGAAACAGATAAGAAAACACTTGAACGATTAGATGAAATTCTTGATGAACTTGCAAGTTTAAAACAAGAATATCACTTACTCTATACTAAATGGGAAGAAGAGAAGGCAGAACTGGATCAAGTACGTGATGCCAAAGAAAATCTAGAAAAAGCAAAACTCGACTTAGAGAAAGCACAAAATGATGCTCGCTATGAAGATGCTGCCAAACTACAATACGAAACAATCCCTAACTTAGAAAAAGTAATCAAGGATGAAGAAGCAAGTATCAAACCTTCAAGTATGATTCAAGAAGTAGTTGATAAAGAAATGATTGCAGAAATTGTTTCTAAATGGACACAAATTGATGTTTCTAAACTGGTTGATAGTGAAAGAAATAAACTATTACAACTAAAAAACATTTTATCAAATCAAGTCAAAGGTCAAGATTATGCACTTCAAAAAGTAGTGGATACAATCCTTCGTGCTAAAGCACAAATTCAAGATCCAAATAGACCCTTAGGTTCCTTTATGTTCTTAGGACCAACCGGTGTTGGTAAAACTGAAGTTGCAAAAGCACTTGCCCTACAACTCTTTGATGATGAATCCAATATTGTCAGACTCGATATGAGTGAGTATATGGAAAAACACTCCGTCTCACGTCTAATTGGTTCACCTCCTGGATATGTCGGATATGATGAAGGAGGCCAATTAACAGAACAAGTCAGACGAGATCCATACTCAATTGTTCTGTTTGATGAAATTGAGAAAGCTCACCCCGAAGTCTTTAATATCTTATTACAAGTACTGGATGAAGGCCATCTGACCGATAATAAAGGGGTCAATGTTGACTTTAAAAATACATTGATTATTATGACCTCAAATTTAGGCTCACAATATGCCTTTATGAGCAATCAACAAGAGCGC
>CAYPHX010000072.1:0-1336 GCA_964410635.1 uncultured Erysipelothrix sp. | reverse complement strand
GCGCTTAAAGCTCTATATGCAAGAGGTTGAAAGAACCTTTAAACCGGAATTCATCAACCGTTTAGATGAGATTATTGTCTTTAATGCTCTCAACGATGATGTCTTATCGGAAATTGCTGATAAGTTTATTGACGAAACAAGAGCCCGTTTAGCCAATCAAGAAATTTATGTGACAGTCAGTTACGAGGCAAAAAAACGAATCATCAGTGTCGGCAGTGATGCCAAGTTTGGAGCACGTCCAATGAAGCGTCATATTCAAAAGGAAATCGAAACACTATTAGCGATTGGTATTATTGATGGTTCACTCCACAAAAATAGTCGCGTGGTAGTCGATGTCAAAGATGATCGTTATATTATACGAGACCTACAAATAGTTTTGAACTAAAGAAAAGATGGAACCCTTACTCTAGCGTTCCATCTTTTTGTTGTGCAATTTTTAGTTGACTGTTGATCGTTTGAATTCGTGTGAATACCCACACTGCTAAAACTATCGGAATAATTGTCGCAATCACAATAATATAAGTCGGACTATTGGCCCCATACAAATCAATAAAAGCCAAAATACCATAGACGATCAAAAACGCAAAATGAAATAATTCAAAGGTCCTTTTTTGTTTTAGGACTTTTGGCTCATATCGTTGTTCGAAGTCTTTCTGGTTGATTTTAAAAGGTACTTTATCATTAAAAAATAGTTTTTCGAAAAGGATTGACAGCACAAAGTAAGTTATTACTGATGCAATCAAACTGACAAAAAAGCGAAACACAACTTCTTGATTTCTAAAAATTAGAAACAGTAAATAGTAAACAAAAATGGAGATAAATAGTCGCATTTTATAAAAGTGAACCCATTTTAAATCCTTTTCATGAAGTTGATAACCTTTTTTTGTGTTCTCATCATAATATAGTGTTCTTCGTTTACTATCCCTTATAATGTCATAACCTAAATCAATAATTCTTTGTTCTTCTTGTTTGTTACTCATTTTCCACCTCTAAAGTTATGACTATATGATACACTAAACTTATGAAAACTAAAACTATTGTTGAGAAACGGCGCTCCATCACGTTAAAAATACAAGGAGATACGCTTATTATAAAACGACCTATAGGTATTGATGATAAGATTGTGAATGCTTTTGTCCAAAAGAAAAAAACATGGATTGATTCTCAGTTAAGATTTAATCAATTATTCAATATTAGTTTTAATGAACCACTCATCGTTTTTAATCAGCCTATTTCTCTGAAATATAAAAAAAGTTCAATGCATCAAATAGTCAAAGATCATCAGCAGTGGGTCGTTTTTAGTCCAACTGAAAGTAATGCCATCCAAGCTGTGAAG
>CAYPHX010000071.1:0-5263 GCA_964410635.1 uncultured Erysipelothrix sp. | reverse complement strand
GAGATAACATGAATTCACAAACAAGAATTAAAATTAGAAAAAGACTTATTGATCATCTACCTGAACATTGTGTCACTTTTATATTCAGTGGTTTATCAGTTAGAAAAAGCGCAGATGCTTCTTATCCATTTCATACAAATAGAAACTTTCTATATGCAACAGGTATTGAAGAAGAAGGCGCAGTTCTTGTCTTTGATAATGATAAAGAAATTCTATTTCTAAGAGACATTGATCCACTCATGGAAAAATGGAACGGTCGTTATTTAAGAAAAGAAACAGCTACAGAAATTTCAGGTATTAAAGATGTACGCTACTTCAGCGAGTTTGATAAGTACCTAAATAAAGTACTCACAAGAAAAACAAGAATCGGTCTTGATTTAGATCAAAACCACTTTACTGAAGAAGCATATGGATCTGCAGTAAGTATGGCCGACTATGTTGGAATCGAAAGAGTTCTTGATGTTACAGAAATCTTTGTACGTGCAAGAATGGTTAAGTTTCCTGAAGAAGTCGAAGCAATTAAAAATGCACTTCGCGTAACTGACAAAGCAATCAAAGCAATGTTAAAAGAAATGAAACCAGGCAATAATGAAAATGATATGGCAGCTGCATTCCAATACGAAACACAAAGGAATAAAGGCTCACTCATGTTTGATACCATTATCGCATCAGGTGAAGATGCAACAATTCTTCACTACATTGAAAACGATCAAGAATTAATTGATGGTGAAATGGTTTTAATTGACTTAGGTAGTGCAGTAAATGGATATGGTGGGGATATCTCAAGAACCTACCCAATCAATGGAACATATACCGACAGACAAAAAGAAGTCTATAATGCTGTTCATAAAGTGTTTGAACACATTAATAATATTGCCAAACCAGGCATCAGCCTGTTAGAACTTAACGAAGTTGCTAAAGAAATGCTTGCAACTGCATGTAAAGACTTAGGACTCAAAGGAGAGGTTACAGACTATTACTACCATAGTATTGGTCACTCACTGGGACTGGATACACATGATGCATGGGCAGGAAGAGATTTCCCGCTAGAAGCAGGACATGTTATTACTAACGAACCGGGGCTCTATATTGCTGAAGAGAAAATTGGTGTAAGAATCGAAACAGACCTTCTCATTACGGATGATGGCGCAGAAGATTTAGCACCGTATATTGCCTCAACTATAGATGATATAGAGGCCTTATTAAAATAAATGAAGAATACCATTAATTTGGTATTTTTTATTTGCTTAAAGAGACCTCCTATTATAGAATACAACTACAAGGAGCATGCATATGAAAATCAAATGGAACCAAAAATATACACTGATTGCACTCTATAGCTTTTTAGTTTTGAGTGGCTCAATTGTTTTTTACTTAATTATTTCACAAATAGATGTTTTCACAGTACAGATTAATAGTTTCTTATCTATCTTCACACCCTTTATCATTGGCTTTGTGATGGCATACTTATTTAACTTTATCCTCGTTTTTATTGAAGACAGAGTTTTTACTAAATCGGAAAAACTACAAACTTATAAGAGAAAAAGGGGACTGGCTATTGTACTAACATATATTGTTGTATTTTTTCTCTTCTACTTATTCTTAAAATTCATTTTCCCCCAACTTTTAGAATCAATCATTGGACTGGTAAATGATATTCCAGGTTATGTTAAGGAAATTAATAGTAAATTAACAGAACTCATGGACCGTTTTACAATTGATGATAGCTACAATGACCTACTTCTTGAAAAGTGGAATGATACAGTTGAGTATGTTGTAAATTTTGCTACAAACTTAATTCCAATCGTGGGTAATATAACACGTAATATCTTTTCAAGTATTTGGAATATTGTTATTGGATTGATTATCTCAGTTTACTTACTTATTGATAAAGAGAACTTTATGGGACTCATTAAGAAAACAACATATGGATTATTACCAGTAAATAAAGCTGATACAGTTGTGGAGCTTGCACAACGTGGAGATCGTATATTTGGGATGTTTTTAAGCGGTAAGATGCTTGATTCTCTCATTATTGGTATCTTAACATTCGTAATTCTATTCATTGTTAAAATGCCTTATGCTCCGCTTGTAGCCTTTATCGTAGGACTGACAAACATTATTCCATTCTTTGGGCCTTTCATCGGTGCTATACCGTCATTCTTTATCATCGCATTCGAATCTTTCCCGATGGCTTTATGGTTTGTTGTTATCATAATTGTTATTCAACAAATTGATGGTAATATCATTGGTCCTAAGATTCTTGGAGACTCTTTGGGTATTTCAGCATTTTGGATTTTATTCTCACTGCTTGTTGCGGGTAAATTATTTGGTTTTGTGGGTCTTGTAATTGGTGTACCACTATTTGTCTTTGTATATTCGATAATAAAAGACATCGTTGAAAAACGCCTAAAAGACAAAGGCTTACCAGAAAACACTGAATCTTACATCAAAAAGTAAGTCATTAGTGTAAAATTATGTTTTATACTTGACAAACACTGTAAATTTTTTATAATGCAGTAAGTAACAAGGGGTGATTATCATCAAAGTTAAAGTAACGGCAATGCAAAAATCAGAAACAGTCGATATAAAAGATGTAGATGGTCATGCACAAATTATTGATCTAGGCGATATCAAACGAATCGTTTACCAAGAAGGTTGTGGCGGAATTAATACACTGGATATAGGCGAGAATTATATACATATGAATCGTGTGCATGAGTGGTCAACTCAGATTTATTTTTCTCAAGATGAAAATGCATCAGCAAAAATGGTTACAGAAGAAGGAGAACTTCGTTTCGAAATCAATGTTCTAACACTTGATATTCATGAAAATAGTATCCATGTTATTTACGAGTTGTTACAAGCAGGTGAACTTATTGATGTTCACACATACTATATAGAATGGTCAAAGGAGGAAGAAGCATGGCTGGAAATTCATTAACAGATATTGCTTTTAACTATTTAAAAGAAAACAAAAAAGAAATTATCTTTAATCAATTATGGCAAGTAGTCTCAGAAGAAATGGGTTACTCAGAAGCACTAGCAAAAAGAAAGATTGCGCCGTTTTACAACGCGTTAATGCTTGATGCACGTTTCATCTCATTAGAGCAAAATCATTGGGACCTAAGAGAACGTCACGCAGAAGATACACTTCAAATAGATCCGGATTTAATGCCTGATGATGAAGATATCAACTATGATGATCTTATAGGTGAAGATTAAATTGAAAAACGCTTATTAGTTTGCTAAAATTAATAAGGGCACGATGCTTCCAAAGGGGAGCATCTATTTTTTTGTAAAAAGGAGGAATTTCAATGGCTAAGTATATATTCGTAACAGGGGGAGTCGTTTCCGGAATCGGTAAAGGAATCATCGCCGCAAGTATTGGTCGACTCATGAAAAACCGAGGATTTAAGGTTTATATTCAAAAGTTTGATCCATATATCAATGTCGATCCAGGAACAATGTCACCGTATCAACACGGAGAGGTTTTTGTAACTCAAGATGGAATGGAAGGGGACCTTGATTTAGGTCACTATGAACGTTTTATTGATGAGGAGCTTGACCACAATGCAGACATTACTACAGGTTGGGTTTACCAAAACGTTATCAATAAAGAGAGACGTGGTCACTATAAAGGTGCAACCGTACAAGTAATTCCACATATTACGGACGAAATAAAAAACAAAGTATATCAAGCAGCTGAAGAGTCAGGTGCAGATATTGTAATCACAGAAATTGGTGGAACAGTAGGGGATATTGAATCACTACCATTCCTAGAAGCTGTTAGACAAGTTCACTCAGAACTTGAAAGAGATGATGTTCTATTCATCCACACAACTTTAATCCCTAAAATTCCTGCAACAAATGAATTAAAAACAAAACCAACACAACACAGTTTCAAAGAACTGATGTCACTTGGAATTAAAGCTAACATGATTGTTACAAGAGCTGATGAAGCTTTAACTGACGATATGAAAGAAAAAATCGCTTTATTCTGTGACGTAAGAAAGTCAGCTATTATTGAATCAAGAAACGTAGAAAATATTTATGAATTGCCATTGAAGTTCAAAGATCAAGGTTTAGATAGCTATATCCTACACAAGTTTGGATTCGACAATGTTAAAGAAGCAGACATGACAGAGTGGAGTGCAATGATTGAAGTTGCAAGAAACTTAAAACATGAAGTTAATATTGGTTTAGTTGGAAAATATGTTTCTGCACAAGATACATATTTATCAGCTTCAGAAGCACTAATGCATGCTGGATTAACACATCATACAAAAATCAATCTGTCATGGATCAACTCAGAAGATATCACAGATGAGAATTATGACAGAATCTTAGGTGAATTAGATGGTATCATCGCACCCAGTGGATTTGGTGAACGTGGAACATCTGGTAAAATAATTGCTGCAAGATATGCTCGTGAAAACAACATTCCGTATTTCGGAATTGGAATGGGAATGCAAACTGCAATTATTGAGTTTGCACGTAACGTCTTAAACTTAGAACAAGCAAACTCAACAGAGTTTGACCCTGAAACAAATGAACCAGTTGTTGTACTACACAAAGACTCAAACTCAGATGTACTGGGTGGAACATTAAGATTGGGTAACTATACATGTGAAATGAAAAAAGGTTCACTTGTACAAAAACTATATAATGAAAAGAGTGTGAAGGAACGTCACCGTCACCGTTATGAATTTAATCTTGATTATAAAGAACAGTTTGAAGAAAAAGGTTTCAACATTTCTGCAATCTCAACTGAAGACAATGTCGTTGAAATGGTAGAGCTAAGCGAACACCCATTCTTTATTGGAACACAATTCCAACCAGAATTTAAGTCAAGACCAAACAGAAGTCACCCGTTATTTGACGGATTTATCAATGCCGCTTTGATTTTTTCAAAAGATAAGGTAGAATAGTATAGTAAGAAACCATTAGGAGGATATATTTATGGCTTTAGTATCAGCAAAACAAATTTTAATTGATGCACGTAAAGGACAATACGCAGTTGGAGCATTCAACATCAACAACTTAGAATGGACACGTGCAATCTTAGAAACAGCGCAAGACATGAAATCACCAGTTTTACTAGGTGTATCAGAAGGTGCTGTAAAATACATGGGCGGTTTTAAAACTGTAGCATTAATCGTTGAAGGTTTAGTAGGAGACTTAGGAATTACAGTTCCAGTTGCACTACACTTAGACCACGGTAGCTACGACGGTTCATTCAAAGCAATCGAAGCAGGATTCA
>CAYPHX010000070.1:0-5527 GCA_964410635.1 uncultured Erysipelothrix sp. | reverse complement strand
ATACATCTATATACGACTGTTCAATGAACATAGTGATTCCATCACAATCTTCCATATACACAGATATATATATATAACTATGCTTTCACCTAACACTTCCCTCTTTTTAAAAAAATCCAACTCTAATTCATCGCTTAAACTAATCAATCTAATATTCAAACAATGATAAATTTCCATATGTTATAAGTTTACAACTCCCAACATTCAGAAAAGCTCCTCTTTAAGTAGTAACGCATTTTGTATATTTTCGTTGTCTACTTTAAAAGGGGAGCATATCAGTAAAGTGGCTCTTTGTTTGTCAACGTGAAGAGTTGTTTTAAAGATTAATCTCTCCTACTGTATTATTATTTATTTTTGATAAAATTAATCTCTTCTTTAAACTCAGAAACAGTCATTCCAACATATGTTTTAAATATTTTACCAAAATATTTGTAGTCGTAAAACCCTACTTTCTCACCTATTTCATAAATGAATAGATCATCTTCAAAGAGTAATTCCATTGATTTTCTAACACGATATCGTGTATGAAACTTATGAAATGAATGCCCTGTCTCATTAGTAAATAACCCGTTTAACCTTGATATTGATACATGGTACATCTCCGCAATTTCTTTAGTAGAGTAGTTTACATCAAGTTCTCTTTCAAGACTCTGTATAATTTCTTGTACCAAGGTGTCGTTAATAGTAGCAGGTATTTTCAAAACCTTATCAAGGTACTTATTTATTTCACTATCAATTATAAACTTTTGCTTGGAGTTATTAAACCTGTTTAAAACTTTCATTAGGTCGTCAATTAGTACAGGTTTAAGCAAGTAATCAAATGCACCAAGTTTTAACGCTTCTTGAGCATAATTAAACTCATCATAGCCGCTAATGATGACAGCTGCATAATCCTTGTGATTTGCGTTTTTAATCATCTCTAAACCCGACATTACAGGCATGTTGATATCTATAAAGGCTAAGTCCGGTTTTAACTCATTAAGAAGTACCAATCCTTCTTTACCATTTCTTGCTGTACCTATAATTTCAAACCCTAAACTCTTCCAATTCAATAAGCGTAGAAATCCTTCACGTATTCTATTTTCATCTTCTACAACGATTACTTTATACATCATAATCACCTTTAATTCTTATATAAACATTTGTACCCTCATTTGGATGACTCTCAATTACAAAAACATAATCCTCGTTAAAGTAATTATTAATTCTTTTAACGGTATTAAGAATCCCAATATTATTATAAAATTCCACATCATTACCTAATCTTATATCATTTATTTGGTTATGAAGTTCTTCAAGTTTTTCTTTCGTCATACCTTTACCATCATCCTGAACATTGATCAATATATAATCATCTATTTTCTTTAACCTAATTGTTAAATTAAGTGTTTCATATCCAAAAAAACCATGTTTAATACTATTTTCAACCAATGGTTGAAAAATTAGTTTAGGTATTTTCACATCCATTATTTCTTCATCAACTTCTATAGCATATGATAGCCGTTCTTCATAACGAAGTTTCTCTAATTTTAGATATTCTTTTAAATAAACTTGATCTTTTTCAATAGGCACTAGTTCTTCACTTGTTGAAATACTATATCTCATTATTTTTGCTAGAGATTCGATCATAGAAAGCGGTTCTGTTGCTTCATGAGGAATAGCATATCGAATGGTTTCTAGAACATTGAAAATAAAATGTGGATTAAATTGGGAGTGTAACAGTTTTCTTTCAGATTCTGTCGCAAGTTCTTGAATCTCAATATTCTTTTCTATCATTTTTTCAATTAAATCTAGAATCTCATTATATTTATCAATGAAATGAGTCGTCCTTATGGTTTCATGTTCTTCGTTTTCAATACGATACGACATATCTCCTTGGGTGAAATGAATAATCGCTTCTCTCACCAAATACGAAAAGCGCAAATTATCTTTTATAAGCAAGTTATAAAATTTGTGCGATACAAGTAATAATAATATCGTAAATAACGACAACACTAAAAGCCCTAAAGAAACAAAAGTAAAGATTGGCTTTAGAGTATAATATTTTTTAAATACCAAATTATATTTTTTAACAGTTTCACTGACTGAGAAATAAGGCTTTAAAAGGTTACGCTCGTTTTCATTTAGCATAATTCTTGGTGATGCACGAAAATCTTCCAATTCAGGAAGATTATCAAACAGAACATTATCAAACTGGTTTGAAATCATATAGTGACCTTCGCCTGTTTTCAAGATATCAAAAACAGACTCATCGCTTAGAAATACCAGCTGACCTATGCTCTCTCCATTGTAGTCAATGCTTTGGTGTTGCATTATAAAATCACGTTGAACGGGTATTTTAGATCTAAAATACCTTAAATTTCCAGTAGAATTATTAGAATGTCTAAAATCAACAGGGAAATTAAAATATATTTCATTGTACCCTTTTAGTATCATATTATCATTTGATAATAGAATGACATTATTCTCGTCAATTAAATGGAATGTATATTCCTGGTCAGATTCATGAAGTTGAGAATACAATTGACGATAAATGGACGTTTCAGTAACTCCTCTATCATTTAAATAATCGACTAAATCAGAATTAAGCGCCATTTCTTTAATCATTGTTTCCTTCACTTTAAAATCTCTATCTATTTCTTGAATTTGTTTGTGCAACAAGTTCTTATCTCTAGAGATTATTAAATAATAGAAAGCAGCGGGAATGAAAAAAGCAATAATAAAACTAGCCACACTGAAAAATAGAATAATTCTTCCTTTTGTTTTACTTAAATCTTTATCCATTGCTTTTTCCATCTAATCTCCTAAACTGATATATCCTCGCCACCTGTTAGTTTAAAGAATACAATTAATGTAATTGTTGTAGCCAATAATAAAATTGATGATAAGGCTGACGCAATCCCGTAATTACCTCTTAGAACTTCAATATAGATTACGATCGAAAGTGTACTTGTTGATCCAACATAAAGTAAGATAGAAGAACTAAGCTCCGTAATCGTTGTCATCCAACTCATAATTGCTCCTGAAATAATACCAGGTGCCATCGTTGGAACAGAAACCTTTAAGAATGTCTCTGCAGAATTTGCCCCCAAACTATTTGAAGCTTCTTCTATATTAGGGTCAATCTGTCTTAAAATATTATTACTCGACCTTATAGTATATGGAAGTCTTCGAATCACATAAGCGATAATAATAATTGAAGCGGTCCCCATAAGTCTTATTGGTTTTGTTCTAAACGCTTCAATCAAACCAATTCCTAGTACTGATCCCGGAACAACATATGGAATCATTGTTAGAATATCCAATACATTTGATAATTTACTACTCTTTCTCACAGAAATGTATGCAATTAATACCCCAAATATTACAATTAAAACTATTGCTGCCGTAGAGAAAGTAAATGTGTTCAGAATCGAACTCTTCATTCGTCTAAAAGCCATTTGGTAGTTTGAAATTGAAAAGTTATTAGTAAAGACACTACCTTTTACCTCTAAAAATGAAGTAACCACTACTACAACATTTGGTAGCATTGTAATAAATACTAGGAAATAAGTAATTAAATATGAGAATACATTTTTGACACCGGTTGCTTTAACGGGTTTCATTGGTCTTAGAGCACTCATCTCAATGTTTTTTCTCTTAGTAACATAATCCTGAATTAAAAAGATCAAGATCATTGTAACTACAATAATCACCGCAATTGCAGAACCTAATCTCTCGTTACTACTTACCTCACCAATAAAGGATGAATAAATAAGGACTGGCAAGGTTCTATATCCTTCACCAATTAACATTGGTGTACCAAAGTCTGCTATTGAACGCATGAAGACAAGAAGTGCAGATGATAATAATGTTGGCAATATTAACGGAATTGTAATATTCCATAAAGTACTTTTACCATCACTACCCAAACTCTGTCCAGCTTCATTTAATGAATCATCAATACTTTTTAAAGCTCCAGATACATATAAGAAAACAAGTGGGAACATCTTAAGAGCCATCGTAATAACGATACCCCAAAATCCATACAACCCTTTATATTGAATTCCAAATAATCCATTTATAAACTTCGTGATAAGTCCTTGTCTTCCCAAAAGCATAATCCAAGAATAAGCACCAATAAAAGGTGGTGAAATAATTGAAGAAATTATAAATATCTCTAACCATTTGCTGCCATGCATTTCGACTTTTCTTAAAATATATGCAAGAAGTGCTCCAATGAACGTTGCAATCAATGTTGCCATAGATGATACTTTCAAGCTATTAGTGATCGTATTAGTATAAAAAGGTTTCGAAAAGAACTCTCTAAAAGCGTTGAGATCAAAAGATCTTGTTTCAAAATTATAAACACTTTGTAAAAATACTCGGAAAATAGGATATACAAAGAATAAAACAAAAATTGCTGTAATAAAAACTGTAATCAATTTCCAAGAATCATGTTTTCTAGTTTTAGCCATATTACTTCAACTCAATTCTTAGTTCTGTATCTTTATCAAACAACTTTGGTTGCGTTGCTTTAGGCATAAAATATACTGTTTCCCCAATTTCAAAAACTTTTTTTGCCAAGTTATCATTATAATCAATTTCTACAGTTAAACCTGCTTCTGTTTTTAAAATATATTGTGTTACTTCACCCAAGAAATTCTTTTGAACAACAGTTGCTTTAATACCATCATCAGACGATATCGTTAATTCTGTCGGCCTCAACAAAGCTTTTGCTTTACTATTATCTTTCAAATCATACTCTTTAGATAACTCCAAGACATACTCGCCTTCAAGCAGTAACTTTGGCTTTTCATCTTGTAGTAAATATTCCACCTCTAAAACATTAGATCTTCCAATGAAAGTTCCCACATAGAGATTTTCGGGTGTATTATAAATCGCCTCTGGAGTATCTACTTGTTGAATCACACCCAATTTCATAACCGCAATTTTATCTGAAATCGCTAAAGCTTCTTCTTGATCGTGTGTAACGTATACAGTAGTAATTCCTAATTCGTTGTGCATTTCTCTAAGTGCATAGCGCATATCAATACGTAACTTTGCATCTAAATTTGATAAAGGCTCATCCATTAGTAATACATCAGGATTAACAACCATTGCTCTTGCTAGTGCTACACGTTGCTGCTGTCCACCAGACATATTTTGTGGCATACGTTCTATTAGATTACCAATTTGAACAATATCAAGTGCATCTTTAACGCGTACTTCGATTTCGTCTTTTGGTACTTTTCTTGTTTTTAAGCCATATGCTACGTTATCGAAAGTATTTAAATGTGGAAAGATCGCATAGTTTTGAAATACCATTCCAATGTTCCTTTTATGAACTGGTTTATCATTAATAACTTCATCATCAAAATACAATGATCCATTATCGACAGAATTAAATCCTGCAATCATTCGTAAGAACGTAGTTTTTCCACAACCTGATGGTCCAAGTAAAGTGAAAAATTCCCCTTCTTTTATTTTTAAACTTAGGTCAGGGATAACGACGTTATCCCCAAACCTTTTCATTACATTTTTTGCA
>CAYPHX010000069.1:0-5574 GCA_964410635.1 uncultured Erysipelothrix sp. | reverse complement strand
CAAAACGAATCCTAATATCAATAGTATAAATACCTGTATCATGGTTAATGTGTTCGATGAGTTTTACTAAAAACACTTCATAGTGTAATTCGCTATAGAAATTAATATAGTTTTCGACTTGCATAAGCCAAGAACTTATTATCTCTTCTAAAATCAGTATATTATCATCCAAACCGGACAATGCACTAAAGGCAAATATTTGTTCACCTGCTGGTGTAATTCCCTGATGAGTTACGTATCTTGAATTTATATGATCCCGAGTCAGTAACTTTACAGGGTATTCTGTTGTAAAAGTTTTAGCAATATCATCTAAACCAATAAGTAATTGATTTAAGCAATAATTATATTCATAATGGAGACGCTCTGCGTCCCCATTTTCATTTGCTAGGAAAGTTATTATTTTCCTGTAGTAATGTTTTAGCAGATTAATCATAATGAAGTACCTGCCTTTTTCACTTTAATCTTGTCTGCTCTAAACGAATATGCCATCTCGACATTTTTATAATCAATCCTCGGTTTACCGGTGAAATTTTCAAATTCGACAAATGTCTCAGTACTACTTTCAGGATCAAATGAAGGAAGTTGATTTTCCCCCTCGATAAAAGTAGAAAATTTATCATAATCGTCGCCGACAATAACAACTTGGTAACGTGTACCAATTAACTCGTCCGAATATTTTTTCTCTGTATCATTCCATTTGTATACAGCTCTAGTTTCAAGCAATTTTAGCTTGTGTTTGTTTGGGTTAATGTTCCCAATGTTTAATTGAATATCCATAAAATAACCTCCTATGGCCTTAGTTTTCCTCAACTATTGTTGGTTTAAGCTACTCCAAGGTCAAAATCTAGACATAGGCTGTTGATTCAAATCTTTTAATCATGTTGATACCTCCTGAAGACATAATGTGTCGTTTCGTAAAACATTTAAATGTTTTAGACATAACATGAACGATTTAGTCATAATCTGGACGAATCGATACCGATAAGAACATATTTACGAAGTCTTCAAGTACAACAAAAGTACTTTTCGTATACATACGTACATTAGAGGAACCACTCATTTGACCTGTCCTCAAAAGCTTTTGGTCTTTGGTTACGACCTCAAGATGGACTTTTTTTATCGCATTATATAGACTTGATCTAGAAATACCTATTTTGTCACCCACCAATAAATTAATTTGTTCAAGGTTTACCATGCCATTGTCTATCACTACCGAATCTTCAAAAAATTTTCGAATAGTTTGTTTCACAAATTCTATAAATTCAGTCTTTTTATATTGATCCCTATAGTGAGATTTTAAGAAAAAATAGAGTTCTACTAAGTAAATAGGGTAAACCCCCTGTGCCAGCAAATTATTCGAATTCTTTCCGAAATACTTCATAGCAATAGAAATCAATCTCTTTGCATAGCTTGAGGTATATCCCTGTAAAGCCCTTAAAGAAGTGCGACACTCCTCACAGTCTGCAAAAAACATATGCAGATTTTCTAATGTGATTAAGTGTGTGTTACTAGAAAAATCATTATTATAAATAATTTTTGATTTTTCATCATTAAACTTTTTTAATACAGATTCAAATATGTTATACTTATTCAAGATTCGATCAATTTCCACAAGATCCTTATCAAAATCTGATTTTAAGGTTCTAGAAAAACAAGAGTTTAACAATTCAGTGACATCTTTAAATATCAAAAACTTGTCCATGTCACTTAGTAAACTCTCTGTAGATACTATCGATTTATTTATACTTTTACTCATTAACTAATCTTCCTTTTAACGAAGATTATCGATAATCCAACATCGTCTATTTTCTGTTGTATTTCGTATACGATAGATGCTCTTTTCCAACATCGTATAGAGATCGTATCACGCGTTTTTACGGCTTGATTTGAAATTCAAGGGCCAAAAGGCATTTTGACACCTCCGAGGAGTATAAAAACACTGTTTCACAAACTTTTTGGTGTTCTTTGAGAGAAATCGGCACAAACATACTAATTCTCTGTTTTTTAGACTGATTTTATATGAAATGATGAAGAAAAAATGAAGAAAAATTCTTCATTTTATTTAAAGTATTTATGTGAATTGGCAACTATTAACTCCTTTTACCACACATTTAATCAAATCACGAACGAATTATACAGAAGAAACACACACTCACTACGCTCCCGCCAGCTCCACCAAATATGAACAAGAACCGTATAACCTACCTTTGTGTAGGTTATTTTCATATAAAAAATAGTCCTGTGTAATATTTATTTGAAAACTACACAGGATATTTAAATTTTATACTATTATCAAAAAGTTTCACTATATTTATTATATATATCCATTAAACTTTATGAATGTCTTCACTGGCTGATAAATCACTGATTAGTACCAGTTCGATTCCTTGTAATTCATCAATGTGATTCGCTGTTGAGAATACAAAATCATATTCTTTTGCATGTCAAAAATACTTACTTCTTGAAATGCTTCATAAATAGGAATCCTTGCTAGGTCTGAAATGTATTGTTAGTCTTTATCTTATATGCATTTATTATGTTTATTACCTAAAGTCGTTGTAAAAAGGATTGTGTATATCTCTATTAAAATTTCATTAATAAATAGTAGATTCTTTTCTTCCGATGTTTTTGTGTTATTACACATAATGGTCTATGAAAGCTCTTTTATCGTAATATATATGTAGAAGTGTTGACATTTTGACTCATAAAGCTTATTCTTTCATAGGTTTAAGATATCTTTTCAGATATTTAACAATATTGTGGTGTAGTAAACTTCTACGCTATAGACAGCATTTGCTGTCAGTGGTATGCACGGAAAATAATTTGCGATAGACCGTTTAAGGAATGGTGGTTATGCGAGGAATCTGTGCGATAAGACTCATGTCTACGATGTAGTACAACTGATGACCTCACAATAACTTAATTTACTTAAACGCTTAAGACAGACTTTAAGCTGTCTTTTTACTGTCAAAAAGGAGACATACTATGAAATTTACAGATTTAAATTTATCAGCTAACATGCTACGAGCAATCGAGGATCTAGGTTATACAAAGCCAACAGAGATTCAGGCAGACGCTATCCCTGTATTACTAGAAGGAAAAGACGTTATTGGTCTTTCTCAAACAGGTTCAGGGAAAACAGCAACATTCTCAATTCCAGCATTGGAACAAATTGATGCAACATCAACCGTTGCACAACTACTAGTTATTGCACCAACACGCGAACTTGCAATGCAAATCGCAGGGGACATTAACGACCTAAGCAAATATATGAGTGGTATACGAGTAGCAACTGTTTATGGTGGCGACTCAATGACCAAACAAATTAAAGCACTTAAGACAGCAAATGTTGTCGTAGGTACACCAGGACGTCTACAAGACCACATCAGACGCCGTACACTCATGATGAAACACTTAAAATTCATCGTGCTTGATGAAGCTGATGAAATGCTAAACATGGGATTCTACGATGATATCGTAACAATCTTAGACAAAGCACCTGAAGAAAAACAAATGGTTCTATTCTCAGCAACAATGCCAAGAGAAATTAAGAGATTAGCAAATGATTTCTTAAACAAACCAGAAACAATTTCAGTCATTACAAAAGAAAACTTAAGACCTCAAATTGACCAGTACTTCTACTATGTTAATATGAGACAAAAAAGAAGTGCTTTAATGGTATTACTACAATACTATAATCCAGAGCGCGCAATTATCTTTACAAACACACGTCGTATGACAGATGAGATTGCAGAAACATTACGTTCAAAAAATATTAGTGCAAGTGCTCTTCACGGAGATATCCCACAAAATATTAGAACTGGTGTTCTAAATGAATTTAGAAAAGGACAACTTAAATACCTTGTTGCAACTGATGTTGCTGCACGTGGTATTGACGTTGATGATGTTGATCTAGTTGTTAACTTTGACCTTCCACAAACAAACGAATACTATGTCCATAGAATTGGACGTACAGGACGTGCCGGAAAATCAGGTGTATCAATCTCTCTTGCAAGTACAAGAAATCAACTTCACCAGTTAAACCAAATTAAACGTTTAACACACTCAGAAATTACTGAGCGTTCATTACCAACTAAAGAAGATGTTGAAAAACAAATCATTCAAGCACAATCACAAGATATTCTAAATGCATTAGATGGCGAAGTACATCCAATGGCAGTACAACTTGTAGATAGCCTCATCGCGGAAACAGGTAACAAACTAAACGATATTGGTATTTCATACTTAATCGCAAACAAGTTAGTAAAACAAATTATTGATTCAGACGAATTAGAAACAATTGAGCAAATTACAAAACCAGCAGTTTCAAGAAAAGGACACCAACAAACAAAAGTTAGAGTCTCACTTGGAAGAAACGATCGTGTACGTCCAAAGGATATCGCGACAGGGATTGTAAGAGGGATTAATGTTAGACCAGCTGACGTTGGTGATATTAAATTATTCAAAAATCACTCATTAGTTCTATTAGAAGAAAAGAATGCTGAGAAACTAGTTAAAAAAGGTAGCTTACGTATCGGTAAAGATACAGCTAACTTCGAAATTTCTAGAGGTAAGTAATATATAACACTCGACTATGTCGGGTGTTTTTTTCTCTTTACGTGCACTTTCATAATAATACTCTATAATAGGTATAGTAGGTGATAAATATGAAACTAATACAATTAGAAAAAACTAACAAGGAAGTGCTATTCTTAACTAGAGATGAACTTCATGAGTTAAAAAATGTAACCATAGAGATACTCGAGGAAGTTAAATATAATCCAAGACCGGTTGTCTATGTTAATAATTTGAAAATTTATACATTTAAAGTATTCCACACTGAGACATTATCTTTGAGATCTTCATGGTGCCAACTTATTGTAGATAAAAATACAACAACCATCATACTCGATAATTATGAACATTTTCTTTATGATCTAAATATGATTTTTGATGAAGAGAATTTCCTATTTAACTTTATGAAAGTATTCTTAGATGATCTCTACTCTAATTTCTATTTATTGGAAGACCAACTCATCGATTTAGAAGAGAGTATTTCTATCGAAAAAAATAGCGATATCAATCTAGATATTTTATCTTCAATCAAACATGACTGTATGATGGCAGAAAAAGAGACTAGAAGATTAACTTTCATTATTCAAGATTTAATTGATACTGAAATTGATTCAAATCGATTGATGAACTCTGTCCTCAATAACCATGATACTGCAAAACATTTGGTAAAATATATTCAACACTTAATCTTTCTATATAACAGTATTATCAACGAGAGAACCAATAGAACAATCAATAAACTAACTGTCATAACACTCTTTGGTGCTCCTGTTACAATACTGTCAGGTATATATGGAATGAACTTTATCCACATGCCTGGAATTAAACATGAATATGGATACTATATTATTCTATCTATTATGTTACTCTCTGCACTCTTTATTTATGCTTATTTAAAGAGAAAGAATATATTATAAGTATTTAACTATTATTAATGGATTAAACAAAAAATAGGACTCAGTAATAATAACTGAGTCCTATTTTCATTTGTATTGTTTA
>CAYPHX010000068.1:0-5871 GCA_964410635.1 uncultured Erysipelothrix sp. | reverse complement strand
TTTATATCGTCTCTTTTTACCATAAATGCCTGTGTTGCGTATTGTGCAAGTGGGTCATCTGAGTAGGAGTCTGAATAAAATGATTCTATTTCATTTAAGTTAAAGTATTCTTTAAAGCGTCTTACTTTTTCAACGCCGTAGCAATTTTCTTTATAATTTTTTCCAGTATATTTATCTACATCTGAAGCAATTAGGAAAACTCCTAAACGATCACAGATGGGCTTTAAGAAAAATTCGGGAGATGCTGAGACGATAACATCGTCTTCTCTTTTTTGTTTCAAATACCAAGGACGTATTTTATCTTCATGCTCACTCCAAAAATCTAATACAACTTGATCTATGTTTTCAATACTTTGAAAGTACTCATAAAAGATTGTTTTCATTTCTGTTTTGGTAATCTTTCCACGCTTATAATCAAGAGCAGCTTTAGACTGTCTTGGCCAATACTTAATCAGTTTTGGGTTACGCTTCAGATTATATTTATAAAATTCGATGGAACTATCGTGTAGATAGATTGTTTCATCAAAGTCATATACGTTCATATATTATCCTCCTAGGACAAAAAGCTTTTGCGTCTCTTCTGCCTTTTTACTCATTTTAACATAGAGTTCACCTGTTTGTTCACAGTCTGCTAATCCTCTATGTGCTACCTTACGTTCAATATCAAAATATTCACACAAGTTCTCTAACTTATGGCTGCTGGCATCATCGTTTAGTATTCTTGATAGATTGATTGTGTCCATATAGTCATTTCTTAACAATCTTTTCGTTTTTGCAAAATAAGCATCATAAACTAAGTTAAAATCAAAGTTTACGTTATGTCCGACAATCACATCATCTCCTACGAAATCAACATAGGCTTCGATCACATCTTTTATGTCATCTTTATTTTCTAACATTTCATCTGTAATGCCTGTTAGGTTTTCAACAAAAGGTAGAATAGGACTTTTTGGCTTTACAAGCACACTAAAAGAACCCACAGGTTCGTAGTTTTTATATTTTATAGCACTGAGTTCCGTAACTTCTGTATATTGTGCTCCTCGACCTGTGGTCTCTAAATCAATAACAGTAAAGTTAGGAATAAAGTGTAATAAGTTATTGCCTTTAAATCTCATTTTTTTACTCCATTTAATTATCTTCATTCGGATCTAAATATAGATCATCATTTAAGCCACAACATGCACCACCGGCAGTTGAGTTTGCTTCTTGAAATAAGCCTTGTTTCGGTATGAAGGAAAGCGCCTCTGTAGGAATATCAAACCATTTTGATATTTCAAATCGTTGTGGATACCTTCCATGTGTTAATCTGACACCATCTAGGTATAGACTTGGAACTTTCATATCATCGGTAAACTGATCTGGATGATCAATTAAGTTATATCTAATAACTTCAACACCATAATTTTCTATTGTTGGTACCATTTCATCAAATCGATTTCTACTTGCATCAATATTTAGTCCTAAGATTGATGAACCTAAGTCTTCTGCTGTTTCATATACAACTAATTTTTTCATATGCCACCTCTTTTGCTTAGTCTTATTATACGCATTTTAAGTTCAATCTTCAATTTATCCACTTAATTCATACCTAAATTACACATGATGTCTATATTCGTGTAAACTATAAGAAATGGAGGTCGTTTCATGGGAGATAAAAGAAGAAATAAAATTATAAATATACTCACACACGCTGAAGAAGCAATTAGCGCAAGTGCACTAGCAAAAGAGCTTGGCGTATCAAGACAAATTATTGTTGGGGATGTTGCTTTACTTAGAGCACAAGGTCATCCAGTTAAGGCAACAAGTCGTGGTTATGTTATCTTTCGTGAGGATGGTCGTTTTGTAGCCAGTGTTGCTGTTGATCATTTAGAAAAGGATACTAAAGATGAACTCTTAGCTTTAGTAAATATGGGAGTCTATATATTAGATGTTACAGTTGAGCATCCAATCTATGGTGAAATAACGGGTCAACTCAACATTAAGAATAAAGAAGATGTTGAAGACTTCATCCAAAATATCGATAATAATCAAATAGAATTACTCAGCACACTGACTCAAGGTGTTCATCTACATACTCTGAGTTGTGAATCGAAGGAAGCTTATCATGAAGCTTTGGATTTATTGAAATCTAAGTCTTATCTTATTGAGAATAACTAAACACTGCGCTTGCAGTGTTTTTTGCTGCTGTCTTGACACCTCTAGTGATTAGATATACAATGTGTCAAGACACCTTTGGAGGTAATCAAAATGAATAGAGATAAAAGCGTAAAACACATCGCAATTGCAGGACTACTTACAGCCATTGCCATACTCATCCCAACAATGATGCCAATTAAACTTGTACTGCCTGCTTCAACTTACACACTTGCGAGTCATGTACCAGTATTTATTGCAATGTTTATCAGCCCACAAGTTGCAACTATGGTTGCTCTTGGTTCAACATTGGGATTCTTTATGAGTTTTCCATTTATTGTTGCGGCACGTGCATTCTCACATCTTGCCTTTGTAATTCCTGGATCTTTGTACTTGAAAAATCATAAGTTGAAAACTTTAAAATCAAAAGTTATTTTTAATTTTGTAATCGCATTAATTCACGGAACTGCAGAATTTACTATTGTTGCACTGTTGTCTATGAAAGGCATTAATACAAGCATTCTTATTCAATTTTTCATCTTCTTAGGAATCGGAACTATCATCCATAGTACGGTTGATTTTATCTTAGCGATGTCTGTTGTTAAAGGTTTAGAATTACAGTAAAAGTGTACAAATCAGATTTTAAAAGCTATAATGAATTAAGACATTAGTATTAATGAGGGGTATATTTTATGATCTGTTTTATCTTAGGGATTCTTTTTGTAATCTTACAGTTTAAAGTTAATTTTAGCTTTTTTCCTGGAACCATTGAACTGATACCTTCTTTTGTAGGGTATTTATTTATCTATAAAGGTGCACGAAAGTTTAGAAGCAAGGTCAATGACTTTCAAGACATTGAACACTTATCATTAGTATTATCGGGCTATTCGTTGCTTCGCTTTGTGATGGATATTTTTGCTTTAGATTATGGTTTGAGTATTCGTTATCTTCATCTAATTGACTCTATAGTTGTTCAACAACTTTTACCTTTATTTATAACTTATAAAATTATTTGGGGTATCTCGAAGATTTGTGATAAGAATGAGATTGATGCTGAACAAGATACTATCAAGATGCTATTTCTGTATAACATTTTAGTTTCCGGACTGACTATAATATTGAATGATTCAAGCTATAGAATATTACCAATGATCGCTTCTTTGATAATTTATCTTTCAATCATGTTTTATATCTATAAGGCACATAATAAATATTTACTACATTATAATCCAAATGAACTAGAAAATATTAAAGCTTAAGAACTCGTGAATCGGGTTCTTTTTACTTTTAAGATGGGTTTTGTCCTTATAATAAAAGCACTTTTAAATGTCTGTTTATATATGTTGCTATGTTTTACAATTATGCTATAATCAAAACATGAAAGAAGGATGTAAGAGAATGAAAAAAGTTTTTAATTTTTCAGCCGGACCTTCAGTACTACCAGAAGCAGTACTTAAGCGTGCGCAAAAAGATTTGCTCAACTATAACGATACAGGACTGTCTGTCATGGAAATGTCACACCGATCAAAAATGTATGAATCAATCCATAACCAAGCAATCAAAGATTTTAGAGACTTGCTAAATCTATCGGATGATTACGAGATACTTTTCATTCAAGGGGGGGCATCCATGCAGTTTGCAATGTTACCAATGAACTTTGGTGGCAAAGCATACTATGTTGATGGCGGATTATGGGGTAAAAAAGCATATCAAGATGCTGTGAAGGTTTTAGGTGATGAAGCTGTGCTTCTAGCAAGTTCAAAAGATGTTAATTACAGCGATTTACCTGTTTTACCTGAAATTCCAAATGAGGGGAGTTATCTACATTTCACTTCAAACAATACAACTGAAGGAACATGTATGTATACTTTTCCTGAAACGAAGCTACCTCTTGTTGTAGATATGTCTTCCAATATTTTAAGTGTTGATTATGATTTTAATCAATTTGATGCATTTTATGCAGGTGCCCAAAAGAACTTAGGGCCATCAGGTGTTACAGTGCTTGTGATTAAGAAAGATTTCTTAGATAAGACTGATTCTAATCTTCCAGGCATGTTGGATTATAAAACATATGCGAATGCGAATTCCATGTATAATACGCCACCAACATATGCCATTTATATCATGGGACTGGTACTTCAATGGGCAAAAAACCAAGGCGGAGTTAAATCTCTTCAAAAAAGAGCTCAAGAGAAAGCCAATATTTTATATGACTTTTTAGATAGTTCAAAATTGTTCAAAGCTACTGTACAAGGAGACAATCGCTCCATCAACAATATTACCTTTACTACTGGGTCTGAAACAACCGATAAAGCATGTTTAAAATATACATTAGAACATAATTTACTTAACTTAAAAGGTCACCGTCTAGTCGGCGGATTACGTGCCAGCATTTATAATGCAATGCCTAAAGAAGGTGTAGAAACATTAGTTAAAGTACTCAGCGACTTTGAAAAGAAACTTGGAGGTAAATAATGTATCACATTAAGACTTACAATAATATTGATAGTAAAGGGTTGGATATGTTTGATGATCTATATGCACTCAACGCCAATGATAAGGCAGATGCCCTTTTATTAAGAAGCCAAAACTTACATGATTATGAAATACCTGATGATCTAAAAGCCGTTGCTAGAGCGGGGGCAGGTGTTAATAATATACCCATCAATAAGATGAGTGAGAATGGTGTTGTTGTATTTAACACACCTGGTGCAAACGCCAATGCAGTTAAGGAACTTGTTCTTGCAAGTTTACTGATGTCTGTAAGACCTATAGTGCGCGGTGCTAATTGGGTTCAAAGCTTATCTAGCGATAACATTGAACATGATGTTGAATCCAACAAAAAACAGTTTGCTGGTACTGAACTTGAAGGTAAAACTTTAGGAGTTATTGGACTGGGGAGTATTGGCGCTATGGTTGCTAATGATGCATATCGATTAGGAATGAATGTTATTGGTTATGATCCTTATGTTTCTGTTAATACTGCATGGAGTATCTCAAGACGTGTACAACGTGCACATACTATCGAAGATATCTTATCTTCTTCAGACTTCATATCGATTCATGCTCCTCTCACAAAAGATACAAAACATATGATTAGTACAAATGAGATTGCGAAAATGAAGAACAATTCAGTTCTACTCAATTTCGCGCGTGGAGAACTTGTGAACAGTGGAGCTGTTATTCAAGCACTAAAAGACAAAGAACTTGGAAAGTATGTAACAGACTTTCCACATAAAGACCTACTACATCATCCTAAAATAACAGTTTTACCTCATCTAGGTGCTTCTACTCAAGAAGCTGAAGTCAACTGCGCTAAAATGGCAGTTAGAACTCTTAAAAACTTCTTAGAAACAGGAAACATTGTTAATTCAGTTAATTTCCCTGATATTGATTTACCATTTACTTCACCTACAAGATTTTCCTTAATACATAAAAATGTTCCAAAAATGATTGAACACATATCTGGTGAAACAGGTAATCTTGATGTTAATATTGACAACATGATGAATAAGAACACTGGTAATCTTGCTTATACATTGATTGATCTTCAAGAAACAGATCCTGTTGTATTAGCAAAGTTAAAATCATCACTGGCAAAAGTTGAGGGTATGATTAAAGTAAGACTTATAAGAAACATGTAATACAAAAGCTCACATAACTTTGTGAGTTTTTTAATATCCTAATCGAGTAGGAGATAATTAATTAGTTTAATCACCGTCCTCTCACACCACCGTA
>CAYPHX010000067.1:1650-5938 GCA_964410635.1 uncultured Erysipelothrix sp. | reverse complement strand
ATATACATTGATCCACCGTACAATACTGGATCAGATGGTTTTGTATATCCTGATAAGTTTGATTACTCAGATGAGCAACTTAAAGATATATTTGCGTTAAATGATGAAGAATTAAGTCGTTTAAAATCGATTCAAGGTAAAGCAACTCATAGCGCATGGTTGGCATTTATGTATCCAAGACTTTATCTGGCAAAGAAAGTTTTGAAAGATAGTGGTGTAATATTTGTATCGATTGATGATAATGAACACTCAAACTTAAAATTACTAATGGATGAGATATTTGGTGAGGGTAGTTTTGTGGCAGAAATGATTATTAATGGTACACCAAAAAATGATCCAATGTTAATAGCCACATCCCATGAGTACATGCTTGTTTATGTAAAAAATGAAAGAATTGCAAGGGAGCAAGTCTGGGGAAGTCCTCATATGCTTACACAAGAAATTTTGAAGATAATTAAGGATAAGAGCCCAGAGGAAGCAGAAAAGAATTTAAAACTGTTTTATAAAGACAAAAAATTAACAAAAGATAATATTTCAAATTATAAATTTGTAGATGAGTTCGGTGTTTTTAGAACTGGACCCTTAGACGATCCACAATCTCGAGGACCAAAAGATGAAAGGATAAATCTAAAAACAGGAAATGTTCTTAAAGTGCCTAGTAGAGGGTGGAGTACTAATAGAGAAACTTGGGATGAGTGGGTAAGTAATAATTTGATATATTTTCCAGAAGATGATTCAAAGTTAGCATCTAAAAAAACTTATCTAACAAACGAAAAACTTGAAGTTGGAAGATCTGTTATTAAAATGCAAACTAGAGCAACTACCAACTACTTAAAAAATTTATTTGATGGTAATAGTGTATTTAATAACCCTAAACCTATACCGTTAATTAAACAGATTATTTCACTAATGAATATTGACAAACCACTAATTTTAGACTTTTTTGCAGGTTCATCTACCACTGCTGATGCAGTCATGCAATTAAATGCAGAGGATGGTGGAAAACGACAATTTATCATGTGTACATTGCCAGAACCGACCTTTACGGTTAACACTGACGGGACTGAAGTGCCAACCAAAGGCGGGGAAATTGCTTATAAAGCAGGTTATAAATCAATTGACGTAATTTCCCGTGAGCGTATTAAACGTGCAGCCCAAAAAATTAAAGAAGAGAATCCGTTACTTACTGAGACTCAAGATCTAGGCTTTAAGCACTACAATGTAATTACGCCATCAAGAGATACGCTCGATAAAATTGATTACGATGATGATTTATCTTTAAACTTATTTGACGATATGATAGACATTTTTTCTAGTAAAAATCTAAATGTGGAAGGCAATGCTGAAGGATTTGATACTATATTGAGCACATATCTTGCTAAGGATAATTATAAATTTGATGTTTCTATCGAAATGATTGATTTTGAGGGTATTCAAATGCCTTACGTTAATAAACAGAGACTATATTTAATTACAAGTGATTGGAAGGCAGAAAATACAAAAGCCCTCGTGAATGCGATAGGTAAGAACGAGTTGCATGTTCAAACAATTGTTGTTTATGGTTATACCTTCGCAATGGAAAATTTACGAGAGCTAGATATTGCCCTAGACCAGTTAGAGAATAAAGTCAATCTTCAGGTGAGATACTAGGAGGGATAATTCATGAAGATTTTATTAGAAGAGCTACCACATCAATTAGAAGCACTTCAAGCGTTGAATGATGCCTTTCTTGGAATAGATGAACATTCAAAAGATCCTGACAAGGACTATGTTTATGCGAACCCAATTATTAAGGGACGTGGTAATGAGAATACTAATATCGATATAAAAATGGAGACAGGGACAGGAAAAACATATGTAGGTGTTCGGGCTATGTATGAATTACACAAAAAATATGGACTTTTCAAATTTATTATTGTAGTTCCAACACCAGCAATTAAAGAAGGATGGAAGAACTTTATTGCTGCAGACTACGCTAAACAACATTTCTCTCAATTTTATGAGAATACTAATATTAACCTTAATGTAATTAATGCAGGAGACTTTAAAAGTAAAAAAGGGTTATTACCTGCCCATTTAGTAGAATTTATTGAGGGAGATCGATTGAATTCATCAACAATACAGGTGTTATTAATTAATGCAGGAATGTTGAATTCTTCATCTATGAAGAAAGAGTATGCACAAACACTTTTGTCTGGTTGGACTACGCCAATTGAAGGATTACAAGCAACCAGACCAATCGTTATGATTGATGAACCGCATCGCTTTCCCAGAGATAAAGCTAATTATAAAGCAATAACTTCAGTAGAACCACAAATGATTATTCGTTTTGGCGCAACCTTTCCAGATATAAAAGTGGGAAAAGGCCGTCAAGCAAAGATTGTGAAAGATTATTATCGTAAACAACCACAATTTAATTTAAATGCAGTTTCATCATTTAATGATGGTCTAGTAAAAGGAATAGATATCTACTATCCGAATGTCACTGAGGCGGAAGCACAGGAAAGGTATATTGTCGATTCGGTAACCGGTCAAAAATTAGTACTTAAGCATAATTCAAATCTATACACTTACAAAAAAGGTGATGATATTGGTTTCGATGGAGACATCTATTATGAAGGAGCCAAAAGGCTATCTAATGGACTAGAACTAGAAAAAGGAATGGTTTTTTTACCTACTACGATGACTAATTCATATCAAGAAATGATTATTCGCGATGCGATTGATAAGCATTTTGAAGCAGAAATATCTAATTTTATGCGAGAAAATAATCACCAAGCAAAAGTTAAGACCTTATCGCTTTTCTTCATAGATTCGATTAGATCTTATCGTGATGATCAGGGGTGGTTAAAGGAGCTTTTTGAAAAGTTACTTCGGCGTAAAGTAGAATCATTAATTAGAGAATATAAGCTTATGAAACAGCCACGTGAGAAAGAATATTTATCATTCCTGCAAGCAACACTTGCTGAATTGACTGAAAATGTTCATGCGGGTTACTTTGGTGAAGACCGTGGTTCTGGGGATGAAGCGATTCAAGGTGAAGTCGACGACATATTAAAAAACAAAGAAAAACTTTTATCATTCAAAGATGAGAAAGGCAATTGGGAAACTCGCAGATTTTTATTCTCAAAGTGGACACTCCGTGAAGGATGGGACAATCCTAATGTCTTTGTAATTGCAAAGCTACGTACTTCAGGAAGTGAAAATTCAAAAATTCAAGAGGTAGGACGCGGATTGCGTTTGCCTGTAGATGAGAATGGCCACCGATTATTACAAGAAGAGTTTCCTAGTCGTTTGAGGTTCCTCATTGGGTATGATGAGAAAGAATTTGCGAATACGTTAGTGGCTGAAGTCAATGATGATGCCATTGTTAAGTTAGATGAAACGAAATTAACGGCAGAAATGATTCAATTAATCATTGAAAATACCGAAAGCATTGATGAAGAAACTTTATTAGAACATTTAGATGATTCTAACATTATCAAACGTAATAATGATTTTAAAGAAAATGGATTTGAAAAGCTTATTGAATTATATCCAGTTCTAATAGAAGCGACTCAAGTCAAAAAAGATAAAATTACTACAGGTGGTCCTAAAAACAAAGAGCGTATAAAACTAAATAAAGAAAACTGGCAGAAGATGCGTAGTTTATGGGAACAATTCGCAAATCGTTATATGTTGGAATTCGATCGCGTTAATGATGATAGTTTACAGTTACTCATTGATGAAATTGTACAAAATAAAGATAATTTCGTGTATCAGTATCCTGAATATACACATAATGAGTTGTATTATAATGACGAACACGGAGAAATGCGTATTCGTGAACAAAAAGCTAATTATGAGCGACGAAAACCAATAGCAGGTATGAGATATGGTGAATTCTTATTGAAATTAGTACAACGAACCAAACTGAAACCTGCACAATTACACAAGAGTTTATTACCTACTTTAAGAGACAAGTATCAAGGTGATACTTCATATTTAAATGAGATAACGCTTAGTAACTTAATCA
The DNA here is from genome assembly GCA_964410635.1 of uncultured Erysipelothrix sp. Lineage (GTDB taxonomy): Bacteria > Bacillota_I > Bacilli_A > Erysipelotrichales > Erysipelotrichaceae > Erysipelothrix. The sequence goes on along the minus strand of CAYPHX010000067.1, from coordinate 1,923 downwards.
GAGATTTTAGAGGACGTTTTGAAAATCGATATGCTCAAAGTTACCATTATCACCCTCTAGATTTTCAAGCCAGTACCTCTGTTTATGATATGGATACAAATGACTTCAAAGAGGATATTTTAGCCAGTGTGGTTGGTGAGAAAGAAGATGGTGATGTTCGAGACGATGGTCGTCAACTATACGAATTACCTCCACTTCGATATGATTCTGTCAATCCTGAAAGAGAACTTCTGAAACGTGGTTATGATTCAAATGTAATCTCATTTGGAAAAT
>CAYPHX010000067.1:0-1640 GCA_964410635.1 uncultured Erysipelothrix sp. | reverse complement strand
TGATGTGGCATTTTTTTAGTGAATATCAAGTTCCAAAATATATGGGTGGAACAACGACGCCAGACTTTATATATATGGTAGAGCGAGAAGATGAATCTCACGTGTATTTATTAGTGGAAACTAAGGCTGAGGGATCAGGAAAACGTCTAAGTGATGAACAAGTTGTAGCAATTCAGGATCAGTTTTTTGGATTATTAAAAGAACACGGTGTTGAATATCAGGAAGCAACAACAGCAGAAGAGGTTTATACAAAATTAAGAAAGGTTGCGAGATTGAATGATTAATAATTTGATGAATTTAGTGGAATCCGGCGAAATAGCTAAAACGGGAGCTAAACCTAAATTACCTACTATAATTCCACAATTAACAGATACAATGTTGGATGTATATCGTATCCCGTTAAAATACTTGTACTATAATGATGAAAATGGCCGAATTTCTACCCAGATGCGAAGAGAATTTGGGACCTTATCTCCACATCCCGACGAAATTTCTGCAGATTATAATGATAAGATAGCAGCGTTTATTGAAGAAGATAATACTACAGCACTAAAGAAAACAAAAAAATCGATTAAAGAAAAAGGTCAACAAGTTTATGGATATGTCTTACAGGATGGTCGAATTATTGATGGGAACCGTCGTTTTACCGCACTAAGACAGTTGCAATCGGAAATTGGCACTAGTCATTACTTTGAGGCAGTTATTTTACCTTTTACTTATGATGCTAAAGCCGATCGTGCTCAAATAAAACGACTTGAGTTAGCTATTCAGATGGGGACTGAGGAAAAGCTTCAGTATGACCCACTTGATTTAGCGGTAGATATATATCAAACTGTCGTTCGTGACAACTTGATGACTAAAAAAGATTACTCTAATGAGTCTAATATTTCAGTTAATGAAATTAACAACCGAATTGCTACGATTGAATTAAGCCATGATTTTCTTGAGTTTATAAACGCTTCACCAAATTCATATTTTATAATTAAAGACGCAAAGCTATATAATCCGCTTTACGAGCTAGCAAAGAGATTTTCAAAAAACTTCCCGAATAAAGGTCCTAAATATGAACAAACTAAAGAAACGGCATTTACATTACTAGGAAAAATTGTTCTTACTGGAGGAGATTCAGTAAGAGAAGTTAGACATTATATGGATAATATTGTAAATTCACCAATGAATGATGAGTATAATGACGCTATTGAAGAGACTGTTGAAGATTTTAGAGATAAGCTAGATAGCAAGCCTATTGAATCAGCCGCTGACTATCGGAAGCGTTTAGAAGAATCAACTCCTGAATTACGCCAATTAACAGAAACATATAACCAGGCAGTAAATCGTCAAAATCGAGGTAAAAATGTTGAGAGTTTTATAACAGAAGTTAGAGAAGCACTAAATGTTTTGAATGATATGGTTCGTGGTGATGGCTTAACGGGTAATTTACAATTCAATAACTTTTCTAAAGATCAAATATCAGAAATCCGTGATGTTTTAGTTAAAATAAATATTGCAAGTGCAGACTTAATTGAGGTGTACGAAGATGAGCTCTAATGTACGGTTGATAAGTATGGATGGAACATTTAAGTTTATCGATAGTGATGACGGAATTTTAAAAACACGCAAAGTTAACCGATTGTTAGAAC
>CAYPHX010000066.1:3626-6041 GCA_964410635.1 uncultured Erysipelothrix sp. | reverse complement strand
TTTAAGAAGTTTTCATTTTTAGCGAAAGTTTGTCTAGATAGATCACTACTTGAATTTCATCACCTGGTGAAGCATTGAGAGAAATTATTTATAATAATGTCTATGATAATCTTGATCAAGCTGATGGTTTATCAAATGGTGATACGGTAACTTACGAATTCACTGTTGATAACGGAAGAATACTTAGAAGAAACATATGATCTTTCATTTAATTACGATACAGAAGAGTATGAGGTAGAAGGTTTAGAAGAAATCGCTACTTTTGATCCGTTTTCAGATGTAAAGATTGTCTCCTCAGGATTTGCTCCAAACGGAAGTGCATCTGTAGATACGAGTGATACAGATTTAGATTCGAGTTTATTCTTAACAGATGAGTTAAGTGGTTTATCAAACGGCGATAAGATTACGATTAGAATGAATGAAGATGCAGTGAGCAGAATGATGGTTGAGCAAGAACGTGCTCCATCAGTTACAGAAAAAGAATATACAGTATCAGGTTTAGGTGAATATGTAACATCACTTGACGAAATTCCAGAAGAAACACTTGAAGAATTAAAAGTACAAGCTCAAGATGTTATAACAACATATACAGCAACTTGGGATAATCCTGAGAACCACAAGGGAACAACTTACCAAGGGAGTTACTTAATGTATCCTAAGACTCCAGGAGCGACAAATGATAAAAATCGTATGATTCTTGTACATGAAGTGAACTTCAATGACTCATTTATGCTGAATACTTACGTTGAATTTTATGACTTAATGAAGTTAGAAGACGGCACAGTTAGTTTTGATATCTCACACTACAACACGCCAACACGCTTCAACAACCAATTTAAACGTGATGACTTATACTTTGTTGGATACGAGTCACGCGGGCAGTTATTTAACGATGTTGTGGCAAAATATGTAGATCAATTCAGTTATGAAACAGATTTTGACTAATAATTTCTAAACATAAATATAGATAGAATAAAAAGCAACTTCTGAAAATAGAGGTTGCTTTTTTTGTGCTTAACAAAAATATAATTTGTTTTTAAATCATCACAAAAGACCAAAGAAAACGATCTATTAGAAAGGAATCGTTTTCACATTAGAGGATTCTAATAAATGGTTGCTATTCTCTCATTAATTTGTTAGGATTATAAACATTAAATTCCAACAAAACATTAGGGGGGTCTTTTCAATGGAGATGAATAAGGATCAACAGATTAATAAACCGGTGGAACAAAACCAAACATGGGGCGAACTAGCAGCTATTTGGGCAGGTTCAGCTGTGGCAGTTTCTGGATTTATAGTAGGTGGAAATTTAGCCGGAGGGTCAAGTTTTTGGGCTGCAGTCGGCATGGCTGCAATTGGTTATGCTGTTTTAACATTATTAATGATTTTTCAAGGACAACAAGGAAGTGACTTAGGACGTACAGCCGTCGAGATTGCTTCACAAGTATTTGGCGAAGCGGGTGCGCAGAAAGTCATTTCAATTATTTTAGTAATTTCTTGTCTCGGTTGGTTTGGTATTCAAACTAATATAGTGGGACAAACTTTTTCTAGCTTTTTAGCAGGATATGGTTTCAGTCTTCCTGTCTGGGTTTCATCGCTAATCTGGGGTGCGATTATGTTACTGACGGCAGTGTATGGGATTGAAATGATTAGTCTACTTGGAAAAGTAGCTGTTCCTATTTTAGGAGTGGTGGTAACTTGGGTAACAATCAATGTTTTCACTGACTTCGGTGTTTCTAACATTGCCAGTCATCAAAGTAGTGGGATTTCTTGGAGTCAAGGAATTTCTACAGTAGTAGGTTCACTCGCGGTCGGTACCGTAATTGCGCCGGACTATTTCAGATATACAAAAGAACGAATTAACGTTACAAAATCTTCTTGGGTAGGTATTTTCCCATCAGGCGTTCTAATGATTGCAGTGGGTGCTTACTTAACGTTAGCAACTGGATCAGCAGATATTTCCCAAGTATTTATGGATTACAGTACACCAATCTTTGGTTTAGTTGCGATTTTAGCTGCAACATGGACAACAAACGTTACGAACGCTTACTCAGGCGGAGTAGCCTTTGCTAAAATCTTAGGTTGGGAAGAAAAAGATGAAAATAAAGCAGTTTTAATTGCAGGTGGTATCGGTATTTTACTCGCGGTTGTTGGTATTTTGGAATTCTTTACACCCATTATGAACTTACTAACAGCACTTATCCCGCCAATTGCTGGTGTGATGATCGCTTCTTACTGGATCGTAAACAAAGGTAATCCAATGAAATGGCATGTCGTTAAAGGCTGGAATATTATTGGAGTAACGGCTTGGTTACTGGGTGCAGTTCTAGCAGTCATCCCGGTTGTTGCGAATTTCATGGGCTATACAGTAGCAAGCAATCCATTATACGGCATGATTATTTCGTTTGTAGCTTA
>CAYPHX010000066.1:0-3526 GCA_964410635.1 uncultured Erysipelothrix sp. | reverse complement strand
GCTCGTTCTGTTACTTCGGAAATGGGTGGGAGTGCTCTGGTCAGCCTTTATCCCAGCACAGGGCAAGATATTATCAATCATGGGATTGCGAACATTGTGACACGATCAGAACAAATTGGAAAAATTATTAATTCTGGTAAAGACCAGAAAAAAACTTTGGAAGAACTGCTTGAGGTTATTGAAGGTTATGAGTTATTCGTCGGTAAAATTGTTGACGTTGAGCGTACCGTTCGTGCTGGCTTTAACTTTGGTGAGGCAAAGCTAGAAGGTTTAGAAGAGTATGCGGACGACAAGATGTCAGTTCACTTACAAAACGAAAACCTACTGGCGACTAAGAACGGTGAAGTAGTCGGAATGACACCAGACTTAATCATTATGATTGATATGGAAACACTTGAACCAGCCACGACCGAGTCACTGAGCTATGGTAAACGTGTGCGTGTCCTTGGGATGCCGTGTGATTTACGCTGGCGTACAGATATCGGGATTGAAACAGCAGGTCCGCGATACTTTGGCTATGACTATGATTACACACCAATTGAAGAATTAGTGAAAGGTGGCGGAGTTTAATGTATAAAATTGGAGTAGACGTTGGGGGCACAAATACGGATGCCGTTATCTTAGATAAGAATAATGAACTGGTATCAGCGATTAAAACGCCGACAACAGAAGATGTTTCATCAGGCATTAAACAAGCGATTAAAGATGTCTTAAATGAATCGACGATTGAACCGGAGGCAATCAAATATGCGATGCTGGGAACAACTCAATGTACGAATGCGATTGTTGAACGTAAGAAATTGGATCGTGTCGGAGTCATCCGCTTAGCATTTCCGGCGACTGGTTCTGTGCCACCATTTACTGCTTGGCCCGAAGATATTGCTAAATTGCTAGATGGTCATACGGCGAATGTCCATGGTGGATATGAATATACAGGTCAGCCCATTTCAGAATTTAATGAAGATGAAATTCGTGAGTTACTTGCTTCATGGGAAGGTAAGATTGATTCTCTCGCAGTAATTGGCGTCTTTTCATCAGTGAATAATGACCAAGAATTTGAAGTTGAACGCATTGCACAGGAAATGTATGGTGCAGATTTCCCAGTTTCAAAATCATCGCAAATTGGTTCAGTTGGCTTTTTAGATCGTGAGAACTCGACAATTCTGAATGCTTCATTACAGACAGTGATGAACTCAGTAACATCTGGTTTTAAAGAAGCGCAGGAAAATGAAGGCATTGAGAATGCTGAGATTTTCATTTGTCAAAATGATGGAACATTAATGGCCGTTGATTATGCGGAAGAATTCCCGATTTTAACAATTGCATGTGGTCCTTCAAACTCGATTCGTGGAGCGGCTTACTTAGCGAACAAGGACAATGCGATTACCTTAGATGTAGGCGGTACAACATCTGACTTAGGAGTACTTGTAAATAGTTTCCCGCGTCAATCGTCTTTGGCTGTGTCAGTTGGTGGCGTTCGTACAAATTTTCGTATGCCTGATATCTTATCAATTGGTCTAGGTGGAGGTACGATTATCCATGTAGATGGGGATGATGTCACAGTAGGTCCTGATTCAGTTGGATACAAGCTTTTAACTGATGCGAAAATATTTGGTGGTGACACGATTACAACGACAGATATCGCGGTTAAATTAGGTTATGCTAACATTGGCGATAAAAGTTTAGTCGCTGACATTCCTATAGAAATTGCTGAGAAGGCGAGTGCTCAAATTAAGAAAATAGTCGAAACAGCGATTGACTCGATGAAAACCGATGCGGGTGATGCTGAGATCGTGCTCGTAGGTGGAGGAGCTATTATTATCCCTGACGATATTGAGGGTGTTTCAAAAATCTACCGTGATGAGAATGGTTCAGTAGCGAATGCAATTGGCGCTTCGATTTCACAAATTAGTGGAGAGTTCGAGCAGCTGTATGTGTATGCTGACCAACCCCGTGAAGAAAGTATTCAAGATGCAACTGATAAAGCAACCAGAAATGCTATAGAAGCGGGCGCTTTAGCTAGCTCGGTTGAAATCGCTGAAGTTGAAGAAATCCCATTAGCTTATGCTGAAGGAAATGCGAACAGAGTCCGTGTTAAAGTAATCGGCGACATGCAGTAAATAATTTAATAGAGTAAAACTGATCCTCTCTAAAACTCATAACTTTAGAGGGGATTTTTAATTGCTCATATATTTTTTGCAATACTTAAGTTGTTACTTGACGTTCAGAAGCTGACTCTTTATGCTAAAACAGATGGATTCTATAAAGGAGGGGCAATGTGGCTAATAAAATAAAACAAAGCTTTCAACTGTTTGATGGAGCAATGGGGACGATGCTTCAAAATCAGGGGTTAGAAATAGGAGAGATAGCGGATGAATATAATCTGACATATCCTGAAGTTGTTTTGGGTATCCATAAAGAATACTTAGAAGCTGGTGCAGAAATACTGACGACGAATACATTTGGTGCGAATCGTTTACGACTTAAAGATTCGATTTATTCCGTAAGGGAAGTAATCACAGCTGGAGTTAAGCTTGCGCAAGAAGCTTGTGATCAGTTTATAGTGGCTGGTCAGCCCGTTCCAAAGAAACAAGTAGCCTTAGACATTGGTCCCATAGGTCTGCCGTTATCATTTGAAGAAAGCTATGAGATTTTCAAAGAGCAAATCATTGCTGGTGTGACTGCTGGGGCGGATCTCATTTTACTCGAAACAATGCTTGATCTGAATGAGGTAAAAGCAGCGGTGGTAGCAGCTAAGGAAAATTCTAATTTGCCTGTCTATTGTACGATGACCTTTCAAGAAGATGGTCAGACATTTGATGGAACAGATATTGCCACATTCGTTTCTATCGTAGAAGAGCTGCGTGTTGATGCGCTTGGAGCCAATTGTTCCTATGGTCCCGAACAACTGCAAGCTGTAGCGAATGGATTATTAAAACATACATCCATACCAGTCATGATTCAAGCGAATGCAGGTTTACCGAAGCAAAAAGATGGGAACTTGTATTATGATATGAATCCGAAAGAATACACTAAAGAAATGATAAAAATGTCTGAAAAAGGTGTAACTATCTTTGGTGGTTGTTGTGGAACAACACCAGAGTATATTATAGCTTTGAAAGAGAGCCTTACAAAAATAGGGGACAAGTCATTTCACTAAAAGGAACAAGGCTAGAATCAAGGTGTTGTTGGAGTAGTGAGCAAAGAAGGTAAACAGTGAAACAGACGACCACTACCCTCCATCTAATATAAACTGAAACGGTATGCAGGCCACAAGCCATTGCATACCGTTTTTTCTTTTAAGTGAGAAAAATTAATCGTGTACATAAGTTGTAATGATTTCATTTGCTTTTTCTATAACGCTTTGTCTAACTTGGAGTCATAGCAAGAAGTTGTTAGCCTCAAGTAGAAATTGACTTTGTTTGCCAATTTATTTTCCGAAATCTCTACTAAATAATATCATACTTAGCACCAATAATTGAGGTTTAATTGCTCTCTATCTGCTGTTGCAACCAATCATTGATGT
>CAYPHX010000065.1:0-6202 GCA_964410635.1 uncultured Erysipelothrix sp. | reverse complement strand
ATGATAAAACTTATTAATTTTATACAGAATAGTAAAGTAATAGAATCGATTCATAAATCCAATAATAGAACCAATCAATCACATGCTCTCATTGTAATTTTTGGTCTTTACTATTATTTTACTAAGGATAGCAAAGCCATACTCTTTTGGAGTTTCTTTGAAATTGTTTATACCTTCGCGGTTGCGACAAGTATTGCGAAAGATAATCTTTCAAGTCTGAGTGCATCTATTTTTGTTGGAATCTTAACAACGACTATTCTTGCCTTAAGAAATACAGAGTTCATGATTGTATATGCTGTGATAATTACATTAGTCTTATCCGGTGTTTACAGACTCTTGTTGAAGTTAAATATAAATATGAAACAATTACCTCAAGCACTCTCAACTACCTTTACAAGCGTCTTACAACAATCACTACTGGTTGTTTTGTCGTATCTAATCTATAGATACTTAGCAATCAATACTGGATTCGTATATATTGCTATTACATGGATTTTTAATGGCTTGTCACATATCTTAGGAATTATTCTAACGATAGTCTTAATCTCAACCTTTTGGAGTAAAGGATTTCATGGTGCTAGTCTCACAAATAAACTCTTTAGAGTGATTTATATGCAAATGCTTATCTCTAATATGTCGGCTTATATCAGTACTGGACAAGCGATTTACCTTGGTGGAGAAACTTTCTACCAATGGGCTGTATTTGTCGGTGGATCAGGTGCAACACTTGGATTGGCTTTTGCGATGCGTTTCTTTGCAAAAGATGAAGAACTACAAACAATAGGAAAATCAGCATTAAAATCATCAATCTTCAATATTAATGAAGAGATTATCTTTGGTGTACCAGTAGTTGAAAACTCAATCTACAAAATACCGTTCTACTTAGCGCCTATATTGTCTGCAAGTCTTGTATATTTCTGCATCACCCAAAACATCTTAAGATTTCCACTCTTGCCAGTATCCTGGATATTGCCAGGACCAATTGGATTATTCTTAAGTTCACTTATGGATCCGAAAGCCTTGATTATTGGTGTACTCATAATCCTCATCACATTTATCGTATACCTACCATTCTTGTTGCTAGATGATCAAAACAGAAGACAAAAGACAATTAAGAATACAATGTCATAAAAATAAACTATTGAATAAATGAACAAGAAATATGTTGTAAATGAACGAAAACTAATACATTTACACAAAGATGCTTATTATACTATAATAATGGCTATCAATATGTTAAAATAAAAATATGAAAGTGAGGGTATTACATGAAAAAATTTCTCCCTTTAGCAATATTAGCTAGTGCCGCAGGTGCAGCTTATGTTTATCTAAAAAATAATCAACGTATCGTTGACAAAACACTAGATGAGCTTGATAAATTAACAGAATCAGCGGAAGAAACAATTGCTGACCTTGCTAATGAATTAACTGAGGATCATCCTCAATAGTAGCTTAAAAGGAGTCAAAGGACTCTTTTTTTGTGCAATTATGATATAATAACAAGGATGAAAAGAGGCCTATTATGAAACAAGAACTATCAGAGAGACTCATAAGATATGCGAAAATTAATACTCGCTCAAACCCATACTCAAATACAGTACCTTCAACAGATAATCAATTTGATCTAGCAAAGGTCTTGCTAGAAGAATGTAAAGCATTAAATCTACACGATATTAAGATGAGTGAAGTTGGTATTATTACCGCAACACTCCCTTCAAACACAGATAAAGTTGTACCAACGATTGGATTCATTGCCCATATGGATACCGCTGATTTCAATTCTGAAAACGTCAATCCACGCATTATAGAAACTTATGATGGAGAGGATATTATCTTAAGTGAAGGAATCATTACTGATATCAAAACATTTCCTAACTTATTAAAATATAAGGGAGATACACTGATTGTTACAGATGGTCACACTCTTTTAGGAGCAGACAATAAAGCAGGAATAGCAAATATCTTAACCGCAATGAACTACTTAAACAATCACCCAGAAATCAAGCATGGGGATGTAAGAATTGCTTTTACAATTGATGAAGAGATTGGCACAGGTGCTGACTCTTTTGATGTAGAAGGCTTTAATGCTGAATTTGCTTATACAGTTGATGGTGGTGGACCTGGTGAAATGGAATTTGAAACATTCAATGCTGCAGCATCTACTGTTACATTCAAAGGCGTCAGTGTTCATCCAGGATCATCCAAAAACACAATGATTAATGCTAATATTCTGATTACTGAGTTTATCAATGCACTACCACAGTACGAAAGACCAGAACATACAGAAGACTATGAAGGTTTTTACATGGTCAGCGATACAAAAGCAACAATCGAAGATGGGACAGTTGAACTGATTATAAGAGATCATGATAAAACACTTTTTGAAAACAAGAAAGCATACCTTCAACATATAGAAGATGAAATGAATGCTAAATATGGCTCAGGCACAGTACAAGTAGAAACATCAGATTCATACTATAATATGAAAGAAGTGCTTGATAATAATATGCATGTCGTAAATCTTGCTAAACAAGCCATCACCAATATTGGTCTAAAGCCAATAGTTGCGCCAGTACGTGGGGGAACAGATGGATCAAGACTTTCATTTATGGGACTACCAACACCCAATATATTTACAGGTGCAGAGAACTTCCACGGTAAACATGAGTTTGCGAGTGTGGATGCAATGCAAAAATCAGTAGAAATGATCGTAGAAATCATTAAATTAAACCAAGAAACAGTTACGGAGTGATAGATTGAAACAACTAGAGATAAAAAACCTAAGTTTTTCTTATGATAATAAAACCAATGCATTAAACAATGTATCCTTAAAAATAAACAAAGGAGATTATGTTTCAATCATTGGACATAATGGAAGTGGTAAAAGTACCCTTGCTAAACTCATAGTAGGACTCATGAAAGCTAATGAAGGCGATATTCTGATTGAAGGCGAAGCACTCACAGAGGACAATGTCTATGAGATGCGTGAGAAACTTGCAATCGTATTTCAAAACCCAGACAACCAATTTATTGGTTCAACAGTAAGAGATGATATAGCATTTGGACTTGAAAACAGACGCTTCAAACCAGAAGAGATGGATCCAGTTATTAATGACTACGCAAAACGCGTCGGAATGGAAGATTACTTGGGACATGAACCAACTAAATTATCAGGCGGACAAAAACAACGTGTCGCCATTGCTGGCGTTTTAAGTATGCATCCAAAAGTATTAATTCTAGATGAAGCAACATCAATGCTTGACCCAAAAGGAAGAAATGAAGTAAACGACTTGGTTCATGAACTTCATGAAGCAAGAGACATGACGATCCTATCAATTACACATGATATTGAAGAAGTCAGTATGAGTGATTATATAATTGTAATGAATCAAGGAGAAGTCTTTATGGAAGGAACTCCAGAAGAGGTCTTAGTCAATGTAAAGCAACTCACAAACATTGGTTTAGATATTCCTTTTGATGTGAAATTTTATTTAAAAATGAAAGAAAAGGGTATCGATTTAAAAACACCCTTTGATGAAGAAGGGATGGTCGAAACACTATGGCAATTAAGCTCGAAAAAATAGGTTATACATATGCACCAAACTCTCCCTTCTCATATACTGCACTAAAAAATATTAATACAGTAATTCCAGAAGGTAAAATTACAGCAGTTATTGGAGCAACAGGAAGTGGAAAAAGTACCATGGTACAACACTTTAATGGTCTTTTAACACCAACAGAAGGCACACTAACTATCTATGACCATGTAATAGAGGCAAATGTAAAACCAAAAGGACTCAAAAAATTAAGACAAAAAGTAGGACTTGTGTTCCAGTTTCCTGAAATGCAACTTTTTGATGACACAATCTATAAAGATGTCAGTTTTGGGCCAATTAACTTTGGTATGAGTGAAACAGAGATTAAAGCCTTTGTCGAAGAAGCACTTAATCTTGTCGGAATTGATAAAAAACTATGGGAAAGATCCCCCTTAAATCTATCAGGGGGACAAAAGCGTCGTGTTGCAATTGCAGGTGTTCTTGCAACCAACCCAGAACTTATTGTACTTGATGAACCTACAGCAGGACTGGATCCACAAGGTGCCAAAGATATGATGCACCTTTTCAAAGATCTCAATCAAAAGCACAGTAAAACAATCATTATGGTAACCCATGACATGGAACATGTTTTAGATTATTGTGATCATGTTGTTGTATTAGATAAAGCAGAAATAATATACGAAGGAAATACACAATCCTTCTTTGAAAACACAGCACTCTTAAATGAGTTAGATATCGTTAAGCCACTTATTTTAAGACTTAACGATACACTAAGAGACAAAGGGTTTGAAATACCTGTCACAACAAATCTTGATGATTTAGTTGATACACTCAGCAAGGGGGTCAAACGATGAAAAATATAGCATTGGGAAGATATCTTCCCCTAGACTCATTCATTCACAGACTTGATCCACGCATTAAGATTATGTCGATGATTTTCTTCATGACTGCAGTATTCTTAGTCGGTGGAGATAATCCCTTTCTAGCATATGGACTTCTAACGGGTATCTTACTTATCGCAATCCTTTCCGCAAAACTAACCATCTCATATGTTATAAAAGCAATGAAGCCAATGATGTTTATGATTATATTTTTAAGTATTATTAATATATTTGCTTACAAAACAGGAACAGTCATTCTATCAATTGGAAACTTTAAAATATATAGTGATGCGATATTTAATACATTATTTATTATATTTAGATTAATGTTAATGATCATGATCACAACATTACTCACTGCATCCACAGCACCACTAGACTTAACACTGGGGATTGAAGATTTACTCAGTCCTTTCAAGAAGATTGGTGTACCATCACATGAAATCGCAATGATGATTTCAATTGCACTGAGATTCATCCCAACTCTAATTGAAGATACACAACGTATTATGAATGCACAAGCATCACGTGGTGTAGACTTTGAAGAAGGCAAATTAAAAGAAAAGATCGTTGGCATTGTTTCTCTAATTATTCCACTCTTTGTATCTGCTTATCATCGTGCAGAAGATTTAGCTGATGCAATGGAAGCACGAGGTTATTCCCCGGGAAAAGAAAGAACACGATATAAACAATTAAAAATTCGCTTTACAGATATCCTAGTACTAACATTTAGTTTTGCATTATGTTTTGTGACATTCTATGTTAGCCGCATATTAGTACTATGAGATATAAAGCCACAGTTCAATATGATGGTTCTGACTTCTATGGATGGCAAATACAACCTCATACTAGAACTGTACAAGAAGAAATCAATAAAGCACTTACGAGTGTAAATAAGAAAGAATCAATGATCCATGGATCAGGAAGAACAGATACTTCAGTACATGCAATGCATCAAGTCTTTCATTTTGACTCTGACTTAGATTTAGAAGGATCAATATGGCTAAGAGCCCTGAACGGAAACCTACCTAATGATATTCGAATTCTAAAAGTGGAAAAAGTGGAAAATGACTTTCATGCACGCTACAATGCAAAATCCAAAACATATCACTATAAACTCAATACCGGTATATATGATATGTTTAAACATCGCTACGTCTACCAATACAATAAAGACTTAGATGTTAATAAACTAAAAGAGATATCACAATCTTTTGAAGGAACCCATGACTTTACATCATTCAATGCAACACCGCAAAGTGTTATTGAAGACCAAGTAAGGACGGTAGCATCTTTTAAAGTAAAACAAATAGACAATACGATTCAGTTTGAAATAAAAGGGGATGGATTCTTACGTCATATGGTACGGATGCTCGTCGCAAGTTGTATTGCTTATGCAGAAGGTAAACTCAGCAAAGAAGAAATCGAAGAAGCATTACTAAAACCAAGTAAAGATAAAATTAAATATAATGTGCCAGGATGTGGATTATACCTGATGCATGTGGAATACTAAAGCTTATTTACTGATAAGCTTTTTTTCTTTTCTTAGGAAAATCCATCTACTAATAAGCAATGAAATCTAAACCTATGATGAAATTGATTATTAATAGTGTAATACTCTTGAAATATAAGTATATATATATTAAGATACTCTATGTATGGTATAGACCAGTCAAAACGTACTGTTTAGTGGTTTATCGTAAATTTATAAAATCAATTTATCCATATTATATATATGTATATATTAGAAGGGGACATAAAATG
>CAYPHX010000064.1:4539-6292 GCA_964410635.1 uncultured Erysipelothrix sp. | reverse complement strand
TTTCTTTTTTATAGGTTGAAATGATTTAATATAATATTATGTACTTCCATTAAGTCTGATGCAAAGTAGTGTGCACCACTTTGATCAAGTTTAAAGCGGTTGTCTTTAATAGCGATAACTGTTGCGCCTGATGCAAGACCAGCTTTGATACCCGATGGTGAGTCTTCTACAATAATGGTGTGTTCAGGTTTTACTTGAAGCTTTTGCATTGTTTGCAGATATACTTCTGGATTTGGTTTTGATTCAAAGACTTCTTCTCCACTTATTGTGTGGTGGAGGAAGTCTTTTATTTTTGTGTCTGTTATAACATTTTCTATAGCACTGCGTGGTGATGCGGATGCAAGGCCTAAAGCAATATCATTACTTATTAGATTTTTCATCAAATAATGTAAATGTGGAAATGCTAAATCTTTGTAGGTGAAGTTTGTTTGATGCTTGTGGGTAGAAAATATTTCTCTGAATTCTTCTCCACTTATTTTAGGGTTCCAAAGTGATCCTAGCAAGTTAAAGGTAACATCATCAGGTGTTCCAATACCTCTATAAATATCTTTTACATCTACATCAATATTATGTGCTTTAAAAAATTCATAGAATCTTTGGATATAGATTGGTTCTGTATCTACTAAAACACCATCCATATCAAATATTACTGCTTTACTCATCTAAATCCCTCAATCTTTTCTGTCCTTCAATATCTCTATATTGATTTATATCATGACTTACTTCTAGTGTACCTAGGTATTGTCCGTGTTCATTTCTTACTGCATGGTATGAGATGTGGATAAACTTGGGTCCCATCTCTATCCAAAAACTCTCTTGATCTTTTGCGCCTGATTTAAGGTCCTCTAGGATGCCGTTTACCATATCAACTGATCGTGGTGGGTGGCAGTGTTGTACAACACGTCCCAGGGCTGCCTTTGCGCGTACAAAGATTCTATCTTTCGCTTGATTGAAGTATCTGAATTTATCATCAGCATCAATAAACGTTACGTCTATGGGTAATGTGTTTAGAATTGCTTCAATCTCTTCTAAACGTAATACTCCAGATCCAAAGTGTACTTTTTGATCTTTAAGCTCTAAGTCGTCTTTCACTCGGTCATAAAATGAAGTCTTGTAGGAAATCCATTTTTCTTTCGGTGTTACAAGACAATATCCAATCTCTTCTGAATCGTAGGCGATGTCTTTCCATTCTTCTTCAGTTGCTTCATTCGATATCATTGGTAACATGATCATTTCTTCTTTGAATATCATATCTTCGATACGTTTTCTTAAAGCAGTGAAGACATGGTTTAAATCTTTTGTATCTTTAGTTTGTACTTTTGTTTCAAATGTTTTTAAGTCATCAATGATTTCATCATCTACACCCCACATAACCTGTGGTGCAGCTGCATAACCATATTTCTCAATCAGTGGGAAGAATAGCTTTTCTTTTCTGGCGTAATGTTTACGAAGATCAAAGAGTTCATTCACTTTTGAGAGTAAATCAAACTGATCTTTATCGTTTTGTGAATTTTCAAACTGAATCACAAAGAAGAACATATCTTCTAAGTGCTTCTCTAAAGCTCTATTCTCATTTTTGAGTACTTGAATTGGATGGCCTTCGCGATCATGTTCTGGTCTTTGGGCATGAATCTCTTCAATTGACATGTTGAAGACGTCTGCATGTATATCACATAAGCGTTGGATTTCTGATGCAGGTAAACCATTGTCTACCAGTTGTTGTTCCATTCGCATAATTTCGGCAGATGTTACA
>CAYPHX010000064.1:0-4439 GCA_964410635.1 uncultured Erysipelothrix sp. | reverse complement strand
GTAAATCCCATATCTATAAAAGCATCTCTAAGTGCTTTGTTGTCTTTTGTAATACTATAAAATGTATCGTTAATATTAATTTTTTCCATACAGACCTCCGTTGTCTCTTATTATAAACTATATAACTGTAATTATCACTCAAGGTGTTAAAAGTTGATTTTATAAAAGAAGTGATATGATGAATGTAGGTGATACATATGAAAACGATTGATGATATAAGACAAGAAATTATGAATGATAATATCGAGTTTACGCAAAAAGGATGGGTTCCTATCTTTAAAGCCTACAAGGAGGCGAAGATTGTACTCATTGGTCAAGCACCAGGTATCAAGACTCAGTTACTTAAGGATGTCTTTAGAGATCCAAGTGGAATTAGGCTACGTGATTATTTGGGTGTAGATGAAGCTATATTTTATGATTCTCATAAGATTGCTGTTTTACCTATGGATTTTTATTTCCCGGGAAAAGCTAAAACAGGAGATAATCCCCCACGTAAAGATTTTGTGAAAAAGTGGCACCCTCAATTGCTTGAAGCAATGCCCAATGTAGAATTGATAATATTAATTGGTATGTATGCGATAAAATACTATTTAAAAGATGATATGAAGAAAAACCTTACAGAAACTGTAAAGAATTATGATGCATACCTACCACAGTATTTTCCGATCCCACACCCTTCACCTTTGAATCAGAGATGGGAAGCAAAGAATCCTTGGTATAAGAGTGAAGTAGTACCCAAGTTAAAAGAAGCAGTAGCTTTAAGTTTAAAGTAGTGATTCGGTTGAATAAACACTTTATATTCTTTAGAATAGTCTTCAGAGAAGAGATGATTTGATTGAATAAAATAAAAAAAATAAATACGATAAGTATCTTAATAGGAATTCATGCTTTACAAGGGATCGCGGCAAACTTAGCGCACCCTATTACACCAGCATATCTAAGCTCGCTTAATTATCCAAGTGCCATGTTTGGTATGGTTTTTGCGGCAATGAGTTTAACAAACTTTGCCTTTTCACCTTTTTGGGGTGTCATGTCAAGATATATTAAGGCCAGAACACTTTTAATTATTGGTGCTTTTGGTTATGCCTTAGGACAAGCAATTTTTGGATTTAGTACAGACCCCTATATTATTTTGGGGGCGAGACTTATTTCAGGCGCTTTTGTGTCTGCACTATTTGTGGGGACCGGCCTTTATGTTATTGAGAAGTCTGAACCAGAAGAAAAATCTAGAAACATTACAAAGATGGTAACCATCTTTTCGGTTGCAGGAACGATAGGTTATTTTATGGGTGGATTCATTGGTGATTACTCACTGAAGATTCCATTCATAATTCAGGTAGTTTTATTAATGTGTGTGGGTCTACTGTACTTTTTCTTATTAGAAGATAATGATATTGAAGATAAAATAGATGTGAAACGTGTTTTAGCAGGTAGTAATCCGCTCGTAAAGCGTGAGAGTAAATTGAATCGTCAATTATTTATGAATTTTTGGATTGTATTTCTAATTAGTACTGCATCCACTTCGCTAACACAAACTTTTTCTTACTTTATTTCCGATGCACTCAGCCTTCCATCGTCATATAACGGTCTAACAAAAGGTATGGTGGGACTGATTTCCCTTGTATTAAACTTCACAATTGCGATGCGTATCGCATCATCAAGAAAACCTGAATCTAAGATTACACTTATATTAGGGTTTGTTAGTTTGATGTTTATTCCTTTAATTATGTTGAAATCATCAGCCATTGGATTCATGTTTGTTGGAGTTCTTGCGATGAGTTTTGATACATTACCGATAGGTCTGTTTCAATCTAGGACAATGGCCTATAGTGATGATGATACTCAAGGTGAAATGGTAGGTTATCATAATACCGTAAAATCATTGGGTATGATCCTTGGATCTCTGGTTGCAGGGTGGATTTATGACATCAATATTATTGCACCGTTTATTTTAGCTTTGGCTTTATATATAATAGGAACAGTGCTGATGTCACTATTGGGCAAGTATGTGAAATAAAAGAAAAGACATAATTGTGTTTCTTAATTAATTAAAAGGGTTATAATAAATATTGCATAAAAGGGGTGTTTTATTTGTCTAAACAAAACCAAGCTACCAAAACAGTTGTGTTGCTAGCGATTATATCATTTTTAAGTAAAATATTAGGTTTTCTAAGAGAGTCTTTAATAGCGTCTAAGTTTGGATCAGGTTCTAATACAGATGCCTTCTTCTTAGCTATCACAACAATCGCTATGTTTAGTATGGTTGTTTCTTCAAGTATTGGTACAACGTTAATACCGATTCTTTCAGAAGTAGAAAAAGACGAAGGAAAAGAAGGCAAAGAACAACACCTAAATAACTTTTTAAACATTATTTCAATAGTTGCAATAATATTAGCCATCTTAGCTGTTGTTTTTGCACCATTTTTACTCAGAGTCCTGGCAGCCGGATTTGATGATAAATCCTTTGAGTTAGTGTTGTTACTGACTAGAATCGGATCACCTACAATTCTTTTCTCTGCAATCATTGGTGTTTTTAAGGGTTATCTTGAAAGTGAAGGAATGTTCAAAGAATCTTCTATAGCAATGATACTTTCGAATATTGTCTTAATCATATTCTTGACTACTTTAGCTTCAAGGTTTGATGTGCGAGCTCTAATGATTGTTTATACAATTGCGGAAGGGGCACCACTCATTCCACAATATATCAGTTTAAAATCTAAAGGTTTCAAATATGAAGCACATGTAGATTTAAAAGATCCATATATGAAAAAAGTACTTCGTATGATTCCACCAATTCTACTTAGTGTTGCGATTAATGATGTCAATGCGATGGCCGATAATGCGATGGCATCAACATTAGTTTCAGGTAGTGTTTCTTCATTGCAATATGCAAGACGTATTGATGGCATAACAACTGGTATTTTTATCGGTTCAATATTCACAGTAATATTCCCATTGTTGTCAACAGAAGCAAATAAGGAAGATAAAACAGGTTTTAAAAAAGTTGTAACTCAGGGTACAAACATTATATTATTAATTACAATTCCTGCCACGGTGGGTATGATTGTTTTGGCAACACCAATAATCAGACTGACTTTTGAAAGAAATATGTTTACGGCAGCAGATACTATGATGGCAGCAGGAGCATTAACATTTCTTGCGATTGGTCTTTCGGCAAACTCTGTCAAGCAATATATCTATCGTGCATTCTATTCTTTACAAGATACAAAAACACCAACCATTAACTCAGCTGCTACAGTTGCTCTAAATATTGTACTTAATTTTATTTTTATAGGTCCAATGAAGCATAGAGGACTGGCACTGGGAACATCGCTAGCTTCCATTATTTCTTCATTCTTTCTAATTAACTCATTAAGAAAGAAAGTGGGTCAAATTGGAATTAAGTCTATGGTAGTGGTCTTGCTAAAATCTTTTGTAGCTTCTCTACTTATGGGAGTTGTCGCTCACTTTAGTTTCATCTATGTCTCATCAATGGTGAGTTCAGGAACAATAGGTTTACTAATCGCATTACTTGTATCCGTAACGTTATCAGTTATTATTTACTTCGTTTCACTATTAGTATTAAGGGTAGAGGAACTCAATGTACTGGTTGGTAAAATGCGAAATAAATTGAATATCTAAATATAATCAAACATTAATTATCTTTATGTTATAGAAAAAGCTATAATGTATATTGAATTTAAAGAGGGGTGTTTCTAATTGTCTAAAAAAAATCAAGCAACTAAAATGGTAATTATGCTTGCAGTTGTTTCCTTTGCAAGTAAAATGTTAGGATTCGTACGTGAATCATTAATCGCATCGACATACGGATCTGGTTCAAGCACTGATGCATTTTTTCTTGCATTAACTACAATTTCTATGTTTAGTATGGTTGTGTCTACTAGTATTGGTACAACCCTAATTCCAGTTCTTTCACAAGTAGAAAAAGATGAAGGTAAAGAAGGTAAGAAATCACACTTAAATAACTTCATCACTATTATTGGGATAATATCTTTAATCTTAATTGCATTTACAATTGTAGCTGCACCTTATTTGCTAAAAGTTTTAGCGGTAGGTTTTGATGAAGAATCATTTAACCTGGTTCTATTATTAACAAGAATTGGAGCTCCAACAATATTGTTTTCGTCCGTTCTAGGAGTGTTTAGAGGATATCTTGAAAGTGAAGGTATGTTTAAGCAATCTTCATTATCAATGCTACTTTCAAATGTGGTATTAATAACTTTTTTAACAACTCTAGCATCAAAGTTTGATGTAAGAGCGCTCATGATTGTCTATGTTATTGGGCAAATTGCTCCCATCATCCCGCAGTATATTAGCCTCAGATCAACAGGATACTCTTTTATCCCTCATATGGATCTTAAAGATCCATATATGGGACAAGTCCTGATGATGATCCCACCAATACTCATTAGTGTTGC
>CAYPHX010000063.1:0-6562 GCA_964410635.1 uncultured Erysipelothrix sp. | reverse complement strand
TGTATAATCTAAAAAGAAACTAAGGTGCATTATGCACCTTTTGTATAGGAGTCGAATATGAAACATGTTTTTATTATCAATCCTGTGTCGGGAATCGGAAACTACAAGCGCGTTGTTGTGTGGGTAGAGAAGCATTTTGCGTCACATGATTTTGATATCCACATTACTAAATATCAAGGCCATGCAACTGAAATCGCAAGGCAATATGAAAAAGACGCTGTCCTTTACTCTGTGGGTGGAGATGGTACAGCTTTTGAAGTTGTTAATGGTATGAGTTTTGAGAATGAATTTTGCGTTATTCCAGTCGGTACAGGAAATGACTTTTTCAAAATGATTGATCATGAAGGTGAACTTGAAGAATTACTGAATGATACAGTATTAAACGGAAAAGTGACGAATATTGATCTTGGGCAAGTAAACGATCACTACTTTTTGAACTGTGCAAATATTGGTGTTGATGCTGATATCAATGCACTTGCGAATGAAATGAAGGGTAAGATTCTGATACCAAGGATGATGATTTATGTTACTGCAGCGCTGCGCGAGGTAGTACGTATGAAACCAGTTCGTTTATCAATCTTCAATGATGACTTTAAGATTGATAAAGAAATTACGCTATTATCAATCATGAACGGTCGATACTATGGATCAGGATTTAAAAGTGCACCTAAAGCAAAATTAGATGATGGTTTATTGGATGTCTGTATTGTAGAAGGTCTTACAAGAAGACGTGCCATGAAATTGATTCCAAAATATGCAAAAGGGGAACATGAGAATATTGATGTTGTAGAATTCAAGCATGTGGATAATTTACAAGTTAAATCAGAAAAAGAAGTGATCTACGGTTGTGATGGGGAAGTGTTCAAAGGAAAGCAATTGAATATTAAATTACACAAGGGTAAATTAAAATATAGAATGCCGGCAAATGCTTAGTAAAAGCACTTTATAAGTAAATCGTAGGATATATGATATAATAATATTCGTACGAAATAAGGAGGACTAAAATGGAAGTAATAAATTCAAAAAACTTTAATGAAACAGTACAAGAAGGTCTTGTCTTAGTAGATTTCTATGCCGATTGGTGTGGGCCATGTAAAATGATTGCGCCTATTCTTAATGATGTTCAAGAAGAAATGCAAGATAAAGTAAAAATTGTTAAAGTAGATGTCGATGCAGACGGAGACTTAGCTCAAAGATTTGATGTTATGTCAATTCCAACGCTAATCTTATTCAAAGATGGTAAACCAGTAAACCGTACAGGTTTCTTACCAAAACCAGCATTGATTAAATTCATTGAAAGTGTATAAAACAAACTAAAATAGAAGTCATCTCTAAGTCATTAGAGGTGGCTTCTTTTTTTGTGCGAAAAATTATTTGTAAAGTTGTTGAAATAAAAATAATTAGATGTATAATAACAAAGGAAGTTAAGTTTGACTTATCAAGAAGTTTAGTAAATGTAAACAGGAGGCAGCTATGGAAATAGGGAAAAGATTAAAGAAATACAGGAATCAAAATAATTTAACATTGGAAGAGCTCGCCAGTCGCTGTGAGCTTTCTAAAGGATTCTTATCGCAAATAGAAAATGATTTAACATCTCCATCTATAGCGACACTTAATGATATTGTCGAAGTGTTAGGAATCGATTTATCAACATTCTTTAAGGATGATAAAGAAGATAAACTTATCTTTACTACAGATGATTATTTTGTTGATGAACAGGATGATAAGGTTGTTAACTGGATTGTCCCCAATGCACAAAAGAATGAAATGGAACCGATACTACTTGAACTCTTTGAAAATGGTGAGTCAGATGAAATATTACCTCATGAAGGAGAAGAGTTTGGTTATGTTCTTGAAGGGAAAGTCACCCTTTATATTGGTGATCAAAAACTAAAATTAAAAAAAGGACAAACATTCTACCTAACAGGAGAAGAGGTCCACGTATTAAAAAATGAAAATAAACAAGTCGCAAAAGTAATCTGGGTATGCACCCCGCCAATATTTTAAGGAGTAAATAATTATGACAAAATTAATAGAATTTAGAAACATTGTAAAAAGCTTTGAGGACAATATCGTTCTTAAAGGAATTAATCTTGATATATATGAAAATGAGTTTGTAACATTACTAGGACCTTCAGGTTGTGGTAAGACAACACTTCTGAGAATTCTTGGTGGATTTCTAGAAGCAAACTCTGGAGAAATATATTTTGACGGAATTGAAATTTCAAATGTTCCAGCGCACAAAAGAGAATTAAATACAGTATTTCAACGTTATGCACTTTTTCCACATATGAATGTGTATGACAATATTGCTTTTGGTTTAAAAATTAAAAAAGAAGCAGATGATGTCATTGAACAAAAAGTAAAAAGAATGTTGAAATTAGTCGGACTTGAAGGTTTTGAGAACCGTGATATTTCTCAGTTATCCGGTGGACAACAACAGCGTATTGCGATTGCACGTGCCCTTGTTAATGAACCGATGGTATTACTACTTGATGAGCCACTGGGTGCACTGGATCTAAAACTAAGAAAAGAAATGCAACATGAGCTTAAAGCGATTCAACAAGACGTTGGTATTACATTTATCTATGTCACACACGATCAAGAGGAAGCACTGACAATGAGTGATAAGATTGTGGTTCTTAATGAAGGTGAAATTCAACAAATTGGAACACCAATGGACATTTATAATGAACCTGAAAATAGATTTGTTGCAGACTTTATTGGTGCATCAAACATTATTGAAGGCGTTATGTTAGAAGATAGGAAAGTTTCTTTCGATGGCAAAGTATTTGAATGTGTTGACCATGGATTTGATGAAAATGAAGCCATTGATATTGTCTTTAGGCCAGAAGACTTAGATATTGTAGAAGTTGACAAAGGCAAGTTAACTGGTGTTGTCGAGTCTGTTTTATTTAAAGGTGTTCACTATGAATTCTTAGTTAAAACAGAAGAAAGAGAATACATCATTCACTCAACAGACTTTACAGAAGAAGGTGAGACAGTAGGTATTACTTTTGCACCAGAAGATATCCATGTGATGTCCAAACTGGAGGCATACTAAAATGCGTACCTATAGAAAGCTTGTCGTACCCTACATCGTTTGGGCATCACTGTTTCTAGCAATTCCAATGCTTTTAATTACTTATTATGCATTCAGCAGTAATTCAGGGAATGATATTGTTCAAATCAGTTTTACGCTAGAACATTTTAAAAAGTTCTTTGATCCTGTGTTTGTTGCTGTGTTAATTGAATCACTACGTATTGCTGGGATCACTACAATTATTTCACTTTTGATTGGTTATCCATTAGCTTACTTCATTTCTAAAATGAATGAGAAAACTCAAACACTCATGATTTTACTGATCACAATTCCAATGTGGATTAATATGTTAATTAGAACCTATGCATGGATGAGTTTACTATCCGATGTTGGACTGATTAATAGTTTACTTGCGAAGATAGGTTTAGGGCCAATTAAAATGATGTATACAGATTTTGCAGTTATTCTTGGTATGGTATATAACTTTTTACCTTTTATGATTTTACAAATCTATACAGTACTGAATCGCATGGATGATTCCTTAATTGAAGCAAGTCATGATCTAGGAGCGAATCGTTTCGAAACATTCTACCGTGTCATCTTCCCTTTATCACTATCAGGTGTTATTTCAGGAATTACACTGGTATTCTTACCAGCGGTGTCAACTTTCGTTATCCCTGAGTTTCTCGGGGGTGGCGGTTATGTATTAATCGGTAACTTAATTGAGAAACAGTTTGTTACTGTGGGAAACTGGAACTTTGGTTCTGCAATCTCACTGATCATGGCAATTATCATTATGTTCTCAATGCACTTAGCCAATAGATTTGATCAAGATGTTAAGGAATCTAAAAAAGGAGGACTTGTATAATGGTTGGAATGAAAAAAAATAAACTCTTAAAATCGACAAGCCTCATTGCGATGCTCATCTTCTTTTATCTACCAATTGTAGTGATGGTTGTGTTCTCTTTTAACTCATCCAAATCACTCACCAGCTTCTCAAGTTTTTCATTTAGATGGTATGAAACCCTCTTTAGAAACAGAGAGATGATGGCAGCGGTGCGTGTTTCAGTTGTATTAGCAATCTTATCAACACTCATTTCTATCATCGTGGGTACAATCACAGCAATTGGCCTTGTGAACTCAAAAAAACTTGTGAGAAACTTAGTACTACAAGTGAATAACTTACCCATCATGAACCCAGAAATCGTTACAGCCATCAGTTTGATGTTGTTGTTTATTGCATTTAAAGTAAAACGCGGGTTTATGACTATGCTTTTGGCACATATTGCCTTTAGTATTCCTTATGTTATTTTAACTATCTTACCAAAACTTAGAAAATTAGATCCAAATTTAGCTGATGCTGCAATGGATCTTGGCGCAACACCCTTTCAAACGCTAACAAAAGTGATAGTGCCACAAATAATACCCAGCATCATATCTGCTGCCCTGCTTGCCTTTACAATGTCATTTGACGACTTTGTAATCTCATACTTTGTCAGTGGAGATGGCGTCAACAATATATCAATGCTTGTTTATTCGATGGCAAAACGTATCAACCCATCAGTTAATGCACTCAGCACCATTATGGTAGGTGTTGTGTCGTTATTCTTAATTATTATTAATGTAGTACCGGTATTAAGAAAAAATACCAGTAAGAAAGCACTAAGTGCTTAGGAGAGATCTTATGAAAAAAATATTCGCAACTTTACTTGTCCTACTACTAATTGTAGGCTGTGGAAAAAATGACAAACCAGTTCTTAAAGTTTATAACTGGGGAGAATACATTGATAAGGATGTCATCTTTGATTTTGAGGAAGAATATGGCGTTCGTGTACAGTATGATGTTTTTACATCAAATGAACTTATGTATACAAAACTAGCATCAGAGGACTATGATGTTTTAATCCCATCAGACTACATGATTCAACGCCTTGTAGAAGAAGATAGACTTCAGGAAATCGACTTCTCTAAAATTAAAAACTACGTAAATGTAGATGATGTATATAAAAATAGACACTTTGATCCAGAAGGTAAATACGCAGTACCTTACTTCGTAGGAAGTGTGGGTCTTGTCTATAATACTAAAGCAGTTGACCAAGCACTGATTGAAAAAGAAGGCTGGAATATCTTAATGAACCCACAGTTCAAAGATAGAACTTTCTTCTACAACTCAGAAAGAGATGCTTTCATGGTTGCCTTAAAAACTTTAGGATACTCAATGAACACAGAGAATGAAAAAGAGTTAAATGAAGCATACGACTGGTTAGTTGAAATGAAAAAAGTAATGAATCCAGTATATGTTGATGACTATGTTATTGATGCTATGGCTTCAGGAGAAAGAGATATTGCCGTCATGTACTCAGGTGATGCAAGTTATGTTCTAAGTGAAAATGAAGATTTAGCATATATTGAGCCAGCACAAGGAACAAACACTTGGATTGATGGTATGGTCATTTCAAAAAATGCACAAAACGTTGATGCAGCTCATGACTTTATTGACTTTATCTTAAGAGATGAAAACTCTGAGAAAATCTCAGTTGAAGTAGGATATACAAGCCCATTACCAAAAGTATCAAAAAAACTATCAGAAACAGAATATGAAGGCATTTCATCCTACATTCCTCGTACAGGATATGAGTTAGATGAAGAGTTCTACTACAATGAAAACATTAAGTCAGTGATGAATGAACTTTGGAGTAAAGTTACAGCCATCAAATAGTATAAAAAGGGCATTGCCCTTTTTATTTGTATTCAAGACACAATAAGTATAGAATGAAGAATATTACGGAGGTCTAAAATGAAGAAAATATTAATTTTACTCACATCACTCATATTTGTTCTTTCTACATTAACATATATTAATACTAATATATTAAAGCAAATGGTTGTCGAAGGGCCTGCCATGCTTGATGAAGATAATTATCAAATCATTATGAAAGAGATTGTTACTTTTACCCCCATCTACGACATAGTTCCAAAAGAGCTTCACTCAGAAGTTGATAAGGTGATTGCAGATGTTACTAGGGATGAAAGAGTACAAGATATCATGATGACACAATCTAATAATGCTCTGTCAGATATCATTCATGGAACAAATAGTTTTAGTGAGGCCGCAGTAGCGGATGACATAATGACCTTATTAGATGATTATACAACTGAGATTGAAGATAAAACTCATAACTTAATCACAAAGGACCAAATAAGAAACGAACTTGAGAAACAGCTAATTGGTTTTAATGTTTCAAAGAAATATGAAAAGGTATTAGAAAAGGTAGAATCAAAAATATCCCCTAAACATTTAAAAATATTAAATGTAGCTTATAAAGTAACTGATAATATGAAGCTTATTACATTAACAAGTCTTATAGCAGCAGTAGTTTCATTTCTAATCTTACTTCTAACATCAAAAAAAGCGCGCTTTATTACCCCAATCATCACAGCCATTTTAATTGTAGTAAACTGGATTTCATTACCCTTTATTATTTCAACTGTATTTAATAAGTTAGGACTTGATCCTAC
>CAYPHX010000062.1:0-6666 GCA_964410635.1 uncultured Erysipelothrix sp. | reverse complement strand
AAAAACTTCAGTTGATGATACTGAAGTTTTCTCTTTATTTTCGTTCTATTGTAAGAGAAATATTCCCTTTGTTTTCCTCTAATTTTTGAGATGCTTCATCAAGATTGATATCAAGAATTTGCATTATAATTGCTTTTTTTACCTGCATTTCACTTAATTCTAAAAGCTCACTTGCTCTGTCATAATCACAGTTAGTTGTTTTCATGATGATTGATTTTGCTCTTTCAACTAATTTAGCATTGGTAGCTTTAACATCTACCATTAAATTACCATATACTTTACCTGATTTGATCATAGTAGAAGTAGAGATGATATTTAAAATCATTTTCTGAGCTGAAGCAGATTTCATTCGTGTAGAACCTGTAACAACTTCTTGTCCTACTTTCGCTTCAATTGGATAGTCCGCATAGGCTGCCATTTCACTATTTGCAACACATGCAATTGTGATTGTTTGAGCACCTATTTCTTTAGCATATTTTAAACCACCAATACAGTATGGTGTTCTTCCTGATGATGCCAATGCACATAATATATCTTTGTCCGTAAAGTTTATATTTTCTAAGTCCTTTTGTGCACCTGTTAGGCTGTCTTCAGCTGATTCTATTGGATGACGCAATGCTCTGTCTCCACCTGCTATAATTCCTACAACTGACTCTTCTCCAACGCCATAAGTTGGGAACCATTCTGATGCATCTAATACACCAATACGACCCGATGTTCCAGCACCAATATAGATTAATCTACCACCGGCACTGATTGTGTTGTATACAGCTTCTACTGCGCTTGCGATTTCAAATGTTTGTTCCTCAACAGCATCAATAACTGCTTGATCTTCGTTATTTATTAACTTCACCATGTCATGAGTACCTAAGGTATCAATATGCATTGTGTTTATATTCTGCTTTTCTGTATCTATGTTTTTAATATTAACTTTCATTAGTTGTTAATGCCTCCTCCTTGATTAATTGATTGTCATATTTTTTAAAGAATGGATAATAAATTAACCATGATGTAAATATCATAATTAATGAAAATACCATGACTTTAATTGAGCCACCTGATGACAATAAGGCGCCCAATGGGATTGGTAATACCCATGGCATAACTAGGCCAAAATTAGATATTAAACCATAATATATCGCGGCATATGAACATGTAGCCAGTACAATTGGTGCCATAAAGAATGGAATTTTAAATGTCTTATTCTCACTAATAGGTACACCAAATATAATGCTTTCATTTATGTTATGAATGTTTGATTTAAAAGCAACTTGTCCGAGTTCCTTTAAAGCTTTACTTTTCGCAAAGTATCTCAGTGAAATACTCAATCCTAAAGTAGCGCCAGATCCACCTAACCAAACAAACCATTGTAGAAACGTTTCTGTACCAATATACATCATTGTTTGACCACTGATAAAATAGTATGCATTAAACAAAACCATTTGGAACCAAAACGGACGCATAAGGGTCGATATTACTGTGACACCATGCAAACCTAAGTACCAAAAACTACAGATTAATGTAATAACAATTAACATCACTACATAATGACTCATTAAAGAAATTAGACTTAAATAGGATGATATCATCACATCAAAAGTATTATTTAATACAAATGTGAATACGAAACCAACCATAATGATTGATACTATCGGTATTAGTTGATTAAAGTATGCAGTCACGGCTGTTGGTGTCGTTTCTTTTTCTTTTAAAATATTTTCATTAAATCCTTTGAATATATTAGATAACACCAGTGTTATTAGCGATGCAATAACAGGATATGCTGGCATGAATTCCTTATTATTTAGAAATGGGTACAAACTCATTAATGAAGCAAATATTATTGCGACACGTAAGGATTCACGTTTGTGTTCTAATAGCGCTTGTGTAATAAAAGTACTCATTAATACAGCTATTGGAATCATTGCCAACTCATAGTAATGACTCAAGTCTAAAGTAGACATTGGTTTCAATATTAAAATAAATATCGCAATACCAATGTTTAAAAAAGCAAGTTTGTTTGCTGCATCTTTAAAGGCATTCATTGTCTTATTTTGTTGTACTATTTCTAAAGCTTTTTCCATATTTTCTCATTTCTAAACAATAAAAAGGACTTGAGTCCTTTTTATTCAAACGGTATAAATTTTATTTTTGTATCATGATCAATGAAGTCGAATATATCGACAAAATCAGGGTGTACAAAACCAATAACGTTTGTTCTTGCACTCATTGGGAAGTCTTGTTTTACAATTTGAACTTCTCCACTATAACGACCTGATAGTTGGTTTTCCATTGTAATGGATCCTTTTCTTCTCTGACCATTTTGTTTAATTTCAATTCCTTCAATCCTTGGACTAATCACACGAATAACTGAGTCTGATAAGTCACGTCTTACTGTACGTGTGTTCTCATAAAACTCTTTATATTCTGGATCAAAGTGTGCAGGAATATGCATTACTTTATCTTCCATATAAGATTGAATCCATTCTAAAGTTTCAAACTTCGCTTCTGAATCACCGATAAGAATATCATTAATTCCACATTCATGAATCAGTTCAACTGCAGCCACGAATGGGTGCATCTGACGATGTTTTTCAACAGTAGGTAAGCCTTCATAAAGTGGGAATCTTTTAAGTTTGTCTCCCTGTACAAAAGCCATTGATTTAATATCATAACGAACGAATACTTCATTCATTTTTTTGAAATACTCTAGAGATAATCCTGTATCTGTTTTTGGATAGAAGTTATGCATTACTGATATTGCTGATAAATCAACACCTGCTGCTTTAGCTTCTAAAAGGTCTTTCTCTTTTACAACTGATCCATTAAGGATAAGTTCAAAGTCTTCTTGTAGTTTTTTTACAAGTTCATAATCTTCAAAGCCATAGTCAAGTCTTAATGTCTTGAATCCTAGAGCTTTCAATCCTTCATAATCTCCTTCTGCTACATTTAATTTTTCAAATGTTGCTGGTGAGATATCTGGAACAAGTAATAAACCGTATTCATTAGCTTTACTTAAGAATTCTGGTAAAACTTCACTTAAATTAGAAAGATCCTCTTCAGGAATGTGGAGCGAAGTAAATAAATACTTCGCGCCTATCTTTGATGCTTTCTCTAAGTACTCATAGTCTAAGTCTTTAAAGTAAGTAGATATTCCTAACATGTTATTTCGCTTCTTCGATTTCTTTTAAGTCTTCTTTTTCCATTGCTTTAACGAATGGGTAGAATGCTAAGAACATGAATACCCAACCAGCTAGAACAAATAGTACCGCAGGGATACTACCACCTGTTGCCAAGAATGTTTTAATTGGTGCTGGTGTAATCCATGAGATGGTTAAGTAAGGTACTGGAATCCAGCCTAGTGTAACCAAAATAATAGATGCTAGTGCAAGTAATAAGTAACTTAATACAAATGGAATCATCATTAATGGGTTTAACATGATTGGTAGACCAAAGATTAGTGGCTCTCCGATGTTAAATAGTGCTGCTGCAACTGATAACCATCCAAGACCTTTTAGACGTGGTGATTTTGATAAAATTAATGATAATGAAAGTGGGAATAATCCAATCCAGATGTAGTTATCAATAAATACTGATGTATATGTATATTGTAATGCTTGTCCAGCTTGTGCTAGTTCAAGGTTAACATTAGTCATATGTCCCCAGAATGTTCCACCTACTGAGTTAACAATATTTGAACCATGAATACCTACTGACCATAGAATACGGTTTAAGAATGTTGAGATCATTACTACAATTGGACTGTCTCCAACTTGTACTAAAGGTTTAAATACTGAAGCAATAACTTCTGGTAAGTTAATCGCGAATACTGATCCAACTAACCACCAAACAACGATAACAATTGTACTTGGGATTAATGAAATGAATGCTTGGGATACCATTGGAGGTACGCCATCTGGCATTTTAATAACAATTTTCTTGTTTACAACAAAACGGTAAATTTCAACAGTTACAATACCAACAAATAGTGCTGCGAATACTCCAAGTGCTCCCATGTATACTGTAGGGATTCCTGAGAAACTACCTGGATCTGTTGCACCTTCAATCATTGTTGAAACTGTTTGTGCTGGGTTTAATAACATGAATGATGCTACTGATAGAATTAATGGTTGAATAATATCTGTATTTTCACCTTCACGAGTGTTATAGTATTCTACTAGTGCATATGCTGTTGTAATTACAGTATAAAGCGCGATTGCTCCTGTACCTACTCCTGATGCTGCTGCGATTGTCCATCTAAAATCTCCAAGTAGATCTAGATATGGTTGGAATGGGAATGATGCTAGTAATAAGAATACTGATCCTATTACAAGTAGTGACATAATTCCTAGTCCTGTACGTTGCATTACTTGAACATACTTTAATTGTGAGAACTTAATCAGCGGGGGGGCGATCTTCTCTTCTATAAATCTGGTTAGTGTTTCCATAATATTTTCCTCCTGCACTTGAATGTGCTTACAAATCTATTATATCACCATAAATATTTAATTCAACATTTTTGTTGATTTTGTGAAATATTATTTCGTTGCAGGTTTTACTATGGTATAATATAGTAGAAAGAGAGGCACTTTTATGATTATTGTAAACAGTCCAATTATGCAGGATAAAATTATTAAAATATTAGAAGCTGTTGAATCTCCTAAATTCAAATTTGTTAAAAAAGAAGGCATCAAGATTTATTTTGAGACAGATTTAGAAGATAAAGATGAAGCAACTAAAGTTGCTACTAGAGAGATTAAAAAAGATCCTATAGCTTCCGCTATTATGTTTAAAGTAAAAGCAGACGAATATATTTAATGAAAAAAGAACATCTACCTTGAATTATGGTAGATGTTCTTTTTAATATTTCTCAGAGAATTTCTTTAAGTGTAACTTTGTTTTAATAATATTATTCTTTAATAACTCGATATCATTATGTGCAATACCTAAGTAGAGTAAGTCTGTAATTGCAAGCATCGCAAATCGTGACGAGATAGAGCCCAGTCTATATTCTGATTCTTCTTTTGGAACCTTAAAGCCAATATCCGAAAATTTATCAATACTTGTTTTACCAAGCTGTGCAATACTCATGGTATTCAAGCCCTGTTCTTTTGCAATCGCAAGTGCATTAATTATTTCTTCTGTTTCACCAGAGTATGATACACCAATCACAAGATCATTTTCTTTAGCATGTGACATAGCCGAGATACCCAGATGGATATCTGTATGGTAGGAAACTTTTCGATCAATTCTAACTAGTTTTTGAAATAGGTCATCACATACAATCCCTGAAGCTCCAATTCCAAACAGGTGTATTTTATCAGCTGACTCAAACATCTTAACTGACGCTTTTAGATCTTGCATATTAAGTAGTTTATAAGTGTTCTCAAAAGTAGCATGATTCCTATACTTAACTTTCTTAACTAGCACTTCTAAATCATCACTGTCATTTATGATAGCTGCATAATTATCTGTAACTTCTGTTGAAGATTTAGCTAACTCTACTTTAAGCTCTGTAAAACCGGAATAACCCAATGTTTTAGAGAAGCGAACTAAGGCTGCTGAAGATGTCCCCACAGCTTCTGATACTCTTTGAGCAGAAGATGAAATAACGAAGTTTTTATTTTCTAAAATATACTTTGCTATCTTCATTTCTGTTTCTGTATACTCTGACATATTTTCTTTGATACGGTAAATTGAGCTCATATGTACCTCCCAGCTATCTTTCCTTAAGTATACATACTCAGATACTGAAATCAAAGAAAACCATCAAAATATGTTAAATATCATTTAATATAGTCTATTAAAATTTTATAAATCCATAAAGTCATTAAGTGCTTCTGTTACTGTATTTACTTGATTATCTATTTGAGAGATGATTGTTTCATCGCCATGCTTCATTACATATCCAATATACTTTTTCATCATCATTAAGTCATTGTGTGCATCACCTGCAGTCGCTACAGTGACATCCTTAAATGCTTTCAAATAGTTTTCTAAAGCAATTGCTTTATCTGTTTTATTACTAGCAATATCAATATAGTTGTAATTAGGTAGTGCTTTTACGTAGTCACCATATTTGTTATTTATTTTAGCGCATAAACTTCTTGCACTTTCAATTGTTTCTGTATTGCCAAAAAGACCTTTAATATTGTTGTCTAATATTTCTTGTCTTGAAACAATGATAGATTGTAGTGCTTCTGGTAATTCACCAACGTTAAAAACATTATACCCATCACTGATAGAGTAACGAATACAATTACCTTCTTTCAACATTTCTTTTACTTCAAGACCAATCTTATTGTCTATTGATATACTATCCAGTTCTTTAAATCGACTGTCTACAGTCACAGCGCCATTAACTCCGATTACAAAGTCGACTGGAATATCATATTTCTCTATTTCTCTTCTTATTGAGCCAATCATTCGACCTGTTGCTATTCCAAAAAGTCCACCTGATTTTCTAAACTTTCTTATTGTATCTATATCTTGTTGGCTTACAGTTCCATACTGGAAAAGTGTGCCATCAAAGTCAGTTGCGAATACTTTTTTCATTTTATCACCTTACCTATTATAACAAAGCAAAAACAAAAGGCTAATATATCTATTAGCCAATCAGTATTAAATTTTATTTGAGATAAATGCACCCATAATATCTAATCTTGC
>CAYPHX010000061.1:0-6828 GCA_964410635.1 uncultured Erysipelothrix sp. | reverse complement strand
TCATCTAAAGAGAGATCTGTTAACTCTTCAAACTTTTCTAAGCGATAGAGCAAGGATTGGCGATGAATATTCAATCGTCGTGCTGTTTGACTTGTATTGTAGTTCGTTTTTAAGTAAACCGTGATTGTGGTAAGTAAGTCCATCCCAGCTTCATTAAATCTATCCATCGATTCGATTGGGTGAAATAAATCCTGAGCTTGCTTTAAAATATCCTCACGTTCAACCATTTGATTCACAATACTTGAGATACGACTCTTTTTGTAATTCATTCGTGGTGTTTTTAAGTACAAAGCTTGTTCTAATGCGATTTGAGCTTTGTGGTATTGGTAGTGAAATTGATACTTTTCAGTCGCTTCTTCACCAATGCCCCATGTAAATGAATAATTAGGGTAGATGGATAGAATATCTTCTTCAATTTTATCCAATAAATCAGAAACGTCCAGATTAGGTTGATATTCTAAAAAGAGGATAAATGTATTGTCTTTCAAACTAATCATTGTACGTAGATTTTGTTCTTTAATTAGTGAAATCATTCGGCTTTCAATTGCTAGAAAGCGATCGGTATATGAACCTTCATAGCTTCCTTCATGAATTTTAAAAAGGACACAGAAATAGAGTAAGTCCATATCAAAGCCAAGTTTTACGCCTTGAGAGAGCAATTTTGTAGGGCTCTTCTCTTCATTTGCGAGTTGCCAGACAAAGTCGTTTCGCAGATTTAAACTAGTGGTATTGACGACTTCTTCCTTTTCAAACCATAACGATAAAGGCACGTTAATATAGAAGTAGATGAAACTTAAGTTCATGGATTCATCGCGATCGCTTGGCTGCTTGGCAACTTTTAAGAAACCATATAAGTAATCAGATACTTCAATTCGCACTTCTCTAAAGTTTACGTCTTCCTCAAAGAGGAAAGAGCCTTTTGACTCTCGATCTTTATCCATGATAATAGTGGAATAGCCCGTTGTTTTTGCTATCAATTCAGCCGCTTTCTCAAGCGAATCCCCATTAAAATACGTATGCAATAATTCCTTTTGCAAAGAGATATACTTTTCTTCTTGTTCATTTTCTAATTTTTGAAATTCATCCATGACTGCTTTTACAACGTCAGAGAATCTTATTTCCCAAGGAATCTCAATTAACGGAAAGTCATGCGCGTTGGCATAGTCTATAATTTCTTGACAAACCTCTTGGTGCGTTTGTGGGTTAAGAGCTAAAATTAAAGCAGAAGCCTTTGCTTGATGAACGTCCTGAACTAAATTCAATAAGGAACTATCTTCTTCTAATCCCACAGCTGTTGATAGAACCATCTCGTTTTCACGAATAAACCCTTCTACTGGTGGCTCTTGTACGGAGATATAATCGATCACATATTTTTCGTTTTTCAATTCAGTATTTAAAATTTCTGCATCAGACAAAATGTCTAATTTTAGTAACTCTTTTAAGGTGAGCATAAAGTCCTCCTACAATTTGTAGTATAAAAAAACTTAAATTACTTATAATTTGTACGTTGATAAAGCGCTACCAACATTATAACATAGAGTTAGTTAAAAGGAACACAAGAAAAAGTATTGGGAAGCGAAAGAATATATCAACTATATAAAATAGGAAAACAAATAGAAGGAGTTTTAACAATGGGAATAAATACAGATTTATTACACGCAGAAAAACAACATGCAAAGTTACCAGGATCATATAAACCAACAGCAATGGCACACGTTAGTCCAATTTATCAAACATCTACTTATATTTTAGAAGATTTTGATAGCGCTGTCTATTTAAATCAAAACGTAGAAGAAGGATTTGTTTATACGCGTTTCGGTTCACCAAACTGTGATGAACTTGAAAAACGTATGGCAGTATTAGAAGAAGGCGAAGCAGGTCTTGCAGTTTCTTCAGGTATGGGAGCAATCTCAATTGCTGTAATGAGTAGCTTAAAAGCTGGCGACCATGCAGTCATCGGTGATGTTATTTACGGTTGTTCATATACTTTATTTGAACAAGTATTAACAGACTTTGGTATTGAAGTAACACGTGTAGATACAACGGATCCAAAAAATATTGAAGATGCGATTCAAGAAAATACAACTGTCGTTTATGTAGAAACGCCAGCAAACCCAACGATTAAAATAACAGATATTGCAGCTGTAGCAGAAGTGACTAAAAAACATGAAAATATCACATTAATTGTCGACTCAACATTTGCTTCACCATATTTACAAAAACCATTGACACTTGGTGCAGACATCGTCGTTCACTCAGCAACGAAATTCTTAAGCGGACACGGAAACGTAACAGCAGGAGTTATTGTAAGTGATAAGAAACGTATTCATCGCTGCCGTATGCCATTCTTGCAAACAATGGGACAAGTACTCGACCCATTTGCAGCTTGGCAATTAATGCAAGGGATGAAGACATTAGGGGTACGTATGGAAAGAGTTTGTGAAAATGCAATGAAAGTTGCAGAATTTTTAGAAGCTCATCCAAAAGTAGACAAAGTGTACTACCCAGGATTAGAAAGTCACGAAACACACCATATTGCGAAGAAGCAAATGACAAATGGTTATGGTGGAATGATGAGTGTCGATATCAAAGGTGGAGTGGACGCTGTCCGTACAGTTATGAATAACGTAAAAATCTTTAGTCTAGCTACAAGTTTAGGAAACGTTGATTCACTAATCCAACACTCACCATCAATGAGTCACTTTGATATGACTAAAGAAGAAAGAGAAGCTTCAAGTATCTTTGATGGGCAAGTTCGTTTATCAATAGGAATTGAAGATGTGGAAGACTTAATTAAAGATCTAGAAGATGTTCTAGAAATGATTTAAAGGATTGAAATAAAAAAGGGGAATCATTCATGGTCTTACAAATTGATAGTCAGTTATTAAACGAAGAGATTCAAGCCCACTACGATGAAGTTGTCCAATTACGACGAGACTTTCATCGTCATCCTGAGCTAGGTACTCAAGAGTTTGAAACAGCTAAAAAAGTAGAAAAGTATTTAAATGATTTAGGCATTCCAACACACAGAAGTTTTAATACAGGCGTAGTCGGGTTAATCGAAGGCCCTCGAGAAGGGAAAACCATTCTTCTAAGAGCAGATATGGATGCTCTACCTGTAACGGAAGACACTGGTTTGGACTTTGCCTCAGAAACACCAGGCATAATGCATGCTTGTGGCCATGACGGTCATATGGCGATGTTATTAGTAGCTGCTAAAATTTTAAAGAAACATCAAAGTGAATTAACCGGAAACGTCAAACTCGTTTTCCAACCAAACGAAGAAGAAGCAGGCGCTAAATTTATGGTAGAGGAAGGCGTGTTAGAAAATCCAAAGGTTGACGCATCTTTCGGAGTACACCTATGGTCACCGATTCCAAGTGGCAGAATTGGTTTACAAGCCGGCCCAGTTATGGCTGAGATGTTTATCTTTGAGTTAACACTTAAAGGAAAAGGTGGACATTCTTCTGCGCCACATGAAGCGAAAGACCCAGTACCTGCTGCGGCTGCGCTGATTCAATCGGCACAAAATATTCAAACGCGTGAGATCTCTGCACTTGATCCAACGGTTATCGCTTTTGGGAAAGTCCAGACAGATGGTTCATATAATGTCTTGGCAAGTAAGGTTGAAATGGAAGGGACACTGCGCTACCTATACGATGGTGATGACCATACGCCACAACATCCGAGAAAACGATTCAAAAGATTAGTGGACTCAATCTGTGCAGCCTATGACATCGAGTATGACTTAAATATTGTACCAAGCAATTATACGGTTATTAACGATTCAGATAGTGTGAACTTCTTACAAGACAAAGTGTTACCAAACTTTGTTGAATCGGATAAAATTGAGCCCCACCTTTCATTAGCTGGAGAAGATTTCTCTGAATTTACAAACCGTGCGAATGTTCCGGGAGCCTTTGTTTTCATTGGAACAGCAAATGAAGAAGAAGGAAGCATCTATCCACACCATGCAGCAAACTTTAATATTGACGAAGATACGTTGTTAACAGGCGTTCGCTTCCATGTATTTAGTGCCCTAGAATTTCTAAAAGCATAAAAAAGTAAAAAAACGATAAATATAAAAAATGAAGGAGTTGCAACAAAATGAGTTTTTTCGAAAAAGAAGAGTACCTAACACGTCTAGATAAAGTTAAGAAGAGCATGACAGACAAAGGAATCGACGTACTATTGATTACAGATCCAGCGAACATGGCTTATTTAACAGGACACAATGCTTGGTCATTTTACGTTCACCAAATGGTCTTGGTAGACCTTAATGAAGAAATGCCTTACTACATTGGACGCTACATGGATGCGTTTAGTGGGGTTGTTAAAACAACTTGGCTAGATGAAGAGCATGTACGTGCTTATAGTGATGATCACGTACAAAGTCTGACAAAACACCCAATGGATTTTGTTTCTAAAGTGGTTGTCGAATTAGGTCTAGACGAGAAAACAATCGGAGTAGAAATGGATAACTACTACTTCACAGCTCAAGCTTATGCGAAATTAACAGAAGGTCTTCCAAAGGCATCCTTTAAAGATGCAACAGCGTTAGTAAACTGGGTTCGTATTATTAAGTCACCAAAAGAAATTGAATTAATGAAACGTGCAGGTAAAATTGCTGAAGCTGCAATGCAAGCAGCCATTGATACAATGGGACCTGGAGTTCGTGAGAATGACGTAGTTGCGGCAATTATGGAAGCACAAATTCGTGGAACAGAAGAATTTGGTGGGGACTATACATCGATCGTACCATTAATGCCAGAAGGTGAAGCAGCTGGTGCACCACATTTAACTTGGTCAGATAAACCTTATCCAGAAAATACAGTTGTTGCGGTTGAGATCGCTGGTGCACATCAGAGATATCATGCGCCAATGGCTCGTACAATTACAATTGGTGAACCAAGTGAAGAAGTGAAAAAGACAGCTGAAATTACCGTAGAAGGATTAAATGCGGCACTTGAGCAATTTAAACCAGGCAATACACCAGAGATGGTTGAAGCAGCATGGGCTAAAGTATTAGCAAAATATGGCTTCTTTAAAGAATCACGTATTGGCTACTCTATCGGATTAAACTTCCCGCCTGACTGGGGTGAGCATACAGTCAGTATCCGTCCTGGTGATCAAACCGTATTCGAACCAGGTATGGCATTCCACTGTATTCCAGGAATGTATCTAGATGACTACGGCGTTTCAATTAGTCAGTCTGTTGTTATTACAGAAGATGGCTATGAGCCATTAACAGATTTCCCACGTAAATTATTCACAGTTTAGTAAAATTGTATAAGGGTGGATTCAAATAGATTAAAAGGATCCACCTCTTTTTTTAAAATGAAAGCGAATTCAAAGGAGAAAAAATTATGGCAGAAGAAAAAAGAGCCGTAAGGTGGCCCTATGTATTAAGTATGGCCTTTGCAATGATTGCCTATTATATTGGTGCATCTACGGGAACTGGTCAAGAATTCTTCCAGTCTTATGCAACGCATGGATCAATGGGAGTCATTGGAGTTGTTATCCAACAAATATCTTTGGGGACCTTATGTTTCATCGTGTTTTGGGCTTGTAAAAACAATAACTTAAATACATCAAAAGAATTTTTTATCTGGTTTCTTGGAAAACCTGTCGGTACAATCGTTTATTACTATGTAGCAGCTTTCGTCTTTGCGACACTCTTACAACTGATATCTGGAACAGGCGCGATTATTAACCAATTCTATGGTATTCCAACATATGTAGGTTCCATTGGTCTATCCATTCTTCTAATGATTACAATGTTATTAGGGTTTGATAAATTAATCGACGTTATCAGTAAGATTGCTCCCTTCATACTAGTTGTGATGATTTTAGTTGCTATCAGTGGTTTGATTAATTCAACAGATGGCTTTGTTCAAGGTTCTGAATTAGCACTTGCAAGCGAAAATGTTTATCGAACAAGTGAAAGTTTAACGATGTCTACTGTCTTACACCACTCTTATCTTATCTTGTTCTTAATTCCTTACTATGTCAGTACGTATACGGTAGATAAAGAAGCAACGAAAAAAGAAGCAACCTTATGGATTACGTTGTCTTTCGCTCTGCTAATTGCTCTCACAGGCTTAATGGTAGCTGCCCAAGTCGCTAACTTTAGTATCACTGCAGGTACACAAGCGCCGAACGTTGCAGTTGCAGAAGCACATACACCGCTACTCGCACCGATTTTAGTCTTTATGATAGCTGCAGCCTCCTATACAACGACTGCTCCAATCGCATTGATTGCAGCGGATTACGTTGCTACACCAGGAACAGCAAAACATAAAATATCTGGAATTGTTATCATATTAATTGGACTTTTCGTCAGCTTTTTCGGAGCATATGACCAAATCATTAATATGTTAATATCTGTTTCTGGAAGAATTGGATTAGCCGTTTATGCGTACGCAGCAATCTATCGCTTGTATGTTGTCTTCACCGATTCAAAAGGAAATAAGACCGTTGAACAAATAGAATCCAATTAAACCAAGATTTAAACACCAAAATAGTATAAAATAGAGTATAGAGTACTCTTATAAGCCAGTAGAGAAGGTTTAATAGCTATTCTCACTGGCTTATTTATTGCAATCAATCAATTATTTATAAGGAGAGAGTTAGATTGAAGAAAACATTATCCATTAATGCAGGAAGTTCGAGTCTGAAGTTTCAACTGATTGAAATGCCAGCTGAAAGTGAATTAGCCAAAGGTTTAGTCGAGCGAATTGGGCTAAATGATTCAGTTGTAACGATTGAATATTTAGAGCAAGGTAAAGAAAAAAGTTATTCGATGACAAGTGACATTGCCGATCATCA
>CAYPHX010000060.1:0-6935 GCA_964410635.1 uncultured Erysipelothrix sp. | reverse complement strand
CTCATTATTTATGAGTTAACGAGTTTAACTTTAGAAAATATTGAGGACTATGAGGAAATCATCAATGATAAAATAAGTTTTTATAAAGGTAAGTTAATATACTGGAAAGATAAAGAACCCACACTGCAAAGACCATGGGCAAAGTTCTTACTGAGATAATAAGGAGAAAATTATATTTATGAGAATTATTGGAATCACTTTATTAGTTGCGTTTGTTGTTTATGAGTTATGGTTAGGTAAAAAAGCACATATGGGTATTTTTACGAGTTTTATTGATCATTTTGATAGTTTCAATAATCAAATTCCATCCATATTAATTAATCTTTTACTTCCGCTTGCATTTGTACTTTTACTCCGCGAATCGCATGTCTATACTGTTGATAATATGGAAAATTTATTGGTTGTACTTTCGATCTTTGTCATGATAGTCTTTGGTATCTTAGGCGACTTATCCGCAAGGGAACCTGAAGGTGAAAAAATGATTGAGTTAAAGAAGCATACTTTATCCAATACGATTTATATTGCAACTTTTTGCTTGTTAAGTATGGTCATTACCTTTAGCTTAATGAGCTCATATACGGTTGAGAGTAAGCTAGATGTATACTTTAAAGTATTTAATATTATAAACTATTACATGGTTTTCTCAATCATTATCAATACACTGATGTTGTTGAAAAGGTTCGCAACACTGGTACATGAAAACTAAGAAGCTCGGAAAACCGAGCTTTTATTAAGAAGTTAATAAAAACTTAATAATTACATGATATATAACTTAAAAAAAGAAAGATATACTGAGTACGAGGTGAAAAGATGTATAACATTTTAGTTTGTGATGATGAGTTGGATATCGTAAATGCACTCAGAATCTATTTAGAAAGCCAAAACTATAAAGTTTTCGAGGCACATAATGGAGAAGAAGCAATTGAAGTTGTGAGAAATAATGACATTCATTGTGTTCTGCTCGATATAATGATGCCTAAAGTAGATGGGATATCTGCTTTAGTTAAGATTAGAGAAACATCGAACATACCCATTATTCTTATATCTGCAAAGAGTCAAGATATGGATATTATCTTAGGGCTTGATGTTGGTGCAGATGATTATATTACAAAGCCATTTAATGCTGTAGAAGTTCTAGCACGTGTGAGATCTCAGTTAAGACGTTATATGGAGTTAGGTAATGGTAAGAAAGAAACCAATGCCTTAATCATTGGTTCCATCAGTTTAGATGATAAGAGAAAAGAAGTGTTGGTTGACGGAGAGGGTATTAAACTAACACCAAAGGAGTTTGATATATTAAAACTCTTAATGACTCACCCTAACCAAGTGTTTTCACCCAGTGAGATTTATGAAACGATATGGCAAGAAGACGCTATGGGATATGAGAGTTCAGTTGCGGTCCATATCAGACATATTAGAGAAAAAGTAGAGATTAATCCTGCGGATCCACGTTATATTAAAGTTGTTTGGGGTCAAGGATATAAAATCGTAAAAGGAGAACAAGATGAATCAAACACCCCACTGGACTAAAAGGTTAGCATTAATATCTGTTTTAGTCATCAGTACCTTAATGATTATGATTAGCTCAATAGCATCACTCGCATTTGTAGCAAGTGGCAGTTATATAAAAACTGACAATGAGATAAAGCAAACTGTACTTGACTACACTCTAAGTCAAGAGATAGGAGAGTTTTATAATTACTTGTACAATGGTTTCATCGAATCAGAAGATCAAAAAGCACAGATTGAATCATATTTTACTGATAATTATACAGATACAAACGTTATAGTACGTGTAACAAATGCAGGAGAGCTAGTTTTTGGTTTACATGAAGAAGAAAGCAATTTTTTACGCACAAGAAACTATAACTACATTATTAGTGATGAGGAAGGTAATCAAATTGAGT
This sequence comes from uncultured Erysipelothrix sp., assembly GCA_964410635.1. Classification (GTDB taxonomy): domain Bacteria; phylum Bacillota_I; class Bacilli_A; order Erysipelotrichales; family Erysipelotrichaceae; genus Erysipelothrix. The sequence goes on along the minus strand of CAYPHX010000060.1, from coordinate 5,028 downwards.
TCAATATCATGAATCCAATGCGTTATGAAGATAGATTTGATAAACTGGTTAAAATTACAGGTACTGCCTTAATGTTTAAGTTTTGGGTATATCCTGTTCTAATTGTATCCATCATTGCCTTTCTTTTTAGTTTAGCCATCATTCGTAAAAATAAGAGAGTAAAAGAACACAGTAAACTAGATATTATTCCACTGGATTTATTTTTAATGGTCTTACTATTCGTTTTTATTCTGTTTGATGGCTTCTATTATGAGGTCATGTTACTGATAATGTATTTAGGTATATCATCATTAATAATATTGTCTATGGTCAATAGAAGGTATAAAAATGGTACTCTGATCTCTAATAATATATCAATTAGATTTCTAAGTAAGTTAAGTAATATCTTGAAACGTGCACTCCGTAATACTAATTTACTCATGAAAGTTTCATTAGCATTTGGAACATTGGGAGTAGTTCAAATAATAACTGTTTTAACTTTTATGTATGAACCGTTCCTTATATTATTTATATTGCTTCCTGTAGATGTTGTAATGGCTTATCTTGTGTTAAAGCATTTCTTAGATTTAGAAGATGTTGAAAAAGGGAGCTTTGAAGTCGCCAGTGGTAATTTAGATTTTGATTTCAAAGATGCGAGTTTCCTTGGCTTACTTGATCCAATCTCTAGAAATCTAAGTCAAGTATCAAATGCAACGAAATATGCTGTTCAAAAAGAAATGGCATCTGAAAGAATGAAGACAGAACTTATTACAAATGTCTCACATGATATCAAAACTCCGATAACATCGATCATCAATTATGTTGATTTACTTAACAACACTGAAGATTTAAATGAGGTTAAAGAGTATACAGAAGTTCTTACGAGACAATCTTTAAGATTAAAAAATTTAGTTGAGGATTTAATTGATGCATCTAAGTTATCTACGGGAAATGTGGAGCTACAAAGAACTGAACTAGACTTAAATATGTTACTAGACCAAGCTATTGGAGAAGTTAGTGAAATGTTTGAGGAAAAAGGTCTCAGCATTGTTTTAACAAGAGAAGAGACACCACTCATGATTGAAGCGGATGGTAATCAGTTATCAAGACTCTTCGATAATATACTCTATAATACATATCAATATTCACTGGAAAATACACGTGTTTACTTAGATGTTATTAGAAATGGAAAGATTCAAATTACAGTAAGAAATATTTCGAAGGAAGCATTGAATGTTGATGCAGAGTCACTTGTTGAACGTTTTACACGCGCTGACTCTTCACGTAATACAGAAGGTAGTGGATTAGGCTTATCGATTGCTAAAAGTATTGTTGAGTTACATGATGGAACATTCAATCTAGAGATTGATGGTGACTTATTTAAAGTAATTATCGAACTATAGCGAGTTAAAGCTAAATCAGGAATTGATTTGGCTTTTTTCTATGTTAAACTTTGTAAAAAGGAGCCTTGATATGAAACTTGTAATAATTATTGGTAATACAGCAGTCGGGAAAATGACAGTAGGTCAAGAGTTGATGAAGATAAGTGATCTTAGACTTTTTCATAATCACATGAGTATAGAACCTGTAATTGATATTTTTGGTTATTTTAATGCTTCTGTCTCCAATCAATTTAGATAAATTGTCTTTGAAAACTATGCAAAGAGCGATCAAAGCGGTTTGATTTTCACTTATATGTGGGCTTTTGATCAACAAAGTGATTGGGACTATATTGAGAGTGTTTCGAAAATTTTTGAAGATGAAGGTGCTACAGTCTATTATGTTGAACTGATTGCCCCACAATCAGTACGCTTAAAAAGAAATAAGCCTGAAAATCGCTTAAATCATAAGCCTTCCAAAAGAGATTTGACGTTTTCTGAAGGGCTATTACTAGGCGATGACAAAAGGTATCGTGTCGTGAGTCATGAGGGTGACATAAAGTTCAAAAATTATTTGCGTATTGATAATAGTGCAAGAGAGGTTGCGCTAATGATAAAAAATAGATTCAATCTATAAAAAACGCCAGTATTTGACATACTGACGTTTTGTTTTACTGTGTGTTTTCTGAGAGTATTAAAGTTACTTTAATCTCTTTGTTGTTTCGATATACTTTGAGGTTTATTTTATCTCCTGGCTTCAACTCATTGAGTAATGAGGTTACAATATTCGGTTCTGTTATTTTTTTACCTTCAATTTCTGTAAGTATATCTCCTTCTTGAAGTACTTTTGCGGCATTCTCTGTTGTTGTTTCATGGATGTACATCCCAGGAACAAGATCATAGAATTGTGCACTTGTTTCATCAAGTAGTTGGTAACTAATACCTATAGTCGCTCTATCTTTTACGAAACCATGTTCTGAGAGACTTTCTATGACTGGTTTTGCTGTGTTGATAGGAATTGCAAAACCTAAACCTTCATAACCATCTTTAACAATTTTAGATGCATTAATTCCGATGACTTCACCTTTATCATTAACAAGTGCACCACCACTGTTTCCAGGGTTAATCGCTGCATCTGTTTGAATGGAGTTCATAATATAGTTTCTTGTTGCTTCTGTGGGGCGATTTAGGGCTGAGACATAACCAATAGTTACGGAACTACTAAATTTAAGTCCGCCTGGGTTACCAATTGCCATAACTTGATCCGCGACTTTTAATGTATCAGAGTCACCAAGTGTTGCAGGTTTTAAATCTTCCGCAGCTATTTTTATGACTGCTATATCTGTGTTTTTATCACTACCTACGACTGTTGCTTTATAACTTTTTCCTTCATGATCAATAACTTTGATATGTTGTCCACCTTCAATGACATGGGCATTGGTTGCGATTGTACCATCTTGAGTCAATATAATTCCTGAACCTTCGCCCGTTACTTGAACTGAGCTCATATCAGATACTTGTATTGTTACGATACTTGGAATGACTTGTTCTGCAATCTGTTGGAGTGTCAGTTTATCCCCTGTATCTGTTGGCTTAATATTGTCTGTTATATTGTCATTTGGAGTTTTGTTGTTAGTAATGGGCATAACCTCAGCTTGGATTAAGACAAAGAATAGAGCAAGTGTTAATAAGCTGGTAAATAAGTGTGTTGAAATTGTTTTAATTGTATTTTTCATAGTATCACCTTCCGTTCTATCTATAGTATAGAAGGTGAAGCTTAAATGAAGCTTAAAAAATAATTTTTACTTTGGTGTTGTTGTTGCTTGATGTCATGGTAATTTTTCCACCCATCTTCTCAACCATCATTTTCGCTATTGGTAATCCCAAACCAAATGAAGCGTTGGTACCTGTTCGTGCTTTGTCTCGTCTATAGAAACGGTCAAAAACATGATTTAGATCTGATTCACTGAGTGTCTCACTCTCGTTCTCAATTGTAAGTACTGTTTCTTTATTGTTTTTTTCTAGTTTTATTTGGATTAGACCTTGATCTAAACTATATTTAATAGCATTATCAATAAGAATCTTAATAACTTGATCAACTTTGACTGAATCATTATACAGTGTGATATCTTCTGCGATATTTGAGGTCATCTTTAAATTCGCTTCAAATATCTTGGGTTCAAAGATTAAAAGGTTTGATTCTAACATACTACTTAAGTTAAAGTCCCTTTTTTGAAGTGTCATATCAAGCTCTTCAGCTTGTGCGAGTAAGAGTAAGTCTTTTATAAGTGAATCCATACGTGTTGCTTCCTGATCAATATTATCTAACCACTGATTGCTTCCGACATCACTTTTTAAAGCTGCTAGATTTGTTTTGATTATTGCTAGTGGCGTTTTGAGTTCATGAGATGCATCCGCAACAAACTGTTTCTGTTTGTACCAAGATCCTTCAATACCAACAACTGCTCGTTTTGCGAATTGTACGGAGATTAAATATATTGCCCCCATCATTAATGTTCCAACAACACCAAAGGATAGTAAGATGCTGTTTAGGGTTTGTTTGGCATCGCTCATATCAATAAAACTGATACTGTCATGTATGCTTGTTGTTTGAAAGCCATTGGGTGTTAGCACAAGCGCTTCTTTATCCACAACCTCATAGTACCAAGTTCTTTTTTGCAGTTTCACTGCCCCATAGCGCTTGTTATTTTTTAAAGCACTGTCTTTTGCTTTTTTATAGGATTCAAATGGCATATCTATATAGGTATATATTTTTTCTATATTCTCATTCTCATCAATTTTGATGTTGAATGATAAAGCGTAGTCTGATGGAATTAGTGTATCGTATTCAAACCCATCATTAGGGCTGATATTTTGTACAGGATTGGTATTTCCTGCAACAAGACCAACACGTCTTCTTAAGTCAGAGATTGTATTTTGATAAACAAATAAATATACTGTCGCAAGTACTGTTAGCATAAGTAATGCGATACTACTCATGTTGAGAATGACAAAGTCTTTTTTAAGTTTCTTAAACATGTATATCTTCACTTTCTACGAGTTTATAACCTACGTTTCGAATGGTTTCTATTTTAACATCCACTTTGAGTGCTTTTATTTTTTTTCTTAAAAAGGAGATATACACCTCAATAATATTATCTTCAACATCCTCTTCAAATCCCCATACCTTTTGAATCAAGTTTTCCTTGGAGAATGTTTGATTTGGATACATAATGAGTGTTTCAATTATAAGATACTCTTTATGTGTTAGTTTGAGTTTTGAAGTGCGTGAGATAAGTGTTAAAGTATTTTTATCTAAACTGAGATTGTTAAACTGAATGCGATCATCTGCTTGGATGTTGTAAGCTCTTCTTGCTATTGCACGAATTCTTGCAAGTAATTCATCCATCTCAAATGGTTTTGGTAAGTAATCATCTGCGCCACTATCAAGTCCTAAGATACGGTCTTCGATTTCTGTTTTAGCACTGAGCATCAATACTGGTGTTTTAATTTTTTGATGTCTTAATTCTTTGAGGATATCTATTCCACTGAGTTTTGGTAGCATCACATCTAAAAGAATGATGTCATATTGTGGCTCAAGTGCGTAGGCTAAACCTAAGTCACCATCATGAACCATTTCAACATCATAATTATGCTTTTTTAATAGATG
>CAYPHX010000059.1:0-7647 GCA_964410635.1 uncultured Erysipelothrix sp. | reverse complement strand
TTTAGCATCAATGGGTAACTTTATTGTTCCGTTATTCCAAATTGCGCTTATCGCATTGGGTGTCGTAATTTACTTACCATTCCTACGAATTTCTGAAACTATTGCAGAAAAAGAAGCTCAAGCAGAGCTGGAAAAATAAGATAAGTCTTATAAATATATTTGAATAATAGGGTATCCCAAATAACTTGGGCTAGTTTGATTAAACTTTTATATATTTTGGGGTTTTATACATCCCATACAAATGGATTGCTAAGGTAGTAATAAATGACTACCTTAGCTTTTTTTGTCCTTTGTCTTAATCGGGTAGCGATAATGAACTAAGTTCTCATGGCATCCAATCTTAATGTATTGTGTTCGTAGAAAGTTTTGCTACATAAGTTTAGTGATATCATCGTACCTAATAGTTGATGATATAATTGTGATTTGGAAATCCAGCGCGTTATAGTTTCTTTTAGACATACCCTTTGATCCGATAGATGTCATGTCAACAATGTGGATAAATCTCATCTGTTCTAAATAGTGTCACATCGATTTTTAACACATTATCTAAGTAGTGAATAAGGCACTATTAAAAAATATTTTCTTGTGGGAAGAACATTTTTAGCACTGAATAATACATAAAAATGACCATAGGAACCCCTTCGAAAATATGAACCCTGGTGATGAAATCCTGATACTTCACAGTTTGTAGATATTATATTATCTAATAATACAAGATTTGTCATAGAATTAGAGCTAATTCATGAAAGGGTCTTGTAGTAGATACTTATTTTACAAAGGTCATATTATATTAGATGAAGGAGACTAGCTTTACTGAACTGTGATGTCTCGTTTTTCTCTATTCTTAAAGACAACAGTAAATCAACCCAAATTAAAGTGTAGTCCTACATACATTAGTTATTTTAATTCCCAACGGATTGAAATATGAAAATCCAAGGTTGATTAGTTACTTAGATAAAATACATTGCTAGTAGTCAGCATTATTTAATTTCACAGTAATAGTTAGAAGCTTTAGATCAAGCCTCTAACTATTTTTTGTTGTGTATATCTATCATTAATTCACAAGTTAGAAAAACAGGCATAAACATACAAGAAAGATTGATGAGTAATCTGAAAAGCTTGACATATATCAAGGACTCTAAAAAAAGCCTATGTTACATTGGGCATGGAAGTAACAGTATGGCTGTTATTAAAGGAGCGATTATTATGAATTTTAGTTTTACAGATGAACAAAAACTTTTAAGAAAAATGATTCAAAAGTTTGCGAAAAATGAGATTGAACCACTTTATGACAAAATTGAGTCAGAGGGTTATCAACAATCCTTAACAGATAAAATGGCTGATGCCGGGATTGTAGGGATAGCCGTTCCAAAAGCATATGGAGGATCTGAGTACGATTTTGTCACTCAAACGATGGTCATCTATGAACTTGCTAAAGTAAATCCAGGTGTAGCATTTACACTTGAAGCACACTGGAAAGCAGTAGCTCAAGTTGTAAGATATGGAACAGAGGATTTAAAAAGTCGTTGGCTACCAAGAGCCAATAGAGAACTTTTCACATTTGGACAAACAGAGCCTGCTAGTGGATCAGATGCCAGTACTCAACAAACCAATGCGAAACGAACTGAAGATGGTTGGATATTGAATGGAAACAAATCATTTCTTACCAACGGTGTTTTAGGTGCATCAATGTACTTAATATTAGCCATTACAAATCATGAAAAAGATACAGAGAACAGTCGAACAGTTTTCATCCTGGATAATGACAATCCAGGTTTTGAAAATGGTCGTGTTGAAGCATTTATTGGAATGCGTGGTTGTCCAGTTGGTGATATTTACTTGTCAGATGCACTTGTACCTGATGCAGATCGCTTAGGTGAGATTGATGAAGGTATGGAAATAGGTCATGAAGCCCACTATACTGCAAGATTTCTAATGGGTGCATTGGCTGCAGGTATTATTGATACTGCCTTAACACTTTCCCTTGATTATGTAAGCGAAAGGGAACTTTTTGGTGGTAAGATGGCGCAACTAGACGGGGTTAAATTTAGAATCTCTGATATGGCAATGAGTGCGCAAGCAACAAAGCTTATTATGTATCAGGCCGCATGGTTAAAAGATAATGGAAAAAATCATAAACGAGAAACAACAGCCGCAAAACTATTTGGAAGTGATCAAGCATTAAAAGCAGCAAACCATGCAATGCAACTATTCGGTGCTTATGGGTATAGTAAAGAATATCCCGTAGAACATTTATGGCGCGATGCTAAAGCACTTCAATATGCAGAAGGTGCTTATGAAAAACTACAAATTGATATTGCTGATGTGCTTCTATTTGAAGCAAAAGGAGTAGACAACTTATGAGAACAATCGTATTTATAAAAGAAATCCCAACAAATAACAAAGTAAAAATAGATCCGAAAACAAACAACTTAATTAGAAGTGGTGAACAAGGACGTATTAATCCTTATGATTTACATGCTATTGAAGCAGCACTACAAATAAAAGAGCAATATGGTGGTAAAGTCAGTGTCGTAACAATGGGACCAGAAAGTTTTAAGATGTCCCTAAGAGAAGCAATTGCTATGGGATGTGATGATGCCTATCTATTGAGTTCAAGAAGCTTTGCTGGATCAGATACACTAGCAACTGCCTATACACTTGCGCAAGCTGTTCATAAAATGTGAGGTGCTGATGTTTTACTATTTGGTTTAAAAGCGATTGATGCAGACACAGGACAGGTTGGACCTTTGGTTGCAGAAGAACTTAACTTACCACAAGTCACAACAGTAAATGAATTTATTGCGATAGATAAGAAAAACAAGACAATTGATGTCTCACGTCTAGATGAAACAAACAATGAAATTATTAGATCTAATTATCCAATTGTATTAACTGTCGATGAATCTATAAATACACCACGCTATATGTCAGCGCGAATCATTAAAGATATTATGAATCAAGAGATAACTGTATGGAATGAAAATGATTTAGATTGTGATATAAATAGGATTGGTATGAAAGGTTCGCCTACGATCGTAACTGATACATATGTACCAGAAGAAGCAGCACGTTCTGTTGTAATGCTCAAAGGCAATGCACAAGAAGCTGCAAAATCACTAATCAAAATTTTAGAAGAAAAACATTTACTTTAAGGAGTGAGAACATGAGTCAAAATAGAGCAAACGGTATCTGGGTTTTAGTAGAGCTAACAGATAAGGAAATACATACATCTACATTTGAGCTGCTTGCCAAAGCGCAAGAGCTAAAAGAAATCAATAAAGAAACAGTCACAGCAGTCTTGTTGGAGACACCTTCTACAAATCATGCAGATACACTGATTCACTTTGGGGCAGATCGTGTCATTGTAGTAAAAGATGAAGCATTTGAAACTTATAATGCAATGCAAAGTAAGGATGTTATTGTAGAACTTGTCCATAAATACAATCCCTCAATCTTTCTATTATCCGCAACATTACAAGGACGCAGTCTAGCTCCAAGAATTCAAGGCGCACTAAAAACAGGCCTAACAGCAGATTGTTTAGATTTATCAATTAACGAAAAAGGACAACTTGTTCAAATTAAGCCATCATATGGTGATAACTTAATGTGTACCATCTTGATTCCAAATGCAACACCACAAATGACAACGATAAGACCCAATGTCTTTGTTCCATTAGAAAAAGATACAAGTCGCAGTGGTGAAATTATTCAAGAAAATATACCTGTTATTAAAAAGGGTATTTATGAAGTGTTAGAAAGAAAAGCACTGGAAGTAAAAAGCGATAGTATTCAAGATGCGAAAACGATTGTCGCAATGGGTCGCGGAATTAAAAATCAAAGTGACTTACCAATATTAGAAACACTTGCAGATAAATTGAATGCCAAGATTGGTGTCACAAGACCCCTTGCAGAGAATGGATGGTATACTATAGAAGAACAGATAGGACAAAGTGGCTACACAGTTATGCCGGATCTTATCTTAAACTTTGGTATTGCAGGGGCCGTACAGTATACGGTAGGTATGAATCAAGCAAAAACTGTCTTCTCGGTCAATAAAGATAAAGATGCCACAATATTTAAAGAATCTGATTATGGATATGTTGGCGATGCAAAAACATTTGCACAGGAATTAAATAAATTACTCAATAAGTAAAATGGAGGTAAAAATGACAATAGATAAAGTACAAGAGATTAAAAGATTGGAGCTGTTTGAAGATATAGACGAAGCAGTTCTATCTAATCTTGCGCCCTACTTTAAGAAGCATCATTATAAACGTAATGAAATTGTCTACAGTAATGGGACTTCAGCACGTCATTTTTACTTTCTAATCAGTGGAAGAATAAAAATATTTAGATTATCAGAGCTTGGAAAAGAACAAATCATTCGCTTGATTGAACCCAAGGAGTTTACAGGTGAGTTGGCTGTTTTTGAAGGGGTAAGAAAAGCTTATGCCACAACATTAAAGGAAAGCGTTGTATATTCAATAGAACATGCAAAATTTAAAGAGATACTAAAAGATAATGCTGATATATCTCTAAAGATGATTGAAATACTCTCATTAAGGCTACACTTATCTGAAGAACAAACATCTTGGTTATCAACCAATACCTCCAAAGAGAGACTTTGGATCTACCTAAATAAGGAATCTGTTCTAGAGAATGATCAATTGCTAGTACATCAAAAAGTTACAAAACGATTTATCGCTGCGTACTTGGGAATGTCATCAGAAACTTTAAGTAGGGTCTTACATCAACTTGAAGAAGAAGGTAGAATAATAATACATTCAGAAAATTTACTACAAATTGTACCCAGAGATTAATTTGAAAATAAAGATGATTTATCACTATGATAGCTCATCTTTTTTTCATGTTTTAGAAATAGAATCATGGCATGATTTCATGCTAGTTTTCGCAATGTTTAAATGACAATTTAAAAGATAAAATCATTACACTGTAATTTTCATGAACATTATTAATTAAGAAAACTAAATGTATATAACTTTGTATTAAAGGCTTTACTTTTATGCAATAAACCGCTATCATTGGTGCAAGTGGTTACATGGTAGCCTCAAGGAGGAAGAATGAAAAAGATTACAAACTTTATTATTGTATTAGGATTATTTGTAACTATGTTCAATAGTTCTAATTATAATGTCAATGCTGAGTCAGTCGAAATCTCAGATATTGGTGTTATTAAAGAAAGACTTAAAAATCATTTCTTATCACTAGATACAATTGATGATGGTGCAAAGGTTGAAACAATCCTTGTATCAGAAGCATCAAAACATCTAGAGAGTATGAAAGAAGATGGTTCATGGGATGATGTTGACTATACTGCTAAAGATAATGCAGCAAATGGTAAACCATGGTCACCATATCTTGCGCTTGATAGAATGCAAGCACTCGCGATTGCATACCATCATAAAGATAATGTTCTTTATCAAAATGAAGCAGTTATCGAAGCACTTAATAAATCTTTAGAACACTGGAAAAATATCAAGCCAAGTTCAACAAACTGGTGGGAAAATGATATCGGTGTGAATCTTAGATTCAGTAGAATTGGTCTATTCTTAGAGAAAGACTTATCTGAAGATGCATTAAATGTCATAATAACCAATCTAAACAAGGAGGGTAAATTTCAAGGAACAGGACAAAACAACCTTTGGTACGACCAAAATGCTATTTATAGAGCATTAATCACAAATGATGCCAAACAGCTTAAAAAGGTAATTGAAGAATGCTTAGAGTATGTATTGATCCTACAAACAGATAATATAACTAAAGAAGCACTTCAAGTTGATAACAGTCTTTATTTCCATGGTGTACAGTTCTACAGTAATGGTTATGGACTATCAATGTTTAGAGACATGAGTTTCTGGATATATATGCTTAATGATACAGTCTTTGAATTATCAGAAGCAGTTGTTGAACGTATGGGTAACTATATGCTTGATGGTACACGATGGACATTAAGATCAGACATCATGGAGTTATACTTGGGCTATAGACCTTATAAGTACGATGTAGGATTTAATAATTATTCAGATGAGTATATTGAACCCCTAGTACGTATGGTTGAAGTCGATACAAACAGATCTCATCAATATAAGGAAGTATTAGATAATTTACGTGGAGATAGAAAAGACAACGGATTGTCAGGTAACAACTATATGTGGCGTGTTGGATATGGTTCACATATGCGACCAGGATATGGTGTCAACATCAAAATGGACTCAAAGAGAATCATTGGTGGTGAATGGCGTGGAAGCTGGCCTGCAGGAAAAGATGCTGGAAACTCAGTTATCTGGAGTGCCTCAGGTTCATCATCAATTATTGTTGATGGAGATGAGTATACACCTATCTACCCAACATTTGACTGGGCACATGTACCGGGTGTAACATCTCCAAACTTCGTTCCAAAAAACTACTCAAACTATGGACGCGTCAATAACAATGATGACCATGCTCAAGGGGTAAGTAATGGAACATATGGTTCAACATCATATAGACTAAACAAATCAAATACACAAGCAAACAAGAGCTACTTCTTCTTTGATGATGAATTTGTTGCTATGGGATCTGGCATCCAATCCACAACGGATAATCCAGTACATACAACTTTAAATCAATCAAAATCAGATTCAGTTATTGTGAATGGTGAAGTTATATCTAAAGGTACACAAGATAAAAAAGTGAATGCATCATGGTTATATAATGATGATATTGCTTATATCTTCCCTAAAGAAACAGCGCTAACAGTTAACAACTATATTCAAGACAAACCAAGTCTATGGAAACAAGAAGATATTGATAACACACCAGAGACATTCAGTGCATGGGTAGATCACGGTGTTAAACCCAAAGCAGGTTCCTATGAATATATTGTTGTACCCAATACAACAGCTGATGGTGCAAAAGCATATGCAGAAAACAATCAAATTGAAATTATTGAAAACTCAGAGAATATTCATGCCGTAAAGCACAATGGATTAAAGATTACGCAAATCAATTTCTTTAAATCAGGTTCGATAGAATATGCTCCTGGAAAAACAATCACAGTTGATAAGCCAGTTAACTTAATAATTGATGAATCACAAGAAGAGACAATCATCTCACTTGCGATGACCGATACTTCATACAATGAAACAGTTAAAGTAACTTTAGCTAAAGGAAAAGAAATCACAACATCAGATATTATTGTTTACCCTGCACCTTATACTGGTAAAACAATCAGTTTCTCACCAGGTAAGTCAAACGAAGTCAAAGCAAGTTCGGAAAAAACAGATCATACTGTAGAGATGGCATTTGATGGGAAGAAAGAAACATACTGGGAATCAATCAAAGAAGATACAGCATGGATTCAGAAATCACTGGGTGGCAGTAAGTACGTTAACTCAATCACAGTAGATTGGGGTAACAATCCAGCGAGCAAATACAAAGTACAAGGCTCTAAAGATGGTCATACCTTCTTTGATATTGAAACTACAGAAGAAAATGGAAAAATAAAACTCAATAGTATTACAAGCTATGTACGTCTTGTATTGTTAGAAAAAAATACAGAAACATATACAGTTGCAGAATTAGGCATCGATTATGGTACAAACATTGCCCTTAACAAAAAGGTAGAAGAAAGTTCAGTTTCCA
>CAYPHX010000058.1:0-7729 GCA_964410635.1 uncultured Erysipelothrix sp. | reverse complement strand
TTCTTGTTATATTCATTATAACCGATTAAGAAACTCTATGTTTGACTTCTCCTATATTTATTCTAGCACCAAAGTAAGAAATTATAACAAATAATTTTGTAGCTAACTGAGTATAAAATTAAAACACTTATATTAGGAACATATCAATCCTAACGTAAGTGTTTTTTCAAATTCTGAATTGGATAACTTATTCTTTGACGTTTACTACTGAATCTCCTTCATAAACACTGCATATTCTTTTGGCGTGAAGCTTGTATACTTTTTGAACACATCACTAAAGTGTTTATAGTTTGGTATGCCTACTTCATAACTTAAGTTTTCTAGATTAATACTATGATCTGCTTCTATCTCTTCAACTGCTTTATGGATTCTAAATTCATTGAGTGTTTGATTAAATGTTGTACCGATTGTTGATTTTAAACGATTATTTATCGTTGATTCACTATAGTTTACATGCTCAACAAGATCTTTGAGTTGAATTCTATCGTGATAGTTCTCTTCAATAAATTCTAGTATCTCTGTAACTAAATCATCATCGATTGATTTTTTGTATTTTAGTTCCATATTGTTTTTCGGAAATACGATATTTTGTTCATTGATGGAATCTACAAGAAATTTCTTCTTCTCTTGTTTTAAAATTGCTAGGTTGATTGCATCTTCAAGTTCGATTTGTTCAATCGGTTTTGTTAAGTAGCTGACTACGCCTAGACCAATTGCTTTTTGTGCATAACCAAACTCACTGTATCCTGAAATAATAATTGCTGAGTAATCAACAAAATCTTTTGTTAGTTCTAATACTTCTAAACCATTTTTTATGGGAAGATTAATATCCATTAAGACTATGTCTGGTTTTAATTCCTTAATTAAAGAGATTGCTTCTTCTGAACTATGTGTATCGGCAATCACAGTACAATTCAGTGCATGCCAATTGACGCCAAACTTAAGGCCTTGGCGTATTAAGTCTTCATCTTCTACAATAATTACTTTATGAAACATCCTCGTACTCCTTATCAAGATTAATACAAATTTTAACCTTTAAACCACCTGGTTCATAATTTGTAATATCAATCTTATTTTTGTCTGCATCTAATAAGTATAGTCTTCTTGCGATATTATACAGCCCAATTGATTTTCCATTATAGTTTTCCTGTATAAAGCTATTTTGAATATGTTCTATTTCTTCATCACTCATGCCTGGTCCATCATCAGTGACCACAAGCGTTAGTATATTATCTTTTATGTATCCTTTTATATCAATACTAACTGACTCATGACTTAAAAATCCATACTTAATACTATTCTCAAGTATAGGTTGTAGTAATAGTTTAGGGATTATGATGTCTTTTGCATTATCAGTAATATCAATATTGTAATTGAAACGATTATGGAATCTTTTCTTTTGAATTGCTAGATAGCTATTGATGTAACGTAAATCTTCTTCTAATGTTACAAACTTTACTTCATTGTTGATGCTGTATTTTAAGATTTTACTTAATTCAACAATTAACTCATCTGATGTTTTTGGATTAACATGATATGCGCTTCTTATAATTTCTAATGTGTTATATAAAAAATGAGGGTTGTACTGTGATAAGAGTTGTTTCATCTCAATCATATTATTGATTTCAATAAGTTCAGTGTTTTTCTCATTAAGTACATTAATACGATTAAGCATCTGATTAATTTCTGTTGCCAGGTATTCATATTCATCATTTGTCTTTAATATAATATGTTCATCTGTTTCACCACTTTTAATACTCTGAATTTGTGAAACCAGTGCGTTAACGGAAGATACATTATTATCAATAATAATATTTGTCATTTTCGTAGATTGTTTATACCATATTAAACCTAAAAATAAACTTTGAATAAAATAAACAATAAAATTAAAACTATTTTTCTTTTCAGTTAACGCATTAATTTTAATCTGTGACACATCGTTTTTCTTTGTAACATATGTATATTTATTACTGAAAGCCAGACTTTGAACATCATCAAAATAATAATTATTATCTAATAGAAGTGGCTTTGTATAAAAGATAACATTGTTTTCATAATCTGTTATAACACTGTCATTATCATAGTTCGATAACATATAGTAACTCCAGTCATTACCTGAAATAAAAGAAGTCACATAACTTTCTCCGTTTTCTGTCTTAATTGTTTTTGTGATCATATAATCAGGGAAACTTCGACTACTTTTATAGACTGATTTATAAAATGGATTTGTATCCTTTTTTACATTGTTTAAAATAGCTTTATTATAATTTAACCTTAGCTCCATTTCTCTTTCATCTTTATAGCTAGAGTAAATTAAGTTTAAATCTTCATTAAAGATTAGCATCTCTGTTTTGGCGACATTATTTGTGTTATGTCTATTTAAAGCACTTGTAATATCATCAAATTCATCATTTTTTATTAAATCTTTAAACTCTAAATTATTAATTAATTCCGTATTATTGTCATATAGATTTTCAAAGAGAGTACTTACTTCGTTTAAGTTTCTTTTAGTTTCAACATATGAAATATATTTGACTGAAAAAACAAATAGAAACAGCAAAAGAATTGTAATTGCTACAAGTGAAGTTATGATTTGTTGTAGTGCCATTTTATTTAGTTTTTTTCTTAAATTTCCAAAATATTCCATATATGTCTCACCTTATTTATTGAAAAAGTAGTCTTCTAGTGTTAATGCGATACAATGATATATCGGCAAATGATACTCTTGAATACGATATGTCTCTTTAGATGGTGCTTTAAGCGTTATATCAACCCACTTGATTGTTTTTGAATCATGGTCTCCTGTTAATAATATTGTCTTTAAGCCCATTGTCTTCGCAAGCATCATTGCATAGTAAATGTTCTCTGCTTTACCTGATGTTGATATTCCAATAAATACATCATTCTTTTTACCATAGCCTAGTATTTGTTGCGCATAGACGTATTTTGAATCGATATCGTTTATAAATGCGCTTGAAAGGGCATTGTGTTGATTTAAATTGATTGCAGTTAATGGTTCTTCTAAGTTATTGAGTAAGTTGTGTGCATCTTTTGAATTAATGTTTTCTAATTCACTTACTAACTCTTTATTGAGGGGTCTTTTTAAGATGAATGATTTCATCAGTTCACCTACAATATGATCGGCATCAGATGCGCTTCCACCATTTCCTGCAACAAGTAATTTTCCACTGTTTTCATAACTTGTGATTAGAAGTTTAATAGTACCTGTTATTTCATCTTCAATTGGTTTTAGTTCTGGGTAATGTTTGATTAAATTGTTTAAGTGTTTTTTATCCATATATAATTATAACACAACTTATTTGTGTTCTCCTTTAATGATTTTAGTGAAAATAAGGAGCGTTTGCTCCTTATTTCTTAGTGTGTTTCTGCCCAAAGGTTGTTCCACTTATCGATTATTGCGTCTTTATTCTCTGATAAGTAATCAAAGTCTAAGTCGTATAGTTCAATTTCACTCTCTTCTGGAAGGCCATCTAATTCACTTAAGCTGTTTGCACTTCGTCCTGATGAAGTTTTTGTTCTTAAGTCATGGAATTCTGTTGATGCAAGCAAGTCCATCATTGCTTCAGCTGCTGCTAGGTTTGGTGCATTTTTAACGATTGCTCCACCACTTGCCATAGCTGTGTTTCCTTCTTCCATATAGACGTTTTCAATTGGTGCTCCATCTTTAATGAGTGCATCTACAATTGACTCCCATGTTAATCCGACAACGTATTCTCCATTTACTACTAAGTTATAGATATCCTTAGATGATGTTGAACTGTATGCGTTTGGCATTAATTTTTCAATGTAATCCCATGCTTTGTCATCGTCAAACTCATCACCCATTGTTGCAAGCATTGTTTGGAGTTGTCTCCAACCAGATGATGATGCATCTGGTGCTGCTAGAATAATTTTACCTTCTAGTGCTGGGTTTAGTAAGTCTTCATAACCGTTAATCTCAACCCCTAATTCATCTCTTAAAGCTGGATTAACAACTAAACTCATAATTTGAACATCAAAGAATGTGTAGTATCCGGCGTCATCAGTGTATGCTAGTTCTTTTTCATTTTGTGGACGGTATGGTTGTAAGATGTCATGGTAAATGTCGCCATCTGCCGCGAACAAGCCACCAATGATAACGTCTGCATCACTTTGTCCGTCTCCTCTAATTCTTGTTGCAAGTGTTCCTACTGAGTCTGCTTGAATTTCTAATTTTGATTCTGGATAGTATTTTGTCCATAGTGCTTTTAATGCATCTTGTTGTGTTTCTTCCATTGTCGTATAGACAGTGATTGTTCCAGTGATTTCACCTTCATCACGTACGTAGTATGGCCTTTCGACATCTGTTGTGTCA
The DNA here is from genome assembly GCA_964410635.1 of uncultured Erysipelothrix sp. Lineage (GTDB taxonomy): Bacteria > Bacillota_I > Bacilli_A > Erysipelotrichales > Erysipelotrichaceae > Erysipelothrix. Next base: position 3,375 of record CAYPHX010000058.1, on the reverse strand, counting down.
CCTGTGTCATCATCTTTTTTTGTTGAACAGCCCGTTAACACTAATAATCCAATAAGCAAAATTCCTAAAAATTTCTTCATAATTTCCTCCTAGATAATTATATTATCTGATTTCTCAAATTGTAAGTAAATTAATAAACTAATAACTGTAAATAATCCTGTAACAGTTGCGAATACGGCTGCAATTCCGTGCGTTCCGTTGTTGACTGCTACGTATGTTCCAAGTGTAAGAGTTATTGTTTGGTTATTGTATAAAATTACACCGGATGACATTTCTGTAATAATTGAAACCCAACTTAATACGGCTCCTGCTACGATTCCACTTGATATCATGGGTACGACGATTTTTAGGAATGCACCAAATTTTGATGCCCCTAAACTTACTGCTGCCTCTTCAACGTTTTCTGATATTTGCATCATGGATGCGGTTGCTGAGCGACTGGTAAATGGTAGTCTTCGTATTGCTAGCGCAATAATCATAATCCATATTGTACCACTTAAATAAAATGGTGCTTTACTAAATGTAATAATTAATGCAATTCCAATTACACCACCTGGCATAATGTACGGTAACATTGATGTTGTATCTAATGCATCGTTGAATAAATTCTTTCTTCTTACAACTAGATAAGAGATAAGTACAGCGATGACAATGATTACAGCTAATGCTAAGACACTAATGAGTAATGTGTTTTTGGTTGCTCTTAGTAAGTTACGATCAAGTGCGGCTCGATAGTTATTGAGTGAATACCCTGGTAGCATGATACTGTTTTTATAGTTTCTAAATGACATAAATGCAATATATGCTTGTGGTAGTAGTGCTGTTATTAATAGTACTGCGTTAAAGAGTGTTGAGAATATTTTACCTTTCCCTTTGAAGTCTTTTGGACTTACTGGATTAAGTGCACTAACAGTGAACTTAAATTGATTTGATACAATTTTTTGAATAATAAATATCACACCGGTTACAATTACTGCAATCACACTAATTGCTGCAGCAAAGTGATAGTTTGTTCCTGTTTCACCTAAGTATTGATTAAAAATTAATACTGGGAATGTTGAATATCCTCGTCCTATTAATATAGGGGTTCCAAAGTCTGCGAATGATCTCATAAATACTAACAACGCTGCAGCTGTCATTGTTGGTATTGATAATTTTAATACGGCCTCCTTTATTTTATTAAATCCTGTAGCTCCCATACTTTCTGCTGCATCAAGTAGTGAGCTATCTATATTTTTAAATGCTCCATTCATGTAAATAACTACAAGTGGAAATAATTTTAATGTTTGTACAAAAACTATACCCCAATACCCGTAAATATTTACACCGTTTATTCCTATACTTTTTAGTAGATTAGTGATTACACCTGAATTACCTAATAATAAGATCCAGGCGTAAGCACCAATGTAAGGAGCGGACATAGTTGATAATAACAATAAGACAAATATCATTCTTTTACCTCTAATATTATAAAAAGAATAGAAGTAAGAAAAAGGTATTCCGATTAATAGAGTTAGTATTGTTACAACTAAAGCAATCTTAGTACTATTAAAGATTGAGGTAATATAATACTTTTGACTAAAGAATCGTTTAAATTGAGATAAGGTAAACGTTCCATCTACAATCACTGATTCTTGAAGTAAACTAAATAGAGGGTAGACTAAGAATAGGAGTAATAAAAATCCAATTGCTAACGATATGTATGTCCACACATCACGCTTTTCATGTTTTTTCATACTACACCTCTATTTCTTGCAGTGCTGGCATTAAACTATTCGTACTTTCTTTATCAAATATATTTATTTTTGGATAATTAATTTCTAAGCTCACTTCATCACCAATTTGATGAATAAAGCCTAGTCCTGATTCTTGAATTATTTCAACATAATCATTTGTATCTGTTTCTACAGTATAGTGAGTATTTATCCCTAAGAATACTGTCTCTTTAACAACACCTTTGATTTTATGTTTATTGTCAGTGCCTGCATGAAGCTTAAATTCTTCTGGTCTAACTGAAACAATCACATCTTGATTAAGCTTTGCATTTGTATCCTTTAATTCAAATCTTTCACCATTTTCAAATTCAAATATATTTTCTTCCACAACTTTTGCATTTAGTAAGTTTGATTTACCAATGAAAGTTGCAACAAATACATTTTTTGGTCTTTGGTATATTTCTTGTGGTGCTGCACATTGTAGTATCTCACCTTTATCCATAACTGCAATACGATCTGATATAGCCATTGCTTCTTCTTGATCATGGGTTACATATACAGTAGTAATCCCTACTTCTTTTTGAATATTTCTTATTGCCGTCCTCATTTCAACGCGAAGTTTCGCATCTAAGTTAGATAGCGGCTCGTCCATGAGAAGTACACCTGGTTGAATAACTAAAGCTCTTGCAAGGGCAACTCTTTGTTGTTGTCCACCTGACAGGTTCTCTGGCATCTTATCCGCTTGATCTTCTACTTGCACAAGCTTTAAGAACTCTTCTGCTCTTTCTCTCATTTCATCTTTAGGTACATCACGATATTTTAGTCCAAACTCAACATTCTTTCTAACGGTTAAATTAGGAAAGATTGCATAGTTTTGAAACACCATCCCTATATTTCGTTTTGAAGGATCAACATCATTAATTCTCTTTTCATTAAAATAAAAATCTCCACCTTCGATTGAATTAAATCCTGCAATCATACGTAGTAAAGTAGTCTTACCACATCCTGAAGGACCTAATAATGTAAACAATTCACCATTCATTATTTCTACAGATAAATCACTAATAACTTCAAAATCACCATAAAGTTTCTTTGCGTTATCTATTTTTATTGATACACTCAAACAATCACCTCCTGCTTGTAATCTAACAATAACAAAATAAAGAAAGCGCTAACACCTGTAAAATCGTAAGGAAAGAAAGAAAATCGTAATTACACCAAAACACAAATTGATAGACAAAAAAAGTGCTTATACTTTGACTAAAGATAAACACCAATGAAAACATATATAGAAAGAAGAAACAACATGAACTTTTTTAATAGACAGCATCAACATCACAAACATCAAACATATAATAGAACACTATCCAATAAATCGCGTAACATGCAATCCAAGTATACTCGCTAAAAATAAAGAAAAACCATACAAAGTACTAAAAGAAATTAGAAACAACATACAAGACAAAGAACTACACATACAAGTTATTTCAACAAACTACGAAACAATACTTGAAGAAGCACAAACAATCACAGATCAATTAGGAAAAGAAACATATATCAAAATACCAGTAAACGAAGTAGGCTTAAAGGCTATCAAAACACTCAAAGAAAAAGGATATAACATAATTGCCACCACCGTATACACGCCTATGCAAGGATT
>CAYPHX010000057.1:603-7800 GCA_964410635.1 uncultured Erysipelothrix sp. | reverse complement strand
TAAAGAGATCAGTAGAAATTTAAATCGATAATAAAAACAGACGCCATTTTAAAATAGCGTCTGTTTTTGTATGACGTACTACATCATGTGTAATATTATTATATTTTTATTTTTTCTTTAAATGCTTTAACTTGTCCAATAACATTATCACTCCAATAGTTGAAATCATCCTCTACCATCTTTAGATGTGGATTCGCATTCATGTATTCTAAGAATCCCCTAACACCTTTTTCTAGGTCAACCTTGAATTGATATGATTCATTCAAGCCTAATATCTTATCAACATTTAAAATGTTGGAATACTTCTTATCTCCAACTAATGCTTCTTTAAAACCATAGTGTTGTGAGAGTGCTAGAACTTCACTATCAAGATAAACAGGACGATATTTTCCACCTACCTGCTTTGCGATTTCAGCATAAATAATATCCCATGTTAGCGGTGCTGGATTCATAATGTGGTAGATTTCATTGTATGCTTCTTTATTTCCTATTACAGGATAAAGTAGTGAGGCAAAATCATCTGCATGGGTAATTGGCCAAACAGATTGACCACCATCGTGTACAATAATTTCACGTTTGTTTTTAATGCGATCAAATACTGTCCATGTATTCTTACCTTTAACCGATACGGGGAATCGATCATCACTATATGTATGTGAAGGTCTAATAATTGTATAGTTGAAATCTGTTGTATTTTCTAAGACTTTCTCACATTTCGCTTTGTTTTGACCATATTTACTGAAGCGATTGCCCACTTCTGTCTGCTCATCAATTTCAACATTCTCTAAATGATTTAAAACAACATTGGTACTAACAAATATATATTGATCCGTTTTTCCCTTGAAATATTCAATGTCACGGTCAATCTCTTCTGGAAAAAAGTTAATAAAGTTTAATACAGCATCAAATTCTCTTCCCTCTAAGAATGATGTCATTTTTTCTTGGTCATTAATATCTGTTTTCCATAGTTCATAACCTTCAGTACCAATCTTACTTAAATTACTACCTCGATTGATTAATGTTAGCTCAACATTGTTATTATTTATCAACATCTTTGTTAATGGCGTGGATAATGTTCCTGTTCCACCTATAATACAAACTTTCATCATTTCACCATAGTATATTAAATACTTCCCTTCTATCTATAGTATACATCAATATTCATTCAATTATCACGTTAAATCTAATTTCAACAAATATAATGTAAGTGGATACAAGCATGTTGCTTGTTTGATTTTAAATATAAGTTTAATATTGAGTTAGGAGATGATTTTATGACTAAAACAACTGTAATTATTGGAGCATCTATTGCAGGCTTCAATACTGCAAACACTTTGATCAAAAACAACTACGATGGTAAAATTATTATGATCGATAAAAAAACTGTGGCACCGTATAATCCTTATCCATTATCCAAAGACTGGATGCGTGATGAAAGTGATGAGCCACCTTACTTACAAGAGTCATCATTTTATGAGCAATTGGATTTAAGACTTGGGATCAATGTTGAAAGTTTTGACCCTAATTCTAAAACAATTCGTTTGGATACAAAGGAAGAGCTAGAGTACGATACTTTAGTCATTGCTATAGGATCACGCTTAAGAACGCTTTGGGCACCCCATGAAGATGCTGAGGGTATATTTTATCTTAGAACCTATGCAGATGCTTTAGACATTAAAACATATGCCAAAGATATTGAGGATGTTGTTATTGTTGGTGGTGGATTCTTAAGTCTTGAGTTAGCGGCTTCTATGTCCTTAATGGGTAAAAACGTCACCGTTTTAAACCGCTCTGAATATCCTTTAGGTAATGTATTGGGTAATGATGTATCAAAATACTTTATGAAGATGCATTTATCCAATTCAGTAAAAATTAGAACAACCGAGGAAGTCAAAGACTTTGAAATAAATAAGAACAACCAGGTAAAAGCAGTCAATACTAATTTAGATGATTGCATTAAAGCACAGCTTGTTGTTATTGCTGTTGGTGTAACACCCAATCTTTCACTCACTCATCCTGATTTAGAACTATACAATGGTGCTATTTTAGTGAATGAGTTCAATGAAACTTCCATTGAAGATGTCTATGCTGCAGGTGATATTGCTGCATGGAAATATCTAGATGACATCATTCATATTGAGCACTGGGAGAATGCCTTTAATCAAGGTGTATCTACTGCTAAGAATATACTTAATAAAGAAAGTAATCCATTTAAAACAATGCCTTACTTCTGGACCGATCAATATGATCAAACATTTGAATACTTAGGCCATGCACAGTCTTGGCATAAAACAGTAGTTCGTGGTTCTTTATCCGATAGACAGTTTATGGTTGCTTATCTTGATGAAGACAATGTCCCGCTTGCAATACTATTTGCTAATAAAATGGTAAAAAGAAAAGAAGTAAGAGTACTTCTTGAAAAAAGAGTACCACTTGATGAAAGTAGATTCATTGATTTGGATTTAGATTTATCTGAAATATAAAAGAAAACACTAGAGTTGCAGTGATATAAACTGAACTCTAGTGTTTTTATTATGCTAATTTTTCTCTTAATTTTCCTGATAAGATTTCAACGACAACTACAATAATGATAAGACCCCACAAGAGTGCCCCAGCATCTGCCCATCGATAACCTGTCATCGCAAAGAGTAATGGAGAACCAATACCACCTGCTCCTACAAGACCTAAGATGGATGCGTTTTTAACGTTAATTTCAAAACGGTAAATTGAGATAGATGCAAAATTACCTAGTAACTGTAGAATAATACCAAAACGAATTTTTTGTATTGTATTACATCCTGATGCATCCAACGATTCAATAATTCCTGAATCAAGTTCTTCAATGACTTCAACAAACATTTTAGAAATCATCCCTACTGATGTGACTGCTAGAGTTAATACTCCAGTAAAAGCCCCAGGACCTGCAATTCTAATAAGCATAAGTCCATATACAATCGGTGGGAATGTTCTAATAACAGCAATAATGAGTGTCCCAATTGTGGATACCCACCCAGGTACAATATTTCGTGCTGTTAAGAATGAGAATGGAATTGAAATGATCATTCCAATAAATGTTCCTAAAAATGAGATTGCGACTGTTTCAAGCATCAAGAATGGAACACCACTACTTGAGAAGTCAGTTAGAGCTTCCATGTTTGGCTTTATCAAGCCTCGGAAGATACTTTGAATCATGACACTTCCATTCTCTACAAGCCCTCTATAAGGTGTGTAAGGAAGTGAAAATGCAATTAAGACTAACAAGGTTCCGATGATGATTGAATTTCTTAGCCAGTGTTTCGGACGGTTTTCATAAGTTTTTAAAATTAATTCATTCATTATGCTAACCTCTTTCTAACTTCACGGCTTATCGACTCAATAACAACAACTGTTACAAGTAGTACAATCAGAATTGTTGCGAGGTTTTGATACTCTCTCCACCCGATTGACTCATTCATCAATATACCAATTCCACCGGCACCAACATAACCCAAGATTGCGGCTGAACGGATATTCATTTCTAAGTTATATAAAATTGTTGAGATGTATAGTCCTGATATTTGCGGGAAAATAGCAACTCTAAATGATTCTAACTTTGTAGCTCCTGTAGACATAGATGCTTCGAAAGGCCCCATATCCGCAAGTTCTATTTGCTCATATGTCATCTTGGTAATAATGGAGAATGTAAATAGTGCAATCGCCATCATCCCTGAGAATGTATTGAGACCAAAGATATATGTTAGTATCAACGCTAATATTAATACTGGAATAGTTCTAAATGTACTAAAGATAAGTCTTACTACTGTACGAAGAGTTGCGTTAGTATTCATATTTGATGAAGAAATATAAGCGGCTGGTAGTGCAAAGACAGCTGCAATAACTGTACCAAGAAATGACATTACTATTGTCTGAATCATTGGATTTTGCACTTTCTCTAAATATTTCCAGTTTGGTGGAAACATTCTTTGAATAAATAAGACCACTTCATTCCCTTGGCTAATCAGTACTTGAAGATCAAACTTCGTTACCTTAGCACTTAAATATACAAAAATGATTAATAATATTGTTACCACCAGTGAGGTTTTAAAAGGTGGTTGCACAACTTTACCATTTTCTAATTGAATCGGTTCTGGAACAAAAAGAGACTTAAATTTTGACATCATTTAATGTTCCCATGACCTCATCCTCACTCAATTGACGGCCATAGACTTCGACTAATACTTTCTCATCTACCTTGTTTGCAGGACCATCATAAACGATAACCCCTTCTTTAATACCAATCACACGCTTTGCATATTTTAAAGCCAAGTCGACGTGGTGAATATTAATTAAGATACTAATATTCATTTCTTCATTAATTCTAACAAAGTCATCCATAACATACTCAGCAGTGATTGGGTCTAAACTTGCAACAGGCTCATCCGCTAAAATAATTTGTGGTTTTTGAGCTAGTGTTCTAGCAAGTGCAACACGTTGTTGTTGTCCACCTGATAGTTCATCAGCGCGTGTATATGCTTTATCTAAAATACCTACTTTGTCTAGCGATTCTAAAGCAAACAGTGTGTCTTCTTTTGGATAAAGACCCAGTAAGCTTTTCCATAAAGGCATATCGGCTACACGAGCAGTTAGAACGTTTTTGATTACTGTTGTTCTTTTCACTAAATTAAAGGATTGAAATACCATGCCAATTTGGCGTCTAAATTTACGTAATGACTTCCCTTTTAATTTTGATACATCCTGTCCGTTAACAATTAGTGTACCTTCTGTAATATCATGCATTTGATTAATGCTTCGAATAAGTGTTGACTTACCAGCCCCTGAAAGACCAATAATCGCTACGAATTCACCTTGTTCTATTTCTAATGAAACATTTTTAAGTGCTTGAACACCATTGGGATATGTTTTAGACACGTTTTTAAATTGAATCATGTTTTCCTCCTATAATTCACTGAAAAAAAGCGAGATGTTTCTCGCTTTTAGTCAAATTATTCCATTGATTTTAAAAGATCGAATATTTCTCTTGACTCATCATAGTCTTTGTCTGTTACGACTTGGTATGCTGAGTGATTGTAAATTGATATTGCTTCTGCACCAGCTTCTGTTTGAGCAATTTCAATGAATGCTTCTTGAAGTGCTTTTGCTGTTTCTGGTCCAATTAATTTTGTTGAAATTGAAATTGTATCATTCATGATAGGTGCTGTAACACCGATAACATCTGTTTCTGTCCAAATATTTTCTTTACCGAAATCATTTGTCCAAGCATCAACGTTATCTGCACGAATATCTACATAACCCATACCAACATCACACTGTCCATTTGCTAAACGTGCAACGATATCTGGATATGATTGTGCTTCAACTTTGTTGTCTAAATCTGAAATCTTTTTGTTTTCAAATCTTTCTGCTAACCAAATAGAAGGATATACATAACCTGCTGATGATGTTGTACTCATGTGGCACCACATTGCACTATTTAAATCATCCCATGTTAAGTCTTGTCCATTATTAACGATATCTGCCAGTTCACGTCCTTTTGGACTTGTCCCTGCATAAATTAATGAACGGTAGAATGTTACTTGTTCATCAACGTCTAGAGTTGGTTGCCCGTCGTTCCAATCTTTAGCGTCTGTTGAATTTTTATTTAATCCATTTCTTGATGCTGCTAGAATAACATTAACGTTATCCCCTGCATAAGTAACGTATGTACTTGCTGGAACAAAACCAATGTGTGCAGTACCTGCATCCATTGCTTCCCCTGCAGCTTCGTAGTTAGGTGATACAACAATCTTCACACTTCCGATTGTATATCCGCGATCACCCATCGCATCAATGATTAATTCTTTTAGTGGTTCTGTTTTCTGAGTAATTTCCTCAGGATCACGGCTTGGAACAAAATAAACGACGAGTTCTTCGATTTCTTTTGAATCCAGCTCTGATTTACCTCCACTTGAACATGCTGTTAATGTTAAAACAAGCATTAATAATAGTAATAGACTTTTTTTCATAGTTTCCTCCTTATTACTGTTTTAAGTATGCCATCTATAGAACATTATTTCAAATGGATTAATTAAATATTGCAAAATTTTAACAAAGATTGGTATAATTGACTTGGTGATAAAATGAACTTAAAAATATTCGCAACAACAGATATACACGGAAGTATCTATCCAACGACATATACGACGAAAGATGAACACTCTGATATTGGGATCGCAAAGATCGCAACTGCTATAAAGGAAAGACGTCATGGTAACACACTATTAATCGATAATGGTGATGCTTTTCAAGGATCTCCTCTTATGACATTTGCGCTTGAAAACACAAATTCAAACCCGATGTCCGATGTTTTCAATATGATGCATTATGACTATATTAACTTAGGAAATCATGATTTTAATTATGGTAAAGATGTCCTATTTAATTTTATTAATAATACAAAGGCAAACTTACTGACTTCAAATATATTTTATAATGATGAAGCACTTGGAAAAACATATATCCATGAAGTTGATGGGAAACAAATTGCCCTTATCGGCGTTACAACCCACTACATCCCCAATTGGGAACAGGCAAGCCACATTGAAGGTTTTACATTTAAAGATGCCTACACCCACTTAAAAGATGAGGTGCTTGAATATAAGGATAAGGTTGACTATATTGTTGCTGTATATCATGGCGGTCTTGAAAAAGATCCTAAAACTGCAGAACCAACAGAATCATTAACTGGAGAAAACCAAGGTTATCTTATGAGCCAAATCGAGGGTATTGATTTACTGATTACAGGACATCAACACCGTTCCTTAACTGAACACTTATTTGGTACAGCCGTTACACAATCTGCATTCAAAGGATCAGAATTTGTGGAAATAGATATGAATGATGAAAATATCGAAACAAAACTTATTACATTAGAAGGTGTTGAAGCGGATGAATCAATCATTCAAGCTTTCGAAAAGCTACAAAACGCTACACAAGATTGGCTTGATATCCCTATTGGATCTATAAAAGATATGGATCTAATTGTTAAAGATGAAGCAGAAGCACGCATCAACAAACACCCTGTCATATCATTTCTAAACCAAGTTCAACTGGATAAAAGTGGTGCAGACATTGCTGGTATAGCACTCTTTAATGATGCGAAAGGATTTAATCAATCCATTACAATTAGAGATATTGTTTCAACATACCCATATCCTAATA
>CAYPHX010000057.1:0-593 GCA_964410635.1 uncultured Erysipelothrix sp. | reverse complement strand
TTTAAGGACAAATAAGCCTTAAAAGTAGGGTAGACAAAAGCAATACACCATTAAGCACTTATCAGAAATGATGTAGTGCTATTTTTATGCAAAAAAATAATTATAAGGTGAGGTAAAAAAAATGAATGGTAAAGTGCTAAAAGAAATGCTAGAGTGGTCCGCAAAATACTTTACTATAAAGGATGAAAAAGTAGTCGCTGATGAAAAATACGTCTTACCAAAACCACAACATTATAATTATGATATGTTTGACGGTATTGACTACACAATTAAAGTTTCTAATCCAGTAGGTAGTCGTATTGAAGACTTAATGTTTAAAGGCAAACAAGTTCAGGATGATGATGTCTTTACTGTTGTTATGAATAATTATCGTGCCACAGGTGGTGGTGATTATGACATGGTATTAAAAGCGCCAATTGTTAAAGAAATTTCAGAGGAGATGATTGAGACGCTCTCTTCATATTTAAAAGAACACTCTCCTATTAGTATGGAGCATAAAAACAATATTAAAGTCGTAATATAAAATTGGATATCTCGCTTCTTTTGGTGTAAAATTAAGGTATAGTTGCCACTTCTGCCTGTCAAGAACTAAC
>CAYPHX010000056.1:0-8160 GCA_964410635.1 uncultured Erysipelothrix sp. | reverse complement strand
TTTCTTATATTTAAGTTTACCATAATTTCATGAAATTTCACTAAGTATTTCAGAAGCTTGTGAAATAATCATGTCTGCACCGTTTTCTAACAGTTCTTTCTGCGATCTAAAACCCCAAGAAACACCTGCTGCTTTAAATCCTGCCTTGTTAGCAGTAATCATGTCTACATCAGAGTCCCCAACAAAAAGAATCTCATGGGGTTTAAGATTCATTTTATCTGCAATCACTAATGGATAATGGGGATTGGGTTTCTTTAAGTTATCATAACGATCGCCAATCACATCCACAAAATCAATGTTATAGAAAAAGTGTTCTACGATTTTATCTGTTAAATCTTGCGCTTTATTTGTACTGATAGCAATGGGTATATTTTTATCATTCAATTCATGAAGAAGTTCTAACATCCCTTCATAGACGTAAGAGTCCACCATACAGTTTAAACTATAGTCTTCATAGAAGATATCAAAGACAGTATCTAAAGCTTCATAATCATGCCCAAATGCACGTTCAACCAGTTTATGAACACCATTACCCACAAAACTATTATATAGATCCATCGGATGTTTCTTTTTATTATGTTTTTCTAAAGTACGATTTACAGCGTTGCCTAAATCTTCTAATGAGTTCACTAAAGTGCCGTCCAAATCAAAAATTACTGCTTTAGTCATTCTCTACCTCAAATCGTTGATTCGTATATTTAGGAAAGTAAAATTTCGTATCTTTTTTATTCTCTGCCCAAGTCATGAAATCAGTAATCAGTGCATTTCTTTTAAATTGAGTTGGAAAGAAATGTTTGGGTTCTAACATACTGACTGCCCTTTTTGCGCCATAATCATAGTTATAACCAATATCTGGGTTGACCGGGAAAAATATCATATCAAAAGGCTTAAAGTCACTGATCGATTTTAATACTTCCAAGAAGTATGATGTTTCAATCTGAACTCTTTGTTCAGATGCAAATTCTTGATAGTGCCAGTTATTGAAACTTCCTGCAACCAAGAAACTCACATCATCTTCCTTCACGATGTAGATTAAACCATCACGATTACTACCATGTGCATAGACCTTCGCAAATCCTAAATGTATATTATCTCCAGGATACATCTTAAAGACCTTGCTGTAGGGATCTTGTTGGATATCTTTTGAGTAAATAATTGTTTTCTTATAAGCATAGATGCTTTCTGAATAATATTCTTTACCTCCATTACTTACAAAAAAAACAAGCGGCTTAGGACTTCTTAAATACGTAGAAGGAAGGAGCCCCTCAACATAATTAAAGACATAAACCGCTTTATTAGTTTCAATTATATAACCATTGTTATCAATATATTCAACTCTCATGTTATCACTTCCTTGTTAGATTTATTATAACATGAAATGATAATTTATTAAGTTAATTCGGATTGACCTAAATACAGAGATGCATATCGCCCATTTAAAGCCAATAATTCATCATGTGGACCCCGTTCAATAATCTCCCCTTGCTCAAGCACGAGAATCGCATCCGCATTTCTAACTGTTGAGAGTCTATGCGCAATAACAAAGGTTGTGCGACCTTCCATTAAACGATCCATCCCCACTTCAATTAATCGCTCAGTGCGCGTATCAATGGAAGATGTTGCTTCATCTAGAATCAAGATTTTAGGATTGGCTACAGCTGCACGTGCAATATTAAGTAATTGCTTTTGTCCTTGTGAAAGTTCATCACCAGAACCTGAAATAATCGTATCATAGCCATGCTCTAATCTTTGAATGAAATGGTGTGCATTGGCAAGCTTTGCTGCTTCAATACATGCTTCATCACTGGCCTCAAGATTTCCATAACGGATGTTTTCCATGATACTACCTGTAAATAGGTTAGTATCTTGAAGTACCATCGCAATATTCTTTCTGAGACTATAGCGATTGATATCATAAAGACTTGTCTCATCGAGTGTAATACTCCCTGAGTTAATATCATAGAATCTTGAGATTAAGTTAATAATGGTCGTTTTTCCTGCTCCTGTTGATCCAACAAAAGCAATCTTTTGACCCGATTTCGCCCAAAATGAAATACCTTTAAGAACTTCTTGTTCAGGTACATAACCAAAGTATACATCTTTAAAGACAACATCACCCACGACATCTTCTAATATAATTTCATCTTCTTTAATCGGTTCAACTTCCCAATCTAAAAGTTCAAAGACACGTTCTGCTGCAGCCAATGAAGACTGTAAGATTGTATAGTGGTTTGCAAGCATGTTGATTGGTCTTCCTAAAGTTCTTGTCATATTGACATAAGCTCCTAAGTTACCAATACTTAAACCATGATTAATCGATAAGTAACCCCCAACAATCCCAATCAATGAGTAATTAATGGTATTCACATTTTGCATTAAAGGAAACATAAGAGATGACATCATTTGTGCAAGACGCGTCTTATCTCTAAATGTGTCTGATAAATCTTCCATTGTTTCAAGAGACTTCGCCTCATGATTAAACAGTTGCATCACCATCTGCCCTTCAACACTTTCTTCAATATAACCATTAAGATCCCCTAAAGATTTTTGTTGTTGACGTGAATATCTTCTTGAGTACTTAACAATTGTTTTCGATAGTAGCATTAGAATTGGAATAATTCCTAAAGTCACCACTGATAAGATCGGACTTAAATAAATCATATAGATTATTGTACCAACCAGTGTCATTGCATTCACAACCATGGAGGCAGCTGCAGTGTTGAGTCCTTCTTGAACTAAATCAACATCGTTTGTAAAGCGACTCATTAAATCACCATGGGAGTTCATATCATGATACTTTACATCAAGCTTTAACATATGGGCATACATTTCTTCACGTATGTTATAAACAGTACGCTGTGATATTACAAGCATCAGTTTAGCTGCACCATAACTCATGATGATCTCACCAACAAAAATTACAAACAGTATTGAGAGTTGTCTGAGTAATTGAGATGTCACTTCTGCGCGAGATATAATACCTTTTAGACCATTTTCTATGATCGTAATGACTGGTGATACAGCATATGAGCCGTATAATCCCGCTAAGGTAGAAAGTGTTGAGAGCACAATAACAACCAATAGCATCATCTTATTTTGTCCTAAATAAGCTAAGAGTCTTCTTAGTGTTTGTTTTTGATCTTTAGGAACTGCAGTTTGAATTCTACTACCCCGTCTCATGCACTCACCTCATTTCTAATTTGTGAATCATAGATTTCCTGGTATACATCACATGTTTTTAATAAATCATTATGTGTTCCAAGACCAACAATCTTTCCTTCATTCATCACCGCAATACGGTCCATACTTGCAACAGATGAAATCTTTTGTGCAATTGAAATAATTGTCATATCCTTAAAGTTTTCATTCAGTTTCTGCATCACATTTTGTTCGGTTTGTGCATCTAAGGCTGATGTTGAATCATCTAAGATTAAGACTTCTGGCTCAACTGCTAAAGCACGCGCAATACAAAGTCTTTGTCTTTGTCCACCAGAGAAGTTTAAGCCACCTTGTTGAACAACACTCTCAAACTTTAAATCCTGACTTTCAATATAAGTACCAATCTGGGCTGTATCACTGACAAGCTTTAATAAATCATCAGATGCAAATTCATTACCCAACCTTAAGTTAGAAGCAATGGTTCCTTGAAATAAGATGTTCTTTTGCGGCACAAAGCCAAATAAAGCACGCAGAGACTTTAAATCAAGTGATTTAATATTCGTGTCATTGATTGTAATTTCTCCTGTAGTAACATCCGTAAGCCTTCCTAGAAGGTTAATCAGAGTTGTCTTACCCGATCCTGTACTTCCAATAATACCCAAACGTTCACCTGGATAAATACTTAGATTAATATCTTCAAGTGTATTTTTAACTTCTTCCTCTTCAAAGTATTTAAAGGAAACATCTTTAAATTCAATAACAGGACGAACAGCCTTATCAATTACAGTATTTGTTGTCGTTTCTATTTCAATTGTTTCATCGAATATTTCATTAATTCTTTGAAGTGATGCTTTGGAACGTGTCATCATCATGAACACATTCGTAATCATCATCATTGAAAACATTGTAAAGCGTAAGTAGTTCACAAAAACAAGTAAATCACCAATCGCAATAACTTTTGAATCAATGATTAAAAATGAAGCGAAGTACATAATACCAATCGTTGCAAAGTTAATGGCACCCATAAGTGCTGGATCAATCAACAACATCAGTTCATGAGCACGCATGGATGCTTCAAAGAATCCTTCATTATCTTCTGAAAAACGCTCTTCTTCCATATCTTCTCTTACAAAAGATTTAATCACTCTAACATTAATTAATGACTCTTGAATCTTTCTATTTAATCCATCCAGTTTTTCTTGAAGAAAGATGAATCTTGGAAAACCTTTAACCACAACAAATACCATCACAAAGGATAATAAAATTACTGCAATTAATGGCACACGAGATAAAAACTTATTCGTCATATAAGTTAAGCTTACAGTACTTACCAATAAGACAGGTGCCCTAACAAGCATCCTTAAACTCATCAGTGCTGTACGCTGCAAGAAATCAACATCATTTGTAAGACGTGTTACTAGGGATGCTGTTTGAAATCTGTTTACGTTCTTAATAGAAAATTCTTGTATCTTCTCATATAGATCCGTTCTTAATCTATGGGCAAACTGTGTCGTTACAGAAGCGGGTATTACAAGTCCCATGACAGATATAAAGATACCTAAAAAAGACAGTCCAATCATCTTATATCCTGTATTTAAAATCAGGCGCATATCAGAGTTTTGGATTCCCACATCAATGATGTTACCCATCATTCTAATTTGGTATAACTCAATTAAGGCACTTCCTGCTACAAAACAGACACCCAGTAAAGCCCACCAAAATGTTGGCTTAAAATATTTTAGTATTCTTTTCATATGTCACTGCCTTCCAAATTATGTATCATGATATTAAAGTAAGCCATTAAGTTGGCCTTCTCTATTTCATCCATGCCATCAAACATGGATGCATTCACTTCATCAAAACCTCTTCGACAGGCTTGACTTGTATTTAAACCTTTATCAGAGAGTGTCAGCAAGGTTCTTCGCTTATCTTTCTCATCAACTTGTTTTATTATATATCTTGTACTTTCCAATCGTCTCACACTCACTGATAGACTTTCTTTTGAAACCTCAAGTATTTCAGAAAGTTCTGTAAGAGTAATATTTGGATTCTCTTCTAATCTAAAAAGGACGCGATGTTGTCCTAAGTAAATATCATGTTGTTTCATAAAGACTTGAAGTACTGCACGATGTTTTTGTGCTAAAGTCCTGAACATTTTTGCAAGTTCTTGGTTCATACTATCACCTCATTAGTTAACCGGCTAACTAATTATAGCACAGAGTGTTTTATTATGCATACAAAAAGATAGGCGTCATGCCTATCTATTGTTTCCATATTAGTAATCTTCGCTCAATTAAATCTAGTATTTCATAGGTCAATACGCCTATAAGACTCAATACAAGGATGCCAGCATACATGTTTAAGTTGTTGGCCATAGCCCATGAGTTCATGATGTAATAACCAATTCCAAACTTTGTAGAGAATGTTTCCGCAAAGAATAGAACTGAAAATGAAATCCCAAAACTTACCCTAACCGATGTCAGTAATGAAGGTAAGATTGATGGTAAGATTAAGTGTTTAAATTCTGCTTGTTTACTTAAGTTAAGTGATTGCATAGACTTTACTAAACCCGGTTCAATATTTTGGATTGATGCGTAAGTACCCACAATAAATTGAAAGATGATTACAGATACAATCAGTATAATCTTTGGCATCTCACCCAATCCAAACATCAACATAAATATAGGTAAAAAGGCAACTTTAGGAATTGGCATCAAAAAGTAAATAATGGGCGAGAGTAATGCGTCCACAGTTTTTGATTTTGCCATACTATAACCCAATAACAATCCTAAAATACTAGAAATTAGTAAGCATATAAAGATGCGCATTAAACTGACGCTAAGATGCTGCAGTAAAATCATACCTTGATTTGAAAATAGTTGAAGTATTACCGCTTTTGGATTAGGTAAGACAGGTGAGTTTAAAATCAAAGACACAAAATACCATACACCTAAGATAAAGATGCCACCCATTATCTTACGGTTAATAATTTTCATCTTCTAAACCTCTTTTCAACATTTCTTTAAATGCTTCATAGCTTACTTTAGGATGACCATTTTTTATATCATTAGAAATATCTTGAGTAATGCTTCCTTTTTTCATAATACAAATTCTATCTCCAAGACTGATGGCCTCTTCAATATTATGGGTGATATGTAAAATACTCATTTGGTAATTTTGATTAATATTTAAGACTAAGTCTTCCAAGTGCTCTTTAGTGATACTATCAAGTGCAGAGAAGGCTTCATCTAAGATTAATACCTTTGGTTTTAGAACTAGTGATCTTGCGATTGCAATGCGTTGTCTTTCACCGCCTGATAAAGAGTTTGGGTAACGGTCTTTTAAATGAAGTACTTGTAGTTTTTCTAAAATATCGATAACAATATCATCTATAGCGTCTACTTTTTTTTCTCTTAGAATAAACGCAATATTTTCATAAACACTCTTCCATGGCAATAAGGCATAATCCTGTAGAATGATGGATACATCATCCATGACACCATCAACAAGCTTTCCCCCTACTGTAATTGTTCCACGATTACTTTGTATCAGTCCAGAAACTAAAGATACAAGGGAACTCTTACCAGAACCAGAAGGTCCGATAAGGCTGACAATCTCCCCTTTTTTACAAGTGAATGATGCGATATCTAAGTTGAAGTCTTTATAATTTAACTGGACATCTTTAAGTTCAATCATTTAATAAAAGATGCATCAACTAAGTCTTCGTACTTCAAATCAAATGATTGTCCTAAAACTGATGCATTCCAATCTATAATTTTTTGAATGTATGCTTCACTGGGTACGCGTGCCATGTTGTATTTTGGGAAAATGATATCATCTGTAATCTCAGGACTTAACTCCAGGGTTTTAATTAAGATATCTCTTACTTCATCTTCTTTCTCAAGCATTAAACCAATTGCCTCATTGTATACATCATGGAAAATTTGTAGTTCCTTATTTTTAGATGCAATACTTTCACTTCTAAACACCATCACTTCTGGTGAATATTCATCTTTGAGTTCTAGATGTACTTTGCTTAAACCAGTAAGTGCACCTTGTGATGCCATCGGTTCAGGAATAATGGCTCCATCAAGCGTTCCATTACCCACCATTGCTAATCGTGCTGGAAGTTCTGTTACGTATTCTTTATCAAACTTATATTCACTTAATAAGATATCACTTAAATAGTTTGTAACACTGACTTCCATCATTCCAAACTTAAGTGTTTTACTTGGATCTAAGTCCTTTCCAATTAACAGTGGAAATACACCATCTGTACTGGTAGTTACTTTAATATCAAATCCATTGCCCACATTATTGATCAAAGCAATCACATCGGTCATGGCACCATCAAGTTCACCTGATTGTAATGCAGACTGACGGTTCATCGCATTGTTGTATATTTCTATCTCAATGTCTAAACCTGCTTTTTCAAATAGTCCCATTTCTTGTGCAAGTAAGATGGGTGCAGAGTCCACCGCCGGCATGACGCCTATCTTTAATGTTTTCTTGTTTTCTTGTTTTTTTATTTGAACATGCTGTTACTGAAATTAGTAACAAAGATAATAAAATTATTTTAAACTTTCTCATTGTACTTTCTCCTCATTTTCTATAAACTAAGATAAGTGTTTTAAGCTTACGTAGTGTATTATAGCGTAAGATTTTATAGAATAGAGGACTTTATGTTTAATAATTTGAAAAAGTTTGTCCATGATTTATGGATCGCTTTAAGACCCTTATCATTGACTTTATCACTCAGTAGTACCACTTTGGGTATTCTGTTTGCTTATAGAGATGGTTATATTACTTTTGCGAAAGGTTCATATGACCTACTAAACATCGTACTTATTAGCATTGCGGGATGTGCTGTACTTGCTTGTGCAAACTTAATTAATGATTTCTATGAAGGTTCATTTAAGTATCACAGACCCGATGAAAAGACTTATAACTTCCTGGTATATTCTAATTGACTCATCAAATGAGTAAATATGATATACCTTT
>CAYPHX010000055.1:0-8505 GCA_964410635.1 uncultured Erysipelothrix sp. | reverse complement strand
ATAATAACATAGCTATATAGCTTTGTAAAGCTTATATGCTCATAAATTTCACTTATCCTAAATATAAAGAAAAGCGTCTCAATAAGACGCTTATTTTAGTGTGTTTTACTTAATTCTTTCTTCTGTTTCAATATCAAAGAAGTGACCTTTGTTAATATTGAACGAAAGTTGAACTGATTCACCTGCAGTATACATATCAGTAGCACTGACTTTTGCGATGAACTCATGTTCACCTACTTCTGAATAAAGCATAATCTCTGCTCCTAGTAATTCAGATACGACAACTTTTGATGTAATAACTGAATTAGGACTGGATTCAAGTACCAGTTGTTCGTTTCGGATATCTTCTGGACGAATTCCAAAGATTAACTTTTTGCCATTATAGCCTTTTTCTTCAAGTAATTTGATTTTTCCTTCAGGTACAGGTAGATCTAACTTATCACCATCGCTAATTCTTCCATCTTTATATGTAACAGTAAAGAAGTTCATAGCAGGTGATCCGATGAATCCTGCAACAAAGATATTTTCTGGTTTGTTGTAAACTTCTTTAGGAGTTCCAACTTGCATAATTAATCCTGCACGCATAATAACAATTCTATCAGCCATTGTCATCGCTTCAGTTTGGTCATGAGTAACATACACTGTTGTTGTTCCAAGACGTTGGTGTAGTTTCGCGATTTCAGCACGCATCGTAACACGTAGTTTTGCATCTAAGTTTGATAGAGGCTCATCCATCAGGAATACTTGCGCTTTACGCACAATCGCACGACCTAAGGCAACACGTTGTCTTTCCCCACCTGATAGTGCGGATGGTTTACGGTCTAGATAATGAGATAAACCAAGAATATTAGCTGCATTTTGAACAAGAGCATCAATTTCTTCTTTAGGCATTTTTCTTAATTTAAGTCCAAATGCCATATTGTCATAAACAGTCATGTGTGGATAAAGTGCATAGTTTTGGAAAACCATTGCAATGTCTCTGTCCTTAGGTTCAACATCATTCACAACACGATCTCCAATTGAAATCGTTCCTTCAGTGATATCTTCCAATCCAGCAATCATACGCATTGTTGTTGATTTACCACAACCTGATGGTCCAACAATTACAACAAATTCTGATTCTTTAATCTCTAAATTAAAATCCGTTACAGAATACTTATCGTTTCCGTCATATTTTTTATAAATGTTCTTTAAAGTAATACTAGCCATTGTTAAGCCTCCTAATATAAACTAAGTATAATAAGTATTAGAAAATTATGATATAGTTAAAATGCACAAAGAAAGGGTTATCTATGAGATTCAAACTAAATGATTCACTATTAAACAAAGAAGTCTTCTTTATTTATTATAAAGGGCTAAGGGATAATTATGATTTCGTCAACGAAACTATAGTATCCTATTTTAACGCGCTTGATTTAATCCAAATCAATGATTCAAGTTTTGCGATTGTAGTACAAGCTATTCCCAGTCCACTTGAAGATACAATTGAAGAAATACTTGAACTACTAAAGTTTGATTTAGATATTAACCTTAACTTTCTAATAGGAAATAAGCATACATACGATAAAGAAACACCTTCTTACTTCGAAAGTGAAGTGGATTATCTAGCAATAGCCTTTGATCGTATCAACTATATTACTGAATTATATATACAAAAAACACTTAAGACAGCTATCAAGCCAGAAAAATTGTATCCCCAGGCTTTTAACTTAATAGAAAACAATCCTGAAACCAAAGAAATGATACAAAAGCTTTGGGAAACAAGTACCAACATAGCACAATGTGCTTCTAAACTTTACTTACACAGAAATACCTTGATTTATCGTATGGATAAATTCGAGAAAGAAACACAACTAGACTTAAAAAATCAAAATGATTTACTAATAAGCTATCTACTAACATTGAGGTCTTCATGAAAACATTAATACATAACAATAAAACAATTCACATCATTTCTACGGCACATGTCTCAAAGGAAAGTGTGATAGAAGTTAAAGAAGCAATAGAAAACATCCAACCTGATGTGGTTTGTGTGGAGCTAGACCGTAATCGAGCCAACGCTTTGATGAATCCTGTTAAGGAAGATATGGACATCAAGGCGATTATCAAATCAAAAAAATTAACAAGCTTTGTATTTAACCTGATTTTATCCAGTTACCAAAAGAAGATAGCTGATGATTTAGATACAGAAGTTGGTGCAGAGATGAAACAGGCCATCACTTCTTCAAAAGAATTTGAAATTCCTGTTCACTATATTGACCGCGATATCAGTATTACGATGAATCGTATTTGGTCTCAGTTTAACTTGTGGAAAAAAGTAAACTTAGCCGCAACACTGATTGCAAGTATGTTTGAAAAAGAGGAGATTAGTGAAGATGAAGTCGAATCATTAAAGGAAAGCGACTTACTGCTTGAATCTATAAAAGAGTTGGATGATTCTTATCCAGAAATATCTGAAGTAATTCTTCATGAACGTAATCGATTCATGGCACAAAAAATAAATAATCTACCTTATGATAATATTGTTGTTGTCATTGGTGCAGCACATGCTCCAGGGATGATTGAATGTTTAGATGAATCTTATAGTATTGCCGAACTCAACAAAACCATCACAAAAAAGAAGTCAAAATGGTCAGGGTTTATCATACCCGGGACTATATTAGCCCTTATCACCATTCTAACCTTCAAGTCGCCACAAATGGGATTCCAACAACTCCTTACATGGATTATCACATCCAGCACGCTAGCGGCCTTAGGAGCGCTGTTAAGTGGCGCACATGTCGCAACGATTGTCGTCTCGTTTCTAACAGCTTTCATTGGTATTTTATCTCCCGTTCTTGCGGTTGGTATCTTTGCCAGTTTAACAGAAGCATATTTCAGACCACCATTCACCAGTGACTTTGACAAGATAGGTGATGATATGGGTTCTGTTAAAGGTTGGTATACAAATCGAGTGTTACGAATCATATTAGTTTTCTTTATGACAAGTATCCTCAGTTCAATTGGAACGTTCATTGCTGGAACTAATGTCATTAAATCTTTATTCTCATAATAAAAGAGTTGGTTTTCTTCAAACCAACTCTTTTCATTATCATTTATTAATTAATCTATAATTTCTAACTTATTATTCCAGAACCATGTAGTTCCAAATAAGAACAACATGGATACTGAGAAGTTTAGAACAGAGAACATTGATAAGGTTCTTAAACCAGACAAGTTTGTGCTTACATCAAACATTGCACCCCATCCTTGAATCAATGGATTAAATGCATTTGCATTATTTAGGAAGTTTGGATCAAGAGATACATTTATTGAAGTTGCTAGACCTGAGCCTAATTGCATCATAATTTGATTTAACAAGACATAGGATATTAGGTATCCAATAAACATTTTAATACCACGATGATTTTGTACATAGTGTGAGTTGACAATACTTCCGACCAGAAGGAATAGAGATAATGTTAGTAAGGAAGATGTTAGTGTGCTAAGGATTCCTACAAGGACAACTCGAAACTCAATCACTTCTTTAATGAATAGAATAATACTATCCACAATTAGCCACACCTCAGATAGATCTACTGTAACGGCTGTAATAAATATGAATGCTAGTAATGTTGTAATACCTACAATCGCGTTCCATATTGCATAGACAGATATTTTAGCTACAATGATTTCCCATGTTTCTACAGGTAAGGTAAATAGACGATAACCATTCTTGTTGTAAAGGGATGTATACAATAAATCAATAAACGCCATAAAAGACATTACAACTACTGCAATTCCCAATCCCATAAGAATCAACATTAACATCACAAGGATCATACCTTCGTTATAAATTGCCTCCATATTAAAGCTTAGTGCTAAAATAATTGATGCCGCTACAATCATACCTAAAATCGGAACGAAGCGTCTACTGGCTTCTTTAAATTCATGTTTAATTAATTTTACTACCATTTGAATTCCTTTCTAAACAGTTCGTTAACCGATAAGCCTGTTCTTTCACGAAGCACATCACAGTTTTCATGGAGTGTTACTTCACCATTATTGATAAAGATTACCTCATCAAGTACTGCTTCAATATCTGAAATTAGGTGTGTTGAAATTACCATTAAGGCACCTTCACTATAATTTCCTAAGATTGTTTCAATGATTAAGTCTCTGGATGCAGGATCAACTCCAGCAATCGGTTCATCCAGTAGATAAATGTCAGCTTGTCTTGAAAGGCAAAGTGCCAGTTGGAACTTCTCTTTCATTCCTTTTGACATTTTCTTTAGAGCTAACTTTGAATCCAATCGCATCTCATTCATTAACTTATCAAAGATAATAGGATCAAAGTCATGGTACATGTCGATGTATAGACTTTTTGCCGCTTCACCCGTTGTATTATCGTTGAAATAATTAATATCAGGTAGGTAAGATATCAGTGCTTTTGACTTTGCGCCAACACCATTATTTTCGATGAGGACCTCGCCATCATAATCTCGAAGTAGCCCTGTCAATATTTTAATCAGAGTCGTTTTCCCAGCACCGTTTGGCCCACATAAACCTACAATTTTTCCACCCTCAAGCGATAGGTCAACATTATTTAAAACTTTAAATTTCCCATAACTCTTATTGAGGTTTTTAATTTCAATCAATCCTGTCATCATTACTCTCCCATGCTTCCTCAAGAAGCTTTTCTATTTCTTTTAATGTGAAGCCTAGTTTTTTTGACTCAAGCACAAAACTTTCTATTAAGCTTTTTGCGAGCTTAACATTTAACTCCTTAATTATTACTTTGTCCTCAGTAACAAATTTCCCGTTTGTTCGATCCGTGTAAATTAATCCAGACCGTTCTAATTCTTGAAGTGATTTTTGTATCGTGTTGGGGTTAACTTTATAAGTTACTGCCAAGGCACGGATCGAATCAATCTTACTTCCAGGTGCCATGCGGCCTGCCGCGATTTCAGTTTCAAAGTGCTTTTGGATTTGTAAATAAATCGCACTTGAACCACTTAGTGTACTCATATGCTTCCTCCTTGTGCCATTACGCTAATACAATAGTACGATATTAAGGAAAACTTGTCAACAAAAAAAGCCAACTTCTTGTTGACTCTTCTCACTATTATAGTTTTTTATACGATACACTTTTATCCGCAAAATTAAAGTAGTAGAACTCACGTCCATGATCCAGTCTTAATGTGCCTTCTGTAAGTCTTACTTCAACAAATACTGTGTTGATATCCGACTCATCATTTGTGGGTACATACCATGCTTCAAATACTTTCATTAATTTTTCTCTAAGCGCTGCATTTTCAGGTTTTAATACCCAACCCAGGTTTTTAGCGACTCCATGGCTATGAAAATCCTCAAAGTTTGCTGAAACTGCAACTTCTTTATGCGCTTCAATCTCTTTCACTTTATTACTTCGCGCATCCGTAACAATATAAAATACGCCATCCTCATACATTGCATCTACATCTCTTACAACAGGTCTTATCAAGCCCTCTTGGCTGAGTTCTTTTGATATTGTTGCAAGCGCAATGACATTGTCTTTTCCCTGTCCAACCATTGACGTTAATATGTCACATGCTTCTTGGTACTTTTCCATTTGTTTTCCTAATGATTTCCATCATCTTTTCCTTTCCTAAAACAAATTGGAGTTGTGATTCTCTTGCTTCAAATTTATCATAGAGATGATTGAGTTGTATACAAACTATTTTAAACTTTTTTATATAATTACATCTAATTCATATATATTCTAGTTTTATTTAAGTATCTTGTTATAAAAATTATATTTTATCACAAAGTAAAAGGACCCAAATTCAAGAGTTAGGTCCTTAATTTTACATAGAATCAGGTGCAGATACACCAATTAAGTGTAGTGCATTACGTAGTGTTGTTTGTACTGCAAGTAATAACTTAATACGTTGTGATGTTAAATTCATATTTGATGGATCATTAACTTTTACTTCTCCATAATATGAGTGAAGCATCTGAGCCAAGCTATGGATATAGTTTGGTATGTTATGAACATTTCTTGAATCGGCTGTATTGGCTACAACTGATGGGAACTCATTAATTGTTTTTAAAAGTTCAATCTCTTTTTGATGTGTTAAACCATCAATAATTTCTGGCTCTTCAAAGTTCTCAACGCGCTTAACTAAACTTGAGATACGTGCATGTGCATATTGTGCATAGTATACTGGATTCTCATTAGTTTTTGAACGCGCTAAGTCAAGATCGAAATCAAGTGGTGTTTGAAGTGAACGAGAAACAAAGAAATAACGTGCTGCATCGACTGAAATATCTTCAGCAAGCTCTACAAGTCCAACTGCATTTCCAGTTCTCTTGGACATTTTAACTTCCAGTCCATTCTCTAGTAATCTTACCATTTGAATGATATCAACATCTAACACATCTTTATGGCCAAATGATTCTAAAGCTGCTTTCATTCTTGGGATATAACCGTGGTGATCTCCACCCCAAAGATTTAAGAGGCGATCGTTTCCGCGTTTTAGTTTATTAAGGTGATAAGCAATATCTGGAACAAGATATGTATATGATCCATCACTTTTAATAAGTACTCTATCTTTATCATCACCATAGTCTGTAGATTTAAACCATAATGCGCCCTCACTTTCATAAGTGACACCTAAGTTTTTTAAATCTTCCAGTACTTTTTCAACAAGTCCTTCATCGTATAGTGATTTTTCCGATGACCACATATCAAATTCAACACCAAAGTATTTTAAATCTTTTTTAATCCGCTCTAACTCAAGTTTGATTCCCAACTCTTTAAAGTATGGTTCCCATTCCTCTTGTTTAGCATCATTCCACTTATTACCTTCTAATTGTAATACTTGTGCTGCGATCTCAACAATATCAGGTCCGTGGTATCCATCTTCTGGTAATGTTGCCTCAATATCTTGTGCTTGTAAGTATCTTGCGTAAAGCGAGTGTGATAGATTTGTGATTTGATTTCCAAGGTCATTAATATAATATTCTCTATGTACATTATAACCCGCAAACTTCATAATTCTTGTGAGTGAATCTCCCCAAGCTGCACCACGTGCATGACCTACGTGAAGTGGTCCTGTTGGGTTGGCTGATACATACTCAACCATAATTGTTTCATCACTTTCACGTGATACTGAACCAAATGCTGACCCTTGATCCAATACATTGTTGATAACCTGTGCTAGGATTTCTGGTTTAATAAAGAAATTAATAAATCCTGGTCCTGCGACTTCAACTTTATCAATTAGATCTAAGTCAGATACTGAGTCAACAATTGATTGTGCAATCTCACGTGGATTTCTTTTAAGTTCCTTTGTAAGACGCATCGCTAGATTACTCGCATAATCTCCTTGTTCAGATCGTGCTGGGATCTCTAGACTGATAAAGTCTTGGGGGACATCGAAAGAATAATTATCTTTCAAACTTTTTTGTAATGCTGTGATTAGTTGTGTTTCTATAAAATTCATGTGAGCTCCTTAATCTTTTTTACTGCTACAAAAGCAACGGTTCCAGGCCCTGTATGTGCAAGTACTATAGGGTATAGATATCCACTATAAACAGGTTCACCTGTTTTTCCCTGTAACTTTTCCACAATTGATGATACTAGTGAATCTTCTGCACCACCATTGAGGACAGCCCAGTGATATTCTTCTACCGGTTTAAATTCCAGTATTTTTTCAAATCCTGTAGCAACTGCTTTTTTATGTGTTCTTACTTTGTCATATAAATCAATTTCACCTTCAGTAACTGAAAGTATTGGGATAATCTTTAATAGATTCGCAACTGCTGCCGCCGCTGGTTTGATACGTCCACCGCGTTTTAAGTATTGCAAATCATCAGGTATCAACACTGCGAACATGTACGATTGTTCCTCAATTATTGATTTAATTTCTTCGGCTGTATATCCTTTTTCTAATAGTTCGATAACATCAATAGTCATCCTTTGTAATGGCCAACTGACACATTCCGTATCAATTACTGTTAGTTTTCCTTCGAAATCTTGGGAAATCATATTTGCTGTATCAAATGTTCCACTAAGATGTTTTGAGATTGGTAAATATATTATATGGTCATAATTTTCTAATAACTTTGTAAAAGTATCCATCGTATTTTGAATGTTAGGTTGCGATGTTCGAACTGTTTTACCATCCAACATAGCTTCAATTAATGATTCTCGAGAAATAGTAGAACCTTCTATATGCTCTTCTTCATCAATCACAAGTGGCATACGTAGTACGGTAATACCAAGTTCTTGTTCTCGTTCTAGGGATATCCCTGCGGAAGAGTCTGTCACTATAGCTGTTTTCATGATGACCTCCTTTTTCCTTAATACTATACCACAAAAAGCACTTTCTAAAAATAACTATTTACAAATTGATTTATATGTTGTATTATTAATAAGCACATGGCGATCGTGGCGAAGTTGGTCAACGCACCGGGTTGTGGTCCCGGCATTCGCGGGTTCGAGTCCCGTCGGTCGCCCCATAGTGTTATAAACCCCAGTAT
>CAYPHX010000054.1:0-8685 GCA_964410635.1 uncultured Erysipelothrix sp. | reverse complement strand
CATCAATTAATATATATCGTTTTAAAGTATAATGAAAAAAATTACAAATGAACTATATCAGTTCGTTTGTAATTTTTTCATTATTTTCCCCTTCGTGTCTCACGATTATATTCTTGATAAACGAACTACAATGACCTATCCATATATAATTTTCTGCCTCCCCTACTTTGGCTCTAGTTTTTAATATTTTTAGCAGTTACTTGATAACCTCCTTATATAACTATACGTCATATTAACCGCAAAGGAAGTACTTCTATTATTTAAAGTTTTTATTATCTATGGTGTCACACTCAATCTTTAAAAATACCTCCATCTTTCCATTTTACAATGAATCGATAGAAGTATTCTTTTTTTATTTGGTACCACTGAACTAGGTCAGTTCAAAGTTTCTATAGAAATAATTTTTTATACTTAATTCCTTCTTATTTCTTCACTTTGCAAATACTTTGGATACCGATTTTTCGTGACCACCTTCCATATCAATTAAGTTGATCGCTTCAGTATGTCCTCCTGATCATGCGACAGTTCTTCTGCTCCTTTCAGCAAGCTCTGACTTTTTCTTTTGATGAACATCAATCTGCTTTTTATCCAATTAATATTGATCACCTTAAAAAATCAATAGATAACAAAGAATACTTGTTTGTTGATTCATTGGCAGAAAAAGAAGAAATAAGTTCTTTTTTTGAGAACAAAATCGAATGAGATTTACATTTCTTTGATATATTACCAAAATCTTCTAAAAATTTTGACATCATTTTGACATCACTTGCTGATTATTCTCTGTATTCTCACATTCAAACATGCAAAAAACCCACTGTTTAGTGGGTTTTCTTGATTTCATGATAGCCAAGTGACTGTTATTCGTATTCTATCGAAGCAACAGGTTTTGGAGATAGATCATAGAAGACTCTATTTACATAAGGTACTTCGTTTATGATTCTATCGACAATCTTGTTTAATACTTCATATGGGATGGGTTCTATGGTTGCACTCATACCATCTACTGCATTAACTGCTCTGATGATAACTGGGTGTGCATAGGTACGGTTTCCATCTTTTACACCGACTGATTTAAATTCTGGTACGGCTGTGAAGTATTGCCATACTGATTTGTTGAGGCCTGCTTTAAGAAACTCTTCGTGTAGTATTGCATCTGATTCACGTGTTGCTGTGAGGCGTTCGTGAGTCACTTCGCCAAGGACTCTAATTCCTAAGCCTGGTCCTGGAAATGGTTGTCTGAATACCATGGATTCAGGTAGTCCCAGTACAAGTCCAGCTTGTCTTACTTCATCTTTAAATAGTGTTGATAAAGGCTCTACAAGTTCAAATGTCATATCTTCTGGTAGTCCACCAACATTATGGTGTGATTTGACTGTTTTAGTAGTCTTTGTGCCACTTTCAACAACATCTGAGTAGATTGTACCTTGTGCTAAAAAGTCGATACCATCAAGCTTAGAAGCTTCTTCATCGAAGATTGAAATAAACTCATGTCCAATAATTTTACGTTTTGCTTCTGGATCAGATTCGCCTTTTAATTTCCCGAGAAATCTTTCTGATGCATCAACATAGATTAAGTTATCTTCAAGATCTTCTTTAAACATTTCTAATACTTGTTCAGATTCATTTTTACGCATGAGACCATGATTAACATGAACACATACAAGTTGTTTACCAATTGCTTTGATAAGGAGTGCTGCAACAACTGAAGAGTCTACACCACCACTTAATGCGAGTAGTACTTTTTTGTCTTTGATTTTTGATCTTAGACTTTCTACTTCTGCATTTACAAAGTTATCCATGTTCCAAGTTGGATTTGCTTTTGCGACTTCAAATATGAAGTTTTTAAGCGCTTCTGTGTTTGGGATGTCTTCTAAATTTGATTCTAATTTTGATTGTGGATAATCAATAGCAATCAATGGAATGTTTAATTCATAGAGTGCATCAGCGACTACAACATCATTTTCATCTACGTTTCTATTAATACCACCATTTAATATAATTCCTTTAACTTGTTTTAAGTTCAGTATTTCTTCTGGTGTAATATCGTGAGGATGTATTTCACTATATACACCTAAGGCACGAATACTTCGTGCTAAGTCAGTATTTACTGTACTTCCTAAATCGATTACTAATATTTTATCTTGTGTCATAATACCCTTCTTACTTTTGATAGTTTGGTGCTGATTTTACGTTATCGACATCATGTGGATGACTTTCTTTAAGTCCTGCACCTGTAATTTTAACAAATTGTGCATTCAGTTTCATTTCTTCAACAGTCGCACATCCGCAATATCCCATTCCAGAACGTAAGCCACCAAGCATTTGGTGAACAACATCTTGAATACTTCCTTTATAAGGAACAGTTGCTTCAATACCTTCTGGTACTAATTTTTTAAGCTCATCAACGCCACCTTGGAAATAACGGTCACTGGACCCTCTTTGCATTGCGGATAATGAACCCATTCCTACATAGTTTTTAACTTTTTGACCGAATACTTCAATGATATCTCCAGGAGATTCTTCTGTACCTGCTAAAAGTCCACCTAACATAACAACATCTGCTCCTGCAGCCAGTGCTTTAGCGATATCACCTGATAGTTTAATACCACCATCGGCAATGACACCAACATTGTACTGTTTAGCAACTTGATATACATCATTAACTGCGCTCAGTTGTGGTACACCAACGCCTGCAACAACACGTGTTGTACAGATTGATCCTGGACCCACACCTACTTTAACAACGTTAGCTCCAGCATAAATAAGATCTGTTGCACCTTGAGCAGTAACAATGTTACCACCCACAATATCAAGTTCTGGATATGCTTCTCTTATTTCTCTTACTGTATTAATTACACCTTCGGAGTGACCATGTGCCGAGTCAACTGTAATAATATCAACACCTGATTCAACCAATGCTTTAACACGTTCTAATGTATTAGCGCCAACTCCAACAGCTGCACCTACAATAAAGCGACCATCTTTATCTAAGTTTGCTTCAACATCATCTGCGCTCACAACAGCATCTTTTACATTTTTAACCATTGCTGCTTGTGTTTCTACAGGCATGTTTTTGTGAATGAATCCCATACCACCTAACTGTGCAAGTTTCAGTGCCATTTTTTCTTCAGTAACAGTGTCCATTGCTGCTGAGATGATTGGTACATTCAATGTAATTTTATCCGTTAATTTCGTTTGTAAACGAACCTCTGCTGGGACTACACTACTTTTAGCTGGTACTAAGAGTAGGTCATCAAATGTATATGCTTCTTTAATTACCTTACCGTTCATATGTTCCTCCTGTTTGTATTTGTATTATTATAACTTAAATTGAAACAAAGATAAAGAATATGTTACACTATGTCTATGGAAAAAAAAGAAATTAAACTCGCAATATTCGATATTGACGATACCCTCATAAAAAGAGGCAAAATAACGCTTGAAGAAAGTGCATTAGAGGCCATCAATAAACTAAAAGAGAACAATATTGAGGTCATGGTTGCTACTGGACGTGCATTTTATTTTATTCATGATGATGTTCATGAATCGGTCAAACCAAACTACTATGTAACCACAAATGGTGCATGTGTTTATGATACTGATTTAAATCTTATCTTTAAAGAAGAAATGGATTTAAAAGAGATTGAAAACATCATTGAGTATGCTCGAGAAAACAATCTTGCAGTTGCATTAAAAGAAGAGAAAAATATGCCAGTCTATCATGACTTAAATACCTTTCAAACTGTATACATGCAAGGAAGTCAGAAACAACATATCTTAGTTGATAAAACAGCACATGATGTAGACTTGTCAGATAGTGTCATGGGTGTATTCTTAATGGGAGATGAGGACATGATTGTCTCAACCTCAAAATTTACAGATGACACATACGCCAGAGCATATGATGGTGCTTATGATCTTTACTCTAAAAATGCTGGTAAAATCAAAGGGATTGAACATGTATTAGAAGCACTCAATTTAACATGGGATCAAACCATTGCATTTGGTGATGCAGCAAACGATGAAGAAATGATTCATAAAGCAGCCATTGGTGTTGCGATGGGTAACAGTATTGAATCATTAAAAAAAGCAGCCGATTATGTGACTGCTAATATAGAAGATGATGGTGTTTATAAAGCACTAGAGCATTTCAACTTAATTTAGACACTATATAGTGTCTTTTTTTAATTAAAAAAGAGAGTTCCCTCTCGCTTTTTAATCTGTTAATCCCCAGTCAGGTAGTTCATTACCACGTCTTACCAAAATCCCTTTTTGATAATCTGTTTGGTTAATAAACTGAAGAATTTTCTTTTCTTCTTTTTCATTACAACCAAGAAGTAACTTTACTTCTAAGTCTCTTTTCAAGATGTCGCCAACAATCATAATGGCATCAATCTTGCTTGTTTTGATACTTCCCTTAAATACTTTTATAGCATCTGTATCATTCAAATAACCATAATCTACAGGGTATACCATATTAATATATTTTTCATGATGGCTCCCCTTCGGCTGAGAAATTACGACACTGGTTGACAACATCAGTGAATCAATCTTTTGCCAGAAGTAACCATTATTCAACAGTTCTTTATTCATACTATCTCCACTCTTTCATTACTATTATACACGTTTTCAAATGAATGTAAACATTATTAGCTTATTTCATGAAAGGTGTTACATCAAAGTATATCATTGCTCAATCAAAGTCTAATATATCTAGTCACAAGTCTTTTCAACAACGTGATCTAAAGCTTGTTGGAAGATGGTCATAACATGGTCATCCGCAAGTGAATAGAATACATTTAAACCTACTTTTCTAAACTTAACAAGATTATGTTTTCTTAAATTAGATAGTTGATGCGATATGGCAGAATGACTCATATCAAGGATTTGACTTAACTCCATAACACTACATTCTTTCATTGCTAAAACAGAGAAGATACGAAGTCTTGTCGTATCAGCATACATCTTAAATAAATTCATCAGTGATTCATATTCAGCTTTATCAAATAAAGCATCTTGTGCTACTTTAATTTCTTTTGAGTCTAATTCTTTCATCTTGTTCCTCCTATTACCGTTTACTTCTACGAATAAACTGCGCCATACTCATACCCGCAACACAACCATCGCCCACAGCCTTAGCGATTTGCTGATAACCTGCAGTACAATCACCTGCTGCATAGATTCCTGGTATGTTAGTCTCCATATTTTCATTCACAACAATTCGATTACGTTCTACAACAACACCAATCTTCTGTGCCAGATCGGTTGAGCTTGCTGTACCCAGTGCCACAAAAGCACCGGATACTTCAATACTTCTATCCTCTAGATCAACTGTTTCAAGCATTGAATCACCGGATACTGATTTCACCTTATCAGTAATGATATGGGCTCTTGGATCAAAATTCTTACTTGCTTCTTTACCATTGGTAAATACATATACCTTTTTACAAACATCTATCAGTGCATCTACTTCACTAACAGCATATTCTGAATCACCAAATACTGCGACGACTTTGTCTTTAAAAAAGAACGCATCACACACAGCACAGTATGATACACCTTTTCCTTCAAAGCGTGCAATATTTCTGATTCTTGAGACATTACGGTGTGTACCACTCGCAAATAGAAATGATTTAGTTAAATAAGTTTCCTTCAAAGTACTGACCAGAAAGCCTTCTTCATGAAAAGATAAAGAAACAACTTCATCTGTTTTCACTTCAATCCCCAACTCTTTTGCTTGATTGATTCCTGCTTCAACAAGTTCTGTTCCACTAATACTTTGAAATCCATAAAAGTTTTCCACATGTCTTGCCTTAACACTCATCCCTAAATCCTTACCCACTACGATTGGATCTAGGTTAGATCTTCTTGCATATATAGATGCTTGGATACCCGCTGGTCCTTTTCCTAAAATAAAAATATCTGTCTTTATCATGCTAACCCCTTTTAGTCTTCATCTAATAATCATTATAACACATTGAATAGACTTTCATTTATGATAAAATAATACAAAGGAGTGTGCTTATGCAAACAATCAGAAATTTTAGAGACTTAGGTGGAATCACAAGTGAGTATGGTGTCGTTAAGAAGCACAAGCTCTTAAGAGGGGGACCGCTTAACAATTTAAATGAACAAGATAAAACTAACCTACTGAATCACAATGCTTTAAAACTTGTTGTTGACTTTAGAAATACGCATGAAATAAATAACGAAAGAAACATGCAACTAGACGGAGTTTATATGGAAAACATTGTTATCATGAAAGATGAAAAGAATGATGCAGATCCCAATGTTCAAATTGAGAAAGCATCAAATGATAACTCTTCAGACTTTATGTATGATATCTATGAATCATTTGTTTTAGATGCCAATGCTAGAGCATCATATAAGTACTTCATCGAACAAGTCGCAAGATATTCTGAAGATGGTTCTGTCTTTTATCACTGTACTGCTGGTAAAGACCGCACAGGTTTTGCCAGTGCACTACTACTCAAACTATTAGGAGTGAGTGATGAAGAAATTTATAAAGATTTCTTAAGAACAAACGAAAATATTGAAAAGAGTAAAGAATCTTTACTCCCATCAATTCAAAAGTTCTATCCATTTGATGAAACCAATGAGGAACTCCTCTTAGATGTTCTGGGTGTTCGTAAAGAGTTTCTTGATACAAGTTTCAAGGCGATTGAAGAAACATATGAAAACTTTGATAATTTCATTAAAGCTGGACTGGGTATTGATGAAGATACTATAACCACTTTACGAAATAATATATTAGATAACAACGGGAGGTAACAACATGTTAAACAATATTGATTTAAAGAAAAGAATTGTAATTTCACTTATATTCTTTGGAATAAGTTTAGCTCTATTCTCAATTGCAGTCTTTGCATTTCAAGGACATCCATTTCAAGGATCTGTGCTAATAAACTATACGATTTTATCATTAGTCATTGGAGCTTATGTTTTTGGTATTATGCATTATCAATTTAATTTTGCCTTTATCCTATTTATCGGTGGTTATATCTTTGCATTTGTTATTTTACTTTATAATGCCACAAGAGATTTTACTGGATTTTTAGAACTTGCAGGACTTATTTCTTGGTTTGTTATTATGGGACTGGTTATTACAGCCGGTATTTCTTTTGAGTTCTTATTAAAAACTCGAAGAGCAAATAAAGAATTAATTGAAAAAGCTAAAGAAGCAGCTAAAACACAAGAAGCAGCTGAAAAAGCAATTGATGTGGAGTATACAGTCGTCAATCAAAATGATGAAGACATAAATGCCTAAGTAGCATTTGCAGGAGAGAGTATGAAAGCAATAGAATTAAAAGATTTCTTAAATTATAACTATTTATCAGCTATTGAAAGTAATCCATCAAAAACTAAGTTTGCCTTTATCAAAAGCAAAGCAAACTACAACAACAATAATTATGATACTAAACTTTATATTTCTGATGGTCATAGTGACTATAAAGCATTAGATCTTAAAACTAAAACAAGCTACTTTTGGCTTAATGATACACATATATTAATACCATTTGAAAAAAGTGATCAAGAGATATCTGATAAGAAAGAATTAAAAACTGTACTATATATTTATGATACTGAACTTAAAACTTTCGATTACTACCAGACACTCAATGTACCTGTTTCTAAAATTACAATCGTTGATGAAGAAACATGGGTAATCTCTACTTCTCTGAATGAAAGAGCACATATCCTCTACGAGGACAGTGCCAATCGTGAAGATTACGTCTCAACACTTTCTCAAACTGAATACTTTGAAGAAATTACTACTATACCATTTTATATCAATGGTGGAGACTATATAAGAAATGCTAAAGCGACTCTCTTACTTTATAATCCAAAGTTAAAAACTTATAAAAGACTTTTTGATAAAGACATAAATATCAACAGTTATTCATATCAAGAAGACACTCAAAGACTTTACATCACAACTCAAAAGGATGAAGGTATATCAAAACTGTATTCAGATGCTTACCATTATGATTTTAAAGCAAATACTTTAACTCAAACATATGTAGACAATCAAACAATTAGTATCAATGCTTATTTTGAAATATTAGGTCAACAATATCTATTTGCTAAAGACATGAAAGAATCAGGGTTAAACTCAAACAGTCATTTCTATACTCTAGATGATGGCATTGCTACAAGAGCTTTAGATTTTGGACTTAGTTCATATAACTCTACTGGTGCTGATGTTCGCTTTGGTGGTAGTATCACTACAAGAGTAATCAACAATCATTTCTATTTTGTCGGAACCTATCAAACAGGCACCATCTTATATAAATTTGATGGACAAAAATTAGATAAACTATTTGATACTGATTCTATTGATGGCTGGACAGTACTTGATGATACATTCTATGCGATTGTACTTCATAGTAGTAAACTACAAGAAATCTATGCATTAGACTTTAATTCAAATGGCTTAAACCAATTGACTGATATCAACAAAAATCTTCTAGATGATAAATATGTCGCAAAACCAAAACACCATATTTTTGAAAACGATGGCGTTAAGCTTGATGGGTGGGTTCTAACACCACAGAGTTATGATCTAACTTTGAAGTATCCAGCAATACTTGATATTCATGGGGGACCTAAAACAATCTTTAACGCAAACTACTACCATGAAATGCAAGTATGGGCTAATTTAGG
>CAYPHX010000053.1:0-8944 GCA_964410635.1 uncultured Erysipelothrix sp. | reverse complement strand
ATTTTTAAAGAAACGATGAATGAGTGAGTTCTCTTTCATCATGTTTATATCCACTGCATTTTGAGGAAATATATCTTTCAACATTAAGTAAACAAAAGCTTTTGGTGAAGTTCTTTTTAGATACTTTAATGTCTTGATAAATGTAATTGGAGGTGTTGAATATAATACTAAATCAAACTTTTCCTCTGGCAAATGTTGTTGGAATCCTCGTGCAAAGATAGGGTCTATCGTTAGTAAAGAAATCCCTTTTTCGATTAAGTTTTTATTTTTTGATATATTACCAGTTTTAATTGCTAAATACCGAATACTATCCTCTACGAATAATTCAGTTTCTAAACTCAGCCTTTTTTCTCTTGCATAAGCTATAGTAACTTCATGACCATTTGAAACAAATTCTTGCATCAAATCAAAGTATATTGAGCTATCATGCATTCCAGCATGTGTCGAGCTAATATATAATATTTTTTTCTTTTCTGTCTTCATTTATATCTCTTTCAACCTCAAGGTGTTTCATAACTAATTATACACTAGTTCTCATTAAGAAACCAAATGAACCTGATATTACAAGTAGTTGTCCACCTTAATATAATAATTGATTGAAGCTATTCTATGCTAACCTTACTAAACTTGTTAAATCATAAAAAACTCTTAGTACAATATTTACTAAGAGCTCCTTATACCTACTCAATTTTTTTCGAAAATACTCTTAATATCTATTTACCCCTACTGACAGATTCATAATCTGGAATAACTCCCAAAACCGGAATATCTAGATACATCTCAATCTCCTTAGGATTCTTAAATGTTCTATCTAATAGATATCGAATTAGAACAAATGCAATACTTAGCATTAATCCAAAGAAACCTGCAATAAGAACATTCATTTTTATATTGGGAGATACAGGATTCGTTGATACTTGTGGATAAGATACTACTTTAACACTACCTGCTTCTACCTTTTCTACAATGATACTTGGGGCAATTTTAAGAATTCCATTAACATAGTTTCTTGCCATAACATTGTCAGTATCGCTTGCAGTTATTTTTATTACTTGTGTATTATCTACTGCAGAAACAGATACTTTTGAGGATAAAGCTTGATTTGTTAAATCCACACCAAGCTCATCAATCACTGGTTCCATTACTGCATTACTCTTAATTATAATTGAGTACACACTCGCGAGATTTTTTGCTGAATTGATTTCATCACCAGTAATTGCAGCACCTTCATCACGCCTATTATTAACGATGACTGTCGCGCTACTTTGATAGACTGGCTTTACCAGTAAATGAGTAAGAATGTAGCTAGACATTGAAAAAATCAAGCTGATTAATATCATATGAATTATATAAGGCTTGATGATGTTAAAATAATCATTTATTCCCAACTCATTATTATCTTTTGACATAATTTTTACCCCCGTTTTTTATAAAAACTAAACTAATTACCATAAACAATCACTAAAGCAACATACTCTGCACGATTTCCAGAAGCATCTTCAGTTGAAACTGTAACATAGTGATTACCCGGAATACTTGTATCTAAATTTTCATCATTAACATTTACTTCAAGTGTCTCACCTTCTCGCAGTGAGTTGTCTGTAACACTCAAGTATTCGTTGTAGTCTACTGTGCCAAATAGTTGTGTGACAAATGTTGAATTTTGATGAATCAATGGTGCAATATTATCAACCACACTATAAGTGAAGTGATCCTCATAAACTATACCATCTCTATCATAAGTGAGTTTACCTTCTTTACTACCGACCTCATCTAACTTAAACTCCAATGAAATAACATTATCAATCTCACTATCTTTTAAGTTAATTATCGTATCTATATATTCATTATGACTTATATCGTCCACATTAATTTCAAACTCAATATCTTGATAAAAATTTATAACTGGTTTAAATATTTCGCTTTCAATATCTTTAGGCCTTGACTCAAATATTGCTATAATCGTTGTTGGAATTGCTAATATAAAAGTTAATATAATTAGAGCTATTAAAAATCTTTGGTTTCTCAACTTATTCTCCCCCTACTCATATGTACTTTTAGTATTGATTATACCATGTTTTTACAAAGTATCCTAGTTTACTTAGGACTATATATGCCCTTTATAACTATAGAATTATTTCAATAATATTATGATGACCTATTTGCTCTTCTAATGGCGGTGGTGTCATATAATCCCCAAAATTCAATCTTAAGATTGTATCGTATTCTTTAGGACCGAGAAAATAACACCCTTCAAACTCAAATTCCTTAACATTAGTAAAAGTTGATTTATCAAATACATAAGAGTTAAATACTTCAGGAGCATTCCCACTGGTGACATCTGCCACATAAATAGCTTCCTTTGAAGACATTGATGTTGCAGTCTTTTTGAGTAAATAATTCATTGCTTTTCTTGGAAACAACACCATTAAATATCTCATCATATTACGAACAATCTTTGATAACATATTATTTGATGCATTCGCAATAGATTTAGATCTTACTAAGTTCAGTCTATTTAACAGAAAAAATATTTTCTCTTGAAGACTTCCTGTGAATGTATTGGGTCTAATATCGTCAAGCGGAAAAACATCGATGTAGACACCATGATGAATATCCTCCGATGCAAAGGACCCTTCCACAAAAAGTGTGCCATTTTTTCTTATTTTACCAAACTGTAATAAGTAGTTTTTATCAGTGTCTGGCCTCTGAAAGAAATACTTCTCATCAAGTTCTGTTTCACAAATTTTAATGAATCTTTCGTAGTCTTCACGAAGCATACATATGTCTAAATCATCATCCCAAGGAATAAAGCCTTTATGACGTACAGCTCCAAGCAATGTTCCTGAAAACAACTGGTAAACGATACCGTGCTTCCTACAAATTTCATCGACCTCTTTCATAAGTTCGAGTTGAACCTGATGAATGTCTTCTATATTTACACCACTAATAATGTATTCCATTTTATCACCTTAATCCATCATATCATTATTTCACATATAGATGTAGACTAAATGTAAAAAGTCTGAACGATACACTATCATTCAGACTCTTCTGATAACCTTTTAATTATTGTCTTATCTATTCAGCGGATATAACTTCTCCACGTTCCATCAATTGAATAAGTTGTGCGGCTCTTGTTACACTTGCATAATCTGGTTCTGAAACATACAGATTCCAGCCTGGCATGCTATATGTTGTTGTACTTGATGCACCTGTACCTTTTAGTTGAATAGTTATAATATCCCAACTACTCATTGTATCTAATTGTTGACGGATTAGTTTATTCAAATCGGAGTCATTCATACTAAACTCCATACCTTCCCCAATAGAATTTAGGAAGGAACCATAATTAGTGATAATTGCAGGGGAAATCATTTTATTAATGATTCCTGTAATTAAAGCTTGTTGATTAACTATACGATCAAAATCTCCATTTGGAAGATTATATCGTTCTCTTACAAAGGCTAATGCCTCTGTCCCGTTCACTGTGTTCATACCTTGTGTAAATGACGGTCCTGCTCCGGATTTAAATGCATATTTTGAGTTCACTTGTACACCACCCAGCGCATCAACTATATTGATAACTGAAGTAAAGTTAACACGAAGGTAATAGTCTATCTCTATTTTTTCACTTGACTCTTCAGGTAGTGATTCTGTTAGAAGGTCTTCTAAAGTATGAACTGACTCGTTCACACCATATATTCCGGCATGAGTTAATTTGTCTTTAACTCCAAATGAGTGAAGTTTTACATAGTAATCACGAGGAATTGAAGTTAGTAAAATTTGTTTCGTTACAGGGTTTACAGTTACAATCATATTTACATCTGATCGACTTACTGAGTTAATTTTCCCATATGTATCAATACCAGATACAAATATACTAAATGTATCTTTAGTAACATCAACATTTTGATTTTTCTTAACAACTTTATCAGCAAACATGTAAGACTCAACTATCTTAGTTTCATCTTCAAAGTTTTCTTTTATTTCTTCTATAAATGCTGTATGTGAATCTGAAAGTATTATTGCTTCAATACTACCATCATATAAAGCATTGATCATATTTTCATATGATGTGAATTTCTCTGTTTCTGGTGTATAATCTTCCTTCTCATTAATCTTATCTAAGGTTCTCTTAATATTCTCTGTATCTGCAATATAGTTAGCACCAAACGTACTGTCTTTTAAATCTTTCATCTTATCAACAGATGAGTCCTTCATCACAATAACATTTACAACGTGGACTTCAGTGTCTGCCCCTGTAATCTTACCGATGGTTGATGTGAGTCTTGATACTTGAGTTGTTCCTAGAATAAGGGCAATTGCTAAAAGCAATCCTATAAAATTTTTACCATTTTTGTTTGATTTCATGATCCACATGATCATTAGAAATACGAAACTTAGGATTACGAAAACAATACCAGCAAAATATTTAACTGGTAACATCCCAAAATCAAAAATAGTATATATCATTAATACTGTTCCAATTACTAATAGCGAACTAATAATTTTATTTATTTTGTTTTTCATCTTGTTTACCTCTAATTCAGATTGTTTTTGACTTATGGATATTATTATACCAAATCTAAACATATATACCATTTTTAATTAATGAATGACATAATTTAACAACTTATTTCTTAAAACTATCATATTATACTTATGACTTTAAGAATTTAAAATTCATATATCGATTCACTAAAAAAGCAATAAATATTCCGACTAAGGTTTCAAGCACTCTTATTCCAACATAAGAGAAAATATTCTGCGTACTATCTGCATGGTTCACCAGTGTAATAAGTAACACCACACCTGACATTGTCGCTACGTAAGGTTGTGTCTCAAATCCTTTACAGATAGTAAAGGAAACCAAAAGAGATAAACTAATCATCAGTGCCGACCATAAGGATTCACTGGGTATATTAAA
The DNA here is from genome assembly GCA_964410635.1 of uncultured Erysipelothrix sp. Taxonomy (GTDB): domain Bacteria; phylum Bacillota_I; class Bacilli_A; order Erysipelotrichales; family Erysipelotrichaceae; genus Erysipelothrix. The sequence goes on along the minus strand of CAYPHX010000053.1, from coordinate 4,014 downwards.
GTGATCTAATAGTATTAAAGTTACAAAAGATAGAAATCCGCCAAGTATCGTACCTTTAACACGTTGAAGACCAACAATTCTAGTTTCTTCACTTGTTTCGCGCATCATTAATACACATGCAATTAATGCATGTATAGGGCGATAGTAGTCAAGCGCGAAGAAAATTACAAAGCAAATGAATACTGCAGTGAATGTTTTAATGATTCTAAGTCCTGGGATAAACTTTTTCATATGCTAACCTCTGTATAAATATTATAACTTAGAAAAAATAAAAGGTCACTTTATTTAAGTGACCTCTTGCATTATATTAGTTTGTGATTAAAACACTATTTAAGTATTCAAGTCTTTCTGCATCATTCAGTTTTTCATCCGTTACATCCTTTAATTGATCAATCTGATTAAAAATATGGACCTTGTCAATAACATCTAAATCAAGTGGTGTTAGACTTACGATATGACCATCTTTTAGTACTTTGTTATCTTCAAAGAAGTTAAATATTACTTCAACAATTTTATATCCTTCAAATCTTGACATATCAAAGTCACTTAATTCTTCCTCTAGAATATAGCGGTTTTTCATTTTATCTAAATTATCAGAATCATGTTGTACCGGAAACGGTATATGATCAATATAGTCTTTAAAACCTCTTAAGATATAGAAGTATTTATCGGTATGATGGCAGGATAACTGATGATTATTCACAACTAATTGAATTCTTTTCAACATTGGACTCATCTCCTTCTATATACATTTTACCACTTTCTTTTATTTATATTGAGTGATATGAATATGAAGCAAGCTACATTATTAATTATTGTATAAGAAAGAAGCAAGTAAAACATAACATATGAGTGCAATAATAATTTTTAATTGGAAGCTTTTTTTCTTTGTTTTATGCCTAAATACCATTCCACCGATATACACTCCTAAAAACCCACCAAAAAGTGTCAGTATGAAATAAGTATATTCAGGAGTTCTAGCTTTACGAGCACTTGCCTTACTTTTATCAATGGCCATAAGGATAAACGATATGACACTTAGTATGAAGCTACTTAAAAGGATATCGTTAATTGTCACTGGCTTGCTCCAGTGGATAAACGATACCACTTGGTAATTCAATACCTTCTTTTTCTAATCCTTGTTTAAAGTATTTTCTGAGTTCTCTTTCAATCATCCAATTATCACCAGTTTTTGTTTTACATGTAATTCTTATATTAATTGAAATATTATCAAACCCTCTAACTCCCAACACTCTAATAGGTTCAAGAATTGATTTTGTTTTAGGAAACTTTGATGCAAGAGTATTCAGAATAGAAATTGTTTCATCAAGGTCACTATCGTAAGGTAAAGGTAAATCTACTACAGCATAAACATAGTTCTTAGAAAAATTACTTACGGTTCTAATTTCTCCATTAGAAATAATATGAAGTGAACCATCAACTCCATCTCTAATTTCTGTAGTGCGAAGTAATATTTTCTCTACTGTTCCCATCATGCCATTAATTTTGATCGTATCACCTTTTTTATACTGGTCTTCTAATATTATCAAGATGCCACTAAAGAAGTCTTTCATGACTTGTTGTGCACCAAAACCAATGGCTACCGATATTGCTGAAACCATTGTCCATATGGGTGTTGAAGATATCCCTATTATCTCTAAAAATACTGAGAAAGCTAGAAAGTATACAGCAAATGAAAGTATTTCTTGAAGTATAGGAAAAACTGTTTGTTTTTTAAAGTCTTTCCCTTCAATTGATAATACTTTTTTAATAAATTTTCTTGCGAATAAAACCGCTATTAACAAAATTGCAGTTGCGATTAAATTTTTCGTCCATGTGTTAATCTCTGGATGCTCTGCAAACCATGTGAATATTTTTTGCATATATTACCTCCATATGTATTATATACTAACATAACTAGAAATTAAAAAGACGAGATTTCTCGTCTAGTTAAAAATTTCTTTTAAGTATGCATAACCTTCTTTTTCCATATCATCATATGATACAAATTTAAGAGCAGCACCGTTAATACAATATCTCAAGCCACCTTTATCACTGGGCCCATCTGTGAACACATGGCCTAAGTGCGAATCACCTGCGCGGCTTCTTACCTCAACACGCTTCATACCAAAGCTGGTGTCATCTTTCATGGTGACAAAAGGAGCAGTAATTGGTTTTGTAAATGATGGCCATCCACAACCTGCATCATACTTATCTTCTGATGAAAATAAAGGTTCCCCTGTTGTAATATCAACATAGATTCCTTTTTCATATAGCTTGTCATAAACATGTGAGTACGGAGCTTCAGTAGCATCATTTTGTGTTACATCGAAAGCTAAAGGATCTAAAACAAGTTTAAGATCGTCTCTGTCTTTCTTTTTATACATGTTATATGATTCTGCATATTCCATAAGACTTTGCGGAATATGGCAGTATCCATTTGGATTCTTCTCTAAATAATTTTGATGATATTCTTCAGCTAAGTAATATGATTGAATTGGCTCACACTCTACCACAACTTTTTCCTGATATTTTTCTTGAAGCTTTTTAAGTGAGGCTATAATGGTATCTTTTTGATTGATATCACTATAATAAATCCCTGTTCTATATTGTGTACCAATATCATTACCTTGTTGATTCAGTAATGTAGGGTTTATTGACTGAAAATAAGCATCTAAGATGTAGTCTAATTGAATTACTTTTGGATCAAATGCGACGTATACCGCTTCTGCATGACCCGTTTGAGATGTACAAACCATTTCATAAGTTGGTTCTTCTATAAAACCATTCGCATAACCTACTGATGTGTGTTTAACACCATTAATACGCTTCATATAGGCTTCAGTACCCCAAAAGCAACCTCCAGCAAGCCAAACCTCTTCTAAATTATTTACTCGGTCTTCTATTTTCATAATGCATCCTACTTTCTTATTTAATTATAACAAGTTTATATGTATTGGACAGGCATTATGCAACCATTGCCGTTCTTCTTTTGAAAAAATAAAAACACCACCAAGGTAGTGTCGCTTAATAAAATATGGTCGGAGTAACAGGATTCGAACCTGCGGCCTCACGCACCCCATGCGTGCGCGCTACCAAGCTGCGCCATACTCCGCTTTATTAACTATAGCATACTTAGTTGTAAAACCAAATGTGTTATAATAGACAAGAAAAGAGGTAGTACAATGAAAAAATACTTAATTGTTTCCGACTTGGACGGCACACTTGCTGATACAGATCACCAGGTCAATGAAACAACAAAGGCTTATATCAAGGAGTTATTGGACCAAGGCCATACTTTCTATATATCAACAGGACGTATGCAAGCTTTAGTTCAAGATATAGCATTAGATATTGATCCACGTGTCCGTACAGTTGGCTCAAATGGTGGAATCATTCAAACAGAAGATGGATATGAAAAACACCTTCTAGACAAAGATGAGAAATTAAAACTGTATCACCATCTTATGGAAGAAGACGTACCCGCACTATACTTTAGTGATAAAGACGTACTCTTTACCCACTTCATTCCAGAGTTTTTCGTATTAAAAGATAGTGAAGAAAACACAGTGAAAATGATTGAAGATGTTCATGAAGACTTAATGAGTAGAGATATTATTAATGCTCTATGTTTAGGACATCATTTAGAAGACCCATTAACATACTTAGATCCAATCAAATCGGTTTTAAAAGATAAGTTTGACCTGACAGTTACAAGTTCAAATATTACCAATATTGAAATATTTTCCAAAGAAGCATCTAAAGGTAACGCCCTTAAGAAACTAATGAAGAAACATAACAAAACAGCAGATGAAGTTATCGTCTTTGGTGATGGATTTAATGATGTTTCCATGTTTCAAGTAGCTGGGACTGCAGTTGCTATGGATAATGCACCAGATGCAGTTAAAGAATATGCAACTCATACTACTGTTTCAAACGGAGAAAATGGTGTTGTTAAGTTCTTAAGAAATATTCTAAAGTAAAACTCGAAAGCGTTTTTGTATTGCAAAAAAA
>CAYPHX010000052.1:0-9228 GCA_964410635.1 uncultured Erysipelothrix sp. | reverse complement strand
CCTCAGTGGACTTTCACCACCTAGATATATACCGTGCCCGGCACACAAGAAAAAGTAACGAATATAATCTTCGTTACTTGATTGAATCTAGATAATCATTTATATATTTCGCAACACCGTTATTATCATTGGATAAAGTATTCGCAGTAGCATGCTGTTTTGCAGTACCTAAGGCATTCTCCATTACAACGGCTGTTCCAGCAACTTTAAACATAGAAACATCATTTTCAGAATCACCAAAGACCATGATTTCTTCTGGTTTAATGTCCATAGATGCTGCATATTTTAGGATTGCTTCGCCTTTGTTAATTCCAATTGTCCCTGCTTCAGTCCAACCTTCTCCAACACGCATCAAATCAAACTGACCTTCGATGTCATCTTTCATTCGATCTATTACAAGACCCATATAATCACCTGATTGAACATAAGCAACTTTTTGAATTCGTTCGTGATCAAACTTAGATTTAATGTCCGATAAATCTTGAATTGATTCTACCTTTACGTTGAAGTTAAAGTAACCTTTTAATTCTTCCCCCATTGCTATAGCGTAATCTTGATAACTGCGTTCGTCCATTTCAATATAAATGCAATCATCAAAACAGTACATAATCCCCATATGATACTTTTGACCAAGGTTTTGAAGCACTTTAGTTTCTTCGTAATTTAAAGCGCGACCTTCATTTTTTGTATGCTCTGGTAAGTGATATGTCTGTAAGCCATTTAGACAAACAAGTCCCATATGGGTGTCTTGAATCTCGAGTTGTTCCACGATTCCCATGGCACTTTCATAAGCCCTTCCTGTCGATAACATGAAGTGAATTCCAGCTTCTTGTGCTCTATGAACTGCTTTTTTTGTTTCCTCTGTAATTAAATGGTCTGAGTTAATAATTGTTCCATCAATATCACTCGCAATAAGTTTTATTTTCATAACTCCTCCTTGGATATAACTATCATAACTTAAGCAAAAGATTTTGTAAAATTCTAGGATTAATTATAATCCAAACCTAATTGATAGTACAGACAAAGTGAGGTGAAGAACTTGATTAAACTAATGACAAATGCCATTCCCCAAGTCGCTGCAATGCTCGGTGTCGGTTCGTATGCTGCAACCCGTGTAGTTGATGCAATTTTCCTTGGTTTAGGAACTGCAAAAATTATTGCCCTTATCTTAACATGCGGTGCCTCTATTACCTTTGGCCTTGCAATGCTCAAAGGATTAACGAAAAAACTCGGAAAGAAGGCAGCCATCAGTTTTTAGAATTGTTGCATCTTTTGATGCAACTTTCTCTTGTTCAATGAAATGATTATTTCCTATAATGATTGCGATATTTATATCGGTAAAAGAAGAATATTAAAAAATGTTAACTTCAATCTTATGCACTCTAACATCATACATTTAAGCGGGATTAATGGCAGTGGTAAAACTGTGTTTTTAGAGAGTATTTTAGGTTTTTATAAAATTAAGAACGGGATTCGAAAAACATCATATAAAAAAAATGAAATATCTTATATCCCAGATTCTCCATTTTTCAATGATTATGAAACAGTTATTGAAGTATTAACTTCTATTTCCTGTTTCTACAATACTAAAATTATTACACTCATTATGATCTTAAAAGTATTAGACTTTGACAGCAGTATAAAGCATAGCCAAAGAATCTCCACTCTTTCCAAGGGCTCTCAAAAGAAACTTTTGATTCTTCCTCTTTTTCTTGAGAGTCCTATTTATATTTTTGATGAAATATTTGATGGCTTAGATGCCATCACAAGAGATAAAGTTATCCAAAGGCTTATCATACTTTCAAAAGCTAAATGCACTTTACTCTTTACAGAACATGATCAACATATTGTTAATACTTTACACCATGTTATACCAAACATCAGGGAGGTCTTATGCCAAAATCAAAACATCATCCAAAAATAATTATGCTTGCACTTATGTTTATATCTACAATACTTATCTTTCCCAAACTAAATAACATTGAAAATGTACTACTACCCATTCTATCGAACCAAGAGTTTGATCTGTTTATTAATAATAAAGGGTTCTTCATTTTCTTAATGATTATTTTAGAACTAATCGGTGCTCTTATCACGATTTTAATTTTGAAATATATCTATCTCTTTGCAAAGATACCGCTCAGTCTAACTCATAACGCTATCTTATACTTTACAGTTTCCATTGTTTCTAAACTAATCAGTATTATTATTCCGACAAGTATTTTGTCTGTATTCCCCTTATTGAATAGCTTTATTTATTCATTAGTATTCATCTTGGTTCATTATCTCTATGATAAACAAAAAAGCAATACTAAAACAACATGGCTCGTTCTTTCCATCTATCCAATTTTCAATATATTTATATCATTCTTATGAGAAAGTTATTGATTGTTTATACTCTAACGTTGATATTAGCAATCATCATTAGTAGTTGTAGTTTCTTTATTGGACGTAATTACGACTTAGAAATGTATTTTTCTGATGACTTGCCCCAGTCAATTTTGGCATTGTTTTGGCATAACTTTAAACTGTACTTCATTTATAGAATACCACTTTTAGGGATCATTCAATATGGGTTCAGTTTCTTCATCGTGTTTGTTAGTATTGGGCTGTCTTTTGCACATCATGGCTTTATTTTTTCACTTTCTAAACTCTATCACTTTCCACTTGAAGTTCTTTCCTTGTGCATTCCAGCAGTATTGTCATGTTCCCGTTTTAAAAATGTCAGATCAGAAATATATTCTTTACTTCTTTCAGCAGGACTGCTTTTATTCGCAGCAACTCTTGAATTTAGTTTGTAGGAGGTCTTATGCAAAGTATCATTCAATTAACTTTAATACTAGAGATTTATCAATCTCTTAATATGCAGGCATCCTTTTATCTATCTAAAAGAAGTAAAGGGAGATTTAGTCTCTACTATCTGTATCATTTTTTTAGGCAGAATTTATTTACAACTTTTTGTTTTCTTCTTTACTCTTCTTATGCAATATCAGTTTCAAAGCAAAAACTGGACATCTTTTATTATGTTTTTTCTCCACTACTGCTTTCTTTGAGTCCGAACTGGGTTTTTGATGGCATCATGTTGTTTTCTCCTTTGATACTTTCATATCTCAATCTAAGTCACTACATCATATTAATTTTCATTATCTATTACACATTCCTTTTGCATCACAGATATCCTCGAAGATTTAAAAGTGATTCTATTAGTAGTTTCTTAAATATATTTAATATTGTTTTGCCTCTTCTAGTCTTACTTTCTATTTTTTCAATCAACTTAGGTTCTGCAGTACAAAAACAGCTACTCATATTACTTTGTTTTATTCTAATGACTCAGGTTCACTCTCAATTATTGTCCAATAAGAAAGAAACAATAGTATCGAAGAACCGCTATATCTTATGGTCTTTATCTAGTACGCATTTTAATTTTAAGTTTTTGAACATACGTCTACGAAAATCAATCATGCAATATAGCATATTTTTTCTATTAATCGTATTTATGTTAAATATACAGAACCGATTTATTGTTGATTCTCTCTTAATCATGTGTCTTTTTCTTTATCTGTTTTTATCAGAGCTTGATTACATCGTACATTATCATTATTTTAATCAATCTTATTTATACGATGATCTTTTATCACGTACTTTCTTTACACAATTGGTCAACTCTATTATCGGTCTTTTTCTGCTATATATTAGTGTAAAGGAGATTATTCTTTTGCGTAACTTGTCAAGTACTTACATACCATACATTCAGTTGGCTTTTTTCTTTTGGCTTTTTTCTTGGTTCTGTTTCTATATTCTTCGTTATAAAAAGAAGATTTGTTTTAGAAAATCACTTGTCATTTTAATATTGCCTTTACTTTTATCATGTTCTAAAGTACCGCAAGAAACTTTAGTTGTCGTAGATTCAAGAGCATATTATAGTGGGACGATGCGAAATGAAAACACCCAAGAGTTTCTAATATCCGATGAATCGCAAGAGATTAAGGTTTCACACGGACAAAAGATAAATAAAGGTGACATTCTTTTTACAACTGTTCACCCTGGTGCAAGACAAGATATAGATCGTATTAATTTCCAAGTAGAAAAACTTAATACAAAGTTATCTCATCTGAAAGGTCTTTTAAAGGATGAAGAGAAAGCCCATGAAGCTAAGATACAAATAGAAAGCGTTGAAGAGGAACTGTCATTATTGTACTTCGATAGAAGGCAAATTCAAACTACAACACACACTAAAGCATCTTTTTCCGGTACAACTTACATACAGGACGATACATTAAAACTTGTTTCAGATGCCCTTGCGCTTACTTTAGAACTAACAGAACATGAGTTCCGCCACTTTAAAAAAATTCAAGACTTTGATTTTATGACACTTGATAAAGAGATTATGTCAAAAGGTACAACTTATATTGTGGAACCTGAAAATGATTTGTACATAATCCAGTTTGATGCTTTTGAACATGACTGTTATGTCAATCAAACCTTGCTTATAAGTTCCAGTTCGCCTCAATACTATATACCTCAAAGTTTCATTCGTGTTGATGAAGATTTACTTTTTGTTCAAACAGATTCAACAGAGAAAGCTATTTTGGGAAGTTACGATGATTTAAAAGGTAACTACTTAGTTTCCGAAGGTATTGAGTCTGGAGATGTTTTGTATGAGTACGTTAATCAAGATCAGTAAGATCTCAAAGTTTTATCAAAAGAATAAGCAAAAGATTTTAGATGATATTGATCTAGAAGTAATAGAAAATGAGTTCATCACTATACTTGGACACAGTGGATCTGGTAAATCGACGCTGCTACGAATTCTTGCGTTAATAGATTTACACTTTGATGGAAGCTTTGAGTTTGAAGGAAAGCAAATTGATAAATTAAGTCAGAGTGATTTGGACAACTATAGAAAATATCATGCATCAATCATATTCCAAGATTCCAATCTCGTCATGAGGCATACTATTTATAGAAACTTAGAGTTCCCTTTAATCATAAGACAAATACCCCATCATATTAGAGAATCAATGATCGTTGATGTTTTGGGAAAAGTTAATCTACCTACAACACTACTTCAAAGATTTCCAAGCGAAATAAGTGGTGGACAAAGGCAGCGAGTTGCGATAGCACGTGCTTTACTTACAAATACAAAGATATTGATTGCTGATGAGCCAACAGGATCTTTAGATGATGAGAATGCTGTAGCCATTATGAAACTATTTAAATCATTCAAACTCACATTAATCATTGCAACACATGATGAACGTATCGCAAAGATGTCCGACAGAATTATTAGAATTGCTGATGGTAAGATTCATGTTACTTAAGGATTACTTCATTTTTGTATTCAGTCTTTTGTATGCAGAACGACATCGAGTTAAAAGACTGTTTCTAATTATTATTTTAGGTAGCTTTTTAAGTTTTTTTATATTTTACATGTCTTCTAGCATAAAGTATAAAATTAACTTAGACTACCAGGATAGACACATTTTGCTTCCTTATATGAAAGGCACACAACAAGTCCTTGAATTTCTTGATTATGATCTCTTAGATTATGAATCGAAATCAAATCTTGTCCAAGAGTTTGATGACCTTAGTTTCATCGAAGAAGAAAATGAGCAAGAAATTATGTTATTTAACCTGACTTCCAATGAGTCAGTTTCTCTATCTTATGAACTAAATTCTTTTGATAATAGTAACTATATCAATACGATACTTCTTAATATTTATTCTTGGGGTCTTGAAGATTTATATAAAATTGATGCTACAGTGATTGAATTTAAAGATACACATGAGACTGATATCGACTTAATCTTAAACCCAAATCTCATACAAACCATAACTAAGCTTACATCATCAAATATTCTAAATATTAGAACGAGTCACGATATAAATAAAGTTTTGGAGTGGATTAATCACAGTTTGCTTAATACTGGCTATGAGTACAGGATCGAACCTTTTGGAGCAAACGATCTTTTTAATACTCTTATCAGTTTAGTAGAGCGAGTACTCCTAACATTTAGCTTCCTAATTTTTATTGTGTCCAGCTCAAACATTGGGACAATCATGCCTTATTTTGTGAATGAGTTTAAAGATGAAATGAATACACTGCGATATCTTGGTCTATCAAAAAATATAATCTTTAAGATATTCTTACTTACAAGTATTCTTATTCTTCTTGCCTCGCTTTTAATTTCAAATATACTCGCATATATAATATCAATCATCATCTCTATTTTTATACGATCCAAAGTTTATGTGAGTGGGATCAAAACCTTAATCCTTTTTTCAACGCAAACAGGATTGGGTATGTTATTTAGTTTACAGAGTATAAAAAAAGCAAGTGATGACATCACTTACTTATAGATTGACACTGTGGACAAATGCCATATAGATTTAATTGGTGTTCTTGAACAATATATCCTGAACTCTTTTCTACTTGAGCTTCATATTCATGTAAAGGACAATCTTCTATGAGTTCTACTTTTTTACATTGTGTACATATAATATGATGTGAATGTAAATCTTGATTGTATTCATAAATATTTTGAAGTGGTTCTTTTAACTCAGTTTTTCTTATAAGTTCTTTTTGTTCGAATAATTCTAATGTTCTATATAGAGTCGAAAGATCGACCTCTGTTTTAAGTCCTTTTTGAATTTGATTGATTGTTTGGGGTTTAAGATTATTTTTGAGAAAGTCTAAAATCGATTCTCTTTGAACCGTATACTGAATATTTAATGATTTTAGGGTTTCTCTACTATTCATCTTTCTCTTCCTTTACATACTCAATGTTCTTCTCAATAAGTTCTAATGTTGCGGTCCCTTTCGAAACATCATTTAAATCATCTAAATCACTAGGGTTCTCAATTTGAATAGTATATTCAACAAGTGTGTCATAATTTCTATCTATTATTTCTGAAACACCTTCACAGAGAAGTTCTATAGCATTGATATGCTCATATGGGAATGAGATTACCATCGTGCTTACTTCTTTTGGTATAAGGATTGTAGATGCCTCTATGGCTTGAGTAACACTCGATCCATAGGCTCTAATTAAGCCGCCTACCCCTAGCTTTGTTCCCCCGAAGTATCTCACAACAACAGCAATGACATCCTGCATGTCATTTCCACGTAAAACTTGTAACATCGGTAATCCTGCACTGGAAGCTGGTTCACCATCATCATTGGATCTTTCTATTTCTCCAACAACATATGCACTACAATGGTGGTTTGCTTTCGGATGCATCTTCTTTATGTTTCTTAAGTATTCTTTTGCCTCTTCTTCATCTTGTATTGGACAAAGATAGGTCAAAAACTTTGACTTGATAATTTCCTGTTCAGTCAAAACTTCTTCTTTAATTGTTCTATGTTGTAAATGTTTATCCATACATTCATTATAGTATAATTACAAATATTTTGCTTAAGCATCACTTTCAAAACTTTCATTATGCTCAAATTTCTTTCAATTATTCCATTAGTCATAGACTTTTTATGCACTTCATATAAAATAAAGATTAATTAGTTTGACAATCAAACTAATAAGAACTATAATCGATTAAGGAGGATAAAAGTATGATGAAATTAGCAATTGTTAGTGACTCTTCCATTTCGCTAACACCACAAGAAATAAAAGAAACTGGTGTCTATGTCGCACCTTTAACAGTAATTACTAATGGTAAAGAATATTCAGATCAAATTGATATTACGACAGTTGAGGTAAATGACTTAATTAAGAACAACCAAACGGTTACGACCTCACAACCAAACCTTGGATATATGATTAATCTTTTCCAGGAGTTAAAAGAGAAAGGTTATGACCATATATACTGCTTTACTGTTACAAGACACTTAAGCGGTACATACCGTACATTCGTTCAAGCAATGGAGGAAGCAGGACTCACAAATATGACAATTGTCGATGCTGAGTCATTGGTGTCACCACTTCAACGTATGATTAATGTAGTAATTCAATACAACAAGGATGGTAAATCATTAGATGAGATCAATGAAAAACTTCAAGTATTGATTGATAACAACGAGACGTTCTTAATTCCACGTGACTTAAAGCAACTTAAAGCAAGTGGACGTATATCACCTGCAGCTGCTACGATGGCTTCCTTACTGAAGATTAAGCCTGTGTTAAAACTCAGCAATAAAGGTGAAACGATTGATAAGTTTGGTACCGCTCGTACTCAAAACAAAGCGATGGATATCATTATTGATGACCTAATCAAACATAATGTTAAGCCTGAAACTCACTATATTGATTATTTACAATGTGAGGCTGATGAAGAGGTAACATTATTAAAAGATCGTATTACAGAGAAAATCGGCACATTTGAATCTCACATGACTGATTTACCCTCATCATTAGCAACCCATACAGGTGTAGGTACGATTGTACTTCAATGGACGATTAAATAGTAAAACAAAACACAAGCCTTTAAATAGCTTGTGTTTTGTCTTAAATATCAAGAACTAATACTACAGGAGCATGGTCACTACCCAACTCTTGATCGTAAATATCAGCTTCTTTTATATTCTCTTTTAATTTTTCTGATACAAGGAAATAATCTATACGCCAACCAACATTACGGCTTCTTGCGGCTGCACGATAACTCCACCAAGAATAACGATCTTCCACATCACCATGAATATGTCTAAAACTGTCAATATAACCTGAATCTAAAAACTGTGTTAACTTACCACGTTCTTCTTCCGTAAATCCAGCATTCTTTTTATTTGTTTTAGGATTTTTTAAGTCAATCTCTTTATGAGCTACATTAAGGTCACCTGTGATTACTACAGGTTTTTTCTTTTCTAACTCTAATACAAAGTTTTGAAAATCATCTTCCCATGTCATTCTATAGTCTAATCTTTGGAGTTTGTTTTGTGAGTTTGGTGTATAAACACAAATTAAATAAAACTTGTCAAACTCAGCTGTAATCACACGACCTTCTTGATCATGTTCTTCAATATTTATTCCATAAGTTACAGATAACGGTTTTGTCTTTGATAGTAAACCTGTTCCTGAGTACCCTTTTTTTACCGCATAATTGTAGTAGGCATGATATCCTTCTGGAAAGAAATCATTTTGCGCCTCTTGTAACTTTGTTTCTTGAAGCATAAATACATCTGCGTCAAATTTTTCGAACTGTTCTTTTAAATCTTTACCTAGAATGGCTCTTAAACCATTCACATTCCACGATACTAATTTCATTAATACACTTCCT
>CAYPHX010000051.1:0-9411 GCA_964410635.1 uncultured Erysipelothrix sp. | reverse complement strand
ATTGCTTCAATAAAGCATGAACGTGCTGATCCGTTAAATGAAATCATTTGAAAACTTAGTAGTTCAATTCCTTCCATGTGTATCTCCTTTTCTATGTATTGTTATTATATCAAATATTTAGTAAAAAGAATAGCCTTACATTTATAAGGTAAGCGCTTTTTAGTTGGTAAAGTTAACTAAATATTCTTGATGAATTTTTTCTAGCATTTATTTATCATCTTCACTCGTTTGTTTAAACTGAACAGTATCAAATGTCACATCTAATATGTAATTTGAATTCAATAAACTTTTTAGTGCTGCAATTATTTTAGACTCTAAAGCATCAGACTCTTCACCAATCACAACATCAACTTCAATTACATTATCTTTTACTCTTAAATCGTGAAATTCTAAAGAAGTATCCACCAGTTTTAAAGCTTGTTTAATAGAGAGATGAATTCTTTTTATTTCATCACTCACAATATCAATTGGATCTAAATGCACCACCAGTTCAACACCCGTATTCACAAATACTTTATGTTCCACGTGATGTGCTATTTCATGTGCTGCAATTAAACTGATTCTTTGATCCACTTCCAAATGGATTGTTCCATAATATGTACTATCACCATACTCATGAATTAAGAGGTCATGATATGAAAATACATCGGGTTCTTCTATAACACTTTGTATTACTTTATTGATGAGTTCTTGATTGGGTCTATAGCCTACCAGTTCATCAATAAAATCCTTTAATAAAGAAATTGATGATGCCATGATAAACAGTGCAATCCCGATCCCTAGAATCCCATCAACATTAAAACTCAACATCTGATTCACATAAAATCCAAGTAATATGACAATATTGATCAGGACATCATTTCTTGAATCAAGTTGGGCTGCATAGATGACTTCTGATTCTGTCTTCTTATAGTTATGTTTATAAAAGAAGTATAAAAATCCCTTAATAGCCATTGAAATCAACATTACTAGAATCATCTTATTATCTAATATGACTACAGTGTTATTGAGGAGTGCATTGAAGCCTGTTTTAAACAAATCAAAACCAATAAACAACATCATGATAGACATTAAGAATCCTGAAATATATTCAAAGCGTTCATGACCAAATGGATGTTCCTGGTCTGCTGGTTTTTCACCTAACTTAAACCCTACCATTGCGATAACAGAAGAAAGTAAGTCTGAAAAGTTATTCATAGCATCTGCCATGATGGAAACTGAGTTGAATAATCTCCCCACTACAAATTTTATGATGAATAGAATGACATTCATCAATACCCCAATAAGACTACTAAAGAGTCCCGCATTTTCTTTTTTCATAACTTCCTCCTGACTTAGTTACCTATTTTACACGAATTATAATTGCTTGTAAATACAGGCAGTCTCACTTAGTTTTGCCTAATTAAAAAGTTAGCGAACCATTGTTGCTAACTTTTAATCAATCTAATTATGTTCTTTTACTACAGAGAATATATTTCTAGACACATTAACGCTATGATCACCAATACGTTCTAAAGTTCCAAGAATATCTACAAACAAGCTTGATGCAATTAAAGTATCATCAATACCATCTGTTAGTCTTCTAAAGTGACGTTCACGATATTTTCCTTCAATTAAGTCTAGGTACTCTTCATCTTTAAGGAGTCTATCATAATCATTAAGTTGTTCAGTATTTAAGATTTTTTCAGATCTTTCAATAATATCGATTAAGAGATCATACATTGTATTGAGATCTAAGAATGCTTCTTCTGGGAATGTTTCTCTTTCTTCAAATATTTGATGATAAAAGTTTGCTAGATTAACCACTAAATCTGACATACGTTCTACATTTTTAATAATATCTAAACTTTGTGTATATGTAACAGCATAGGTTTCTTGTCTAAAACCAGTTTTTGCGATTTTTAGTAAGTATGATGTCAGTTCGACATCCATTCTATTGGTAATCTCTTCCATTTGCATAATCATTTCATAGTCTTCTTCATCTCTTGAATCTAAGTATGCTTTTGAAGTTTTTAGATTTTCTAAAACAAGTTCCATCATGACTTTTGTTCTATCTTTTACAAGATTGAAGGCAGCATCGGGTAAAACATCAATAAGCCCTTCATCCATCGGTTCTTGTTTGAGTAAGGCAAAGGATTTATCTTCACCAGGAATAAGAACTTCTAATAATTTAATCATTGAGTTTACAAATGGTATGACAATGATCATTGAAGATAAGTTAAAAACAAAGTGGTTTAGTGCAACTGCCATCTCTGGTGCACCATTGATTTGTGTATTTAAGTAAGTAATAAAGTTTGAGTATGGCACAATGATAATCATCCCAATCAATGCACCTAAGATGTTGTATATAACATGGAACCACCCAGCACGTTTTGTAGAAACTGATCCACCTTGTGAGACAAGAACAGCGGTTAGTGTTGTTCCAACATTAGATCCAAAGACAAAGGCTGATGCGACTATCATATCCATCTCCCCACTTGCGAAGAGTTTTTGTGTGATCCCAACAACAGCGGTTGATGAGTTAATCACTACAGTTGCTAATGTTGAACCACCCAGTGCTAACCATCTGTGTCCTGAAAGACTGTTCATAAAGGTATTAAACTGGGGATACTCTTGTATGAGCAGTAATTTATCACCCATCATTTGAAGTCCTACGAAAAGAATTCCAAACCCAAAGATTACTTTACCCCAATTTTTTATTGATTTTTTGTTTAAGAAGAGCATCATGATACCACCAATGAAAACAAGGTAGTGTCCATATTCTTCAACATTAAGACCAATAACAAGGGATGTCATCGTTGTACCAAGATTTGCACCAATAGAGATTCCTATTGCTTGTTTGAGTGACATCATTCCAGCGCGAACTAAGGAAATAGAGATTACGGTTGCTGCCGTACTGGAGTGCATGATTGCTGTGATAACTGCACCAACAACCATCGACATAAACAGGGTGCTTGTGTATTTTTCAATATAATAGTTTATTTTAGTCCCCGCAACCTCAGTTAAACCATCTCCAAGAAAATTAACTCCTAACATAAAGAGGGTAAAGCCACTTAAGATTATACCGATCTCAATTGTTGGATTTGTAAAGCCTTGTGCGAACATCTAATCGCCCCTTCCTTCTTATTGTTAGTGTATCATGATAAACCAAACTCTTTGTTAATTAGTATTAATATATCGTAAATATTTATTAACAAATAAAAAAGGAGGTTTCCCTCCTAGTTTCCATTGCTCTTAGCATCTCTAATTTCCCTTACCTTCAGTGATTTATAACCAGATAATAGGTCTTTAGATCGATGCAGTTCAAAACTTTCTAATTGTATTAGAACAATTTCAGCTGTTGTTTGAACAATAGTTCCTTGCATCAAGTGGCCCCCTTTGACGTTAAAGTCCTGATCACTGACTGATGCATGGATGTGGTTCCCCCCTATAGAAACAGTCCCCTCCATAGATACAACTTCGAAAGTTCCCTTTAGTGTGAGGAGGTGTCTAGTCACACCTTTTCGAAACGATACTTGAGACAAGCCCCCTACGCAAGTCCCAATATATGCAGCTTCAATGTTATACTTTTCGCAGTATGTACTCATTGCTTCTAATAGATCTTCTCCCGGTGACAGACGGAGCACATGTTCTACCATGTTACTCTACAAATCCAAATACTTTCCAAGATTCAATATATCGTATATTAAAGCGATCTGAATCAGCAATCCTTCCAACGACATTCTTGTTGCCATCATTAGGTGTTGCTTTGGTAACGATATGTAACTCACCTTTATAGCGCCCATAATTATCATTTACGATAACTAAGTCCCCTGGCTCTAAGTCGTGAGTATCGTGTGGTACTATAGATTCATTTGCGTATGTTAAGCGTGGTATCGTTGAACGTACCATATACTCACTCATATCTCCGCGAACATAGTGTTCATGGTTGAAAATGATTTCTCTTTCAATATCTGTAACATTATCGTTCAGCTCGACTTTGAACTGTAAGATGTTAAAATTAATCTTTTCAATAGATTTAAGCTCGTCTTCAGTAGGATAAACATTTGAGATGATGATGTCATCTACATTAGGATGTGCAACAAGTTGTCTAATTTGTGCATCCAATGGTAGACCACGGTGGTCTTCCAATGTTACAAGTCCTTCTGATAAAGGCCAAGGCCCCATCGCTGAAGGATTGTTTGATCCAACAAATGCCGCAACTCTCATATTATGCTTTTTCATCTCTTTACTGGTCATGTCAAAGAAATCTTGACCTAAAGCTGTATAGCGTTGTGGGTAAAAGTTATGGCATGTTAACAAACGATCTTTGTTTGGTTTAAAAGCCATAATTGCTCCAACTACATTATCATTTGTCGAAGCATTTAATTCAATACTTAAACCGTAATCATTTGCGGTTAAGCGCGCATTTTCAGCTGCACTAAACCCTTCGTCTAAACGAATTCCAGTTGCCCCCATATCATGGAATAAACTTAAGTCCCCTTTTTCAAGACCGAATGTCTCAAAAATACTTGGCGCTATATCAACAATAACATCAAGCCCCTTATTTCTTGCATGTCCAATAACATCTTTATAATGTGCCAATATTTCATCTTTGTCTCCATCGACACTTAATAAACATGTAAAGATACGCACGGCTCCTAAAGCAGCCATTTGGTCAATGTATTTTTTATCATCAACCGCTGAATTATGTTCAGGATATATTGAAAATCCTAACCTACTCATTTTATCACCTCATTACCATCATACACTATATTTTAAGATTTTGGTATAGACCAGTCTATTTTTATATAAAAATAGACTGAATTTCTTCAGTCTACATGTATTTTCTTATCTGTTCAATTAGGCTTTCGACAGTTCCTACAATCTCACCATTTAATTTAATTAATCCTACTGTATATAGATTTACATAAGGAAATTGTGATTCTGCAATCTCTGATAAAGCATTTATCTTCTCTTGATTATCAAAACCTTGGTGACGCGGATCTGTATGCAACCCAATCACTGGAATCCCTTTAGCATAAGCAACACCAATTTCTGATGCGACACCAGGATCTATGATCAAACCATCAAGAACTGCAATTAATAGTTTTGATTCTAATACAGCATCTGTATCAAGCTTTGCGATCATTTTTGAGTTGGCATAGTTGCTCTTATCATTAATATCGCCTTGTTCTTGTGGTAAGAAAACTTTGACTTCAGGGTATGCTTTTCTAATCTTTTCTACAACTGTTTTGTTGAATGTGAGTTCCATATCCGAAAATAGTGGACTTGCGAAATAAATTTGTGACATCTTATCAATTCCTTTTCCATTTTCTTTTATTCTATCATCATTTAACTGACATTAATAGTTGTCATCATGCCACCATCTTCATGGTCTAAAATATGACAATGCATCATCCAAGCCCCTTCTCTATCAAATCTAATAACAACATCAATGTATTGTCGGGGTAAAACGTTCATCGTATCTTTCCACATAATACGATCTACTTTCATACCATTAACACTGATGGGTTTAAAGTGCGA
This sequence comes from uncultured Erysipelothrix sp., assembly GCA_964410635.1. GTDB lineage: Bacteria > Bacillota_I > Bacilli_A > Erysipelotrichales > Erysipelotrichaceae > Erysipelothrix. The sequence goes on along the minus strand of CAYPHX010000051.1, from coordinate 3,885 downwards.
ACCATGAATATGCATTGGATGGTTAAACATGCGTGAATCATTATAGAAGCGGATCATGTATTCTTTCCCAACTTCTAAATCAAATTCTTCTGCATTTGGAAATACTTCACCATTTAATGTCCACTCATGTCCCTTGCCATGTGTCATTTTTGAATCCATTCTTACAATAATGTCAGGTGTATCACTATATCCTTTTTTAAATGAATCCACACGTTCTGTTTTATAAGCAACCGTATCTATTTCTTTTTCTTCTTTTTCATGAGTATATTGAACTTGAATCTCAAATCCTTGATTACGTTCATTTTTAATCACAAATATTTCATCATTGGCTTGCGTAATTCTAAATTCAACATCAACACGTTCACCTGGTGATAACTCCAGAGAAGTTACTTTAATAGGTGATTCTAGCTTAATACCATCTGTATGTGTGACTTTGACTTCGAATGGGAAATTAAGGGTGGTGTTTTTTGCAGTTGATGCTTGTATTAATCGTAGTTTAATTAAATCGTTGTTTGTGATTGTTAAAGGTTCGATCTCAGATCCTGTCAATCCATTTACTGTATCTGTATCCCCTTCAACTTGCATATGACCTTCAATGCGATTTACAATCCAATCATCAAGCATCATGATTCTATCAACTGTATACTGTTTATCCGCTTCATTTAAGACAACCAGTGGCCCGTGCATCCCAAAGTCTACTTGATCACGAACGGGTCTGTTGTGTGAATGATACCAGTAAGTTCCACTATAATCCGGAGTAAAGTTATACTGAAATGTACCACCCTTTTTTTCAATGAGTAAATGGGGACCATCTTGATCGTTGGGTAAACTTAAACCATGCCAGTGTATATTGGTATTGACTTGTGTGTTATTTCTTACATTTAATTTAAATGCATTGCCTTCTTTTATCACAAGTGGCAAGCCCGCTGGATAAAGTGTTTTGTCTTCATCCATATACATATAGCGGGGTACTTCTACACCATTGAAGTATTGAACGACTTCTTCTACATAGATATCTTGTTCAATATCTCCATCTATAATTTCATCATATTTAATATCATATTGTGATGCTACTTTTTCAGCAGGTATAATATTTGGCTTTTTAACAGTACATGCTGTCAACACAAGTAAAACTGTACTTAACCTTAATAGTTTTTTCATCTATAAATCATCCTCTACTCATTTTAAAAGAATCATCGACGCAGTGTCAATGATTCTTTAGTGAAGTTTAGATGAAGATTATGAAGCGTCAATTTCGCCTGACCATTCAAATGCTTTTCGAGCAATAATAACAGCAATTAACTCATTAATGACGGCAGCTGCTGCGATGGTACTTTGAATGATAACAACTGATGCTGGATCAAATCCTGATAAAGTTGCAACAGAGATTCCTGTAAAGACCAGTGATACTCCTGAGTGAGGTAGTAGTGTTAATCCTAAATATTTTTGAACTGTCTCTGGCATTTTGCTTTGTTTTGCACCACAGTAAGCTCCGAAGTATTTACCTGCAGCACGTGCAACAATATAAATAAATGTGAACAGACCTGCTGTTACGATTAATGAATAATCAAGCGGTGCACCCAAGTTAACAATAACAACCATAAGTCCTAGCATGATTACTGGATTTAGTTTCTCTAGAAGCTTCTCTAATTTTTCTTCAGTTACGATATTACAGAATGCTGTTGCATATCCCATACCTGCTAACATGAAGTTAAAGTTTGGTTCTGATAGAATACTTGTATTAATATAATTTCCGATCATTGCAGTTATAATTGCAATCGCAATGATTAAGATCAATGAGTTATTTTCATTATCCATTTTATTCAATACTTTTCCTGTACCAATCCCAATCACAACACCCAGTCCAATTGGAACTGCGAGCATTGAGAATAGTGTCATTACAAGTGATGAACTGTGGCCACCATATTTAGATGCAATTAAAGCGTTAAGTGTAAAGAACACAACAATCGCAACAACATCATCTAAGACCGCCATAGGGATTAAAGTATCCGTAACTGGTCCTTTTGTATTAAATTCTTTAACAATCGATAGGGCTGGGGCTGGGGCTGTAGCAAGCGCGATACTACCAAACATTAAGGCTAAGTAGAATGGAATATCCATGAAGTAAAATATAACTCCAAAAGAAACTGAAACAACAACGAACGCTGTAAGTGATTGCCACATTGTGGTAACAAAGATTTGCTTACCTGATTTCTTTAGCTTTGAAATAACTAGTTCAGAACCGAGCATGATTCCCAATAAGACTTCAAAGACTCTCAATAAACTGTTATACCAAGCTGCATTCATCATTTTTTCATCAAAGAAGTTGAATGCATAAGGTCCTAAGATCATTCCTGCCAATAACCAACCTAAGATAGCTGGTAATCGTAATTTACTTACAAGCTTACCACTAAGATAAGCCATAATTATGACTAATATAAATTTTAAAAATATCAATTTAACTAATCCTTCTTTATTCCATATAAGATAATGGCAATCATGGCATGCATTTTTTCTTCTTGCAGTGATAATTTTTCTTCATACGATAAATCTTCACGTGTCACAAGTGTCTTTGCAATACCATAAGAAGCAATACTAAAAATCTCTATGATGTCATCTACTAAATAATTAGATTTTAATGAAATCATCTTTAACACCTTTGAGAAAAATAAATTATTGTACAAATTTAATTCATTTTTCGCATCATTTAATTCAGCAATTAAATGAATTGGCGGATTAAACATTACATTGGTAAAAATAGTCTGTAAGTCACGATGCTCCTTAAAAAAGTCTGTACGCATCGTAAAGTAATGAACCAATGCTTCATCTATAGAATCATAATGAGATTCAGTTTCACATAAGTACTCAGCCAAACTTGTAAAGGTTTTTTCAACACAGTGTAAATAGAGTGCATCTTTATTTTTAAAATAATGATATACAATCCCTTTAGAAAAACTACCTCTTTCAACTATCTTATTAATAGAGGCTTGATCATATGTATTGAGACTAAATTCAAGTATTGCTGCTTTTGTGATTTTTTCTTTCGTATTTTCCATGATTGCCACCTTATTGACCACCTGGTCAACTATATTATGTTATCAAAAATTTATTTGATTTAAAAGTGATAAACATTATTTTATGTTAAAATAATAATGGTGATAAAATGTTTAAGATACTAAATGAACTAACAAAAATAGATAAGATATTTCAAGATTCAAACAATAGTTATTGGGATGATCCTTATATCTCAAAAAATTTACTCAAAGCGCATCTTGAAAAAAACTCCGATAATGCCAGTCGAAATCAAAATTTCACTGATAAATCTATAGCCTTTATAGATTCATTATTAAAAGAGCACAAACTGAATAAAATTATTGATTTTGGTTGTGGACCAGGAATCTATACAGAAAGACTCAATATGCTGGGCTATGATGTGACAGGAATTGATTTTTCAAAGCGCTCCATAGATTATGCAGTCAAATCAGCACAAAGTAAGGGGCTTAATATAAACTATCAATATAAAGACTACCTTAATATAGAACTGGATGCTGTGTATGATTTCGCAAGCCTTATATATTGTGATTATGGATCACTTGATCCTGTCTCTAGAAAGAAACTCCTCTCTAATATATATGATAGCTTGAAGCCGGGTGGTTATTTTTTAGTCGATGTTTTTACAGCTGATAAATTTTTAGATATTAAAGAAGAAAAAACTTGGGATCACTTAAGTCATTCTTTTTGGTCAGATGAAGAACATATCTCATTAAGCAATACAGAAACATTCCAAAACTTCGTTGCTTTAGATCAATCCATCATTATTACAGAGCATGATATCAAGTCTATCAACCGTTGGTATCAATATTTCACCAAGGATATGATTGAGAA
>CAYPHX010000050.1:0-9634 GCA_964410635.1 uncultured Erysipelothrix sp. | reverse complement strand
AATACATAACTGATGGCTCTTTCACCTAAAGCACCGTGACCAATTTCACGACGTCCAGGTGCACCCATTCTTCCTGTTTCTCCAACTGAGAAAGGTGGGAAGTTATAGTGGTGCATGAAGCGTTTTGAATCTACTTCACTTAAGTCATCAATAATTTGTGTATCTGCCATCGCACCAAGTGTAGCGATAGACAATACTTGAGTTTCACCACGAGTAAACAGTGCACTACCGTGAACTCTTGGTAATATGTCGATTTGTGAATCTAATGGGCGCACTTCTTTTGGTGCACGTCCATCAGGTCTGATGTGATCAATAGCAATTAAGCGTCTCACTTCATCTTCAACAATACCATCTGTTACTTCTTTAACATATTTTAAAACTTGTGCTTTTTCTTTATCTGATTCATATTCTTTAGCTTCAAATGCTTCGATAGCTTTTGCTTTGTATTCATCAATTGTATTGTAACGTGCAAGTTTGCCTTCAATTGCAACTGCTTTACGTAGATCTGATTCTACGAGTTCATTTACTTCATTGACGATTTCTTCTGGTACTTCGTATAAGTTAACTTCGACTTTTTCTTTAGCAACTGCAGCTGCAATTTCTAATTGGAAGTCACATAACTGTTTAATATACTCATGACCAAACATCATTGCTTCTAAGAATTTTTCTTCTGATACTTCTTCTGCTCCCGCTTCAACCATGTTGATTGCGTCTTTTGTACCTGCAACAACTAAGTGCATTACGGAACGTTTCATATCTTCTACACTTGGGTTAATGACAAGTTCATCATCAATTAAACCAATTGTAACACCTGCGATTGGACCATTAAATGGAATATCTGAAACACATAGTGCTAAAGATGCCCCAAACATTGCTGCCATATCTGGTGTGTAGTCATGATCAACTGATAATACAGTGTTCACAACTTGTACTTCGTTTCTAAATCCATCCGCAAATAATGGACGAATGGTTCTGTCAATTAAACGTGATGTCAGTGTAGCATGCTCACTGGGTCTACCTTCACGTCGTAAAAATCCTCCTGGAATTTTACCGACAGAATATAATTTTTCTTCATATAGTACTGTTAAAGGAAAGAAGTCCAAATCTTTCGCTTGTTTACTTGCTGTTGCAGTAGACAAAATTACAGTATCTTCATAACGGACTAGAACAGACCCTCCAGCCTGTTTCGCGATTTCACCTGTTTCAACGGTTAAATTACTACCGATAAAATCCAGGTTAAATACTTTCTTACTCATATTTCCACCTCTGTTTTCTAGTACATTTTACCACACTTTAACGTGCTTTACACCTAATTATTCAACGCTTTACATTTTTAGCTAATATAAAAGTATAATTCTATATTTAATATTGGAAATATTTAGATCATATCAAGTGTAGACGATTGGTTTATCATCAAGAATCTTTTATCATGAACCTCAATATGCCATAAGATAACACTCTGATTGAGTCTTTTATAAGATTCAAATGATACAACTTAAATTAGTGAATACTACTCCAAAGAAATATTACTGATATCTTCATTTTTTTCCATCATATCAATCATAGTCTGAACTTTCTCAAGTATCTCAACTCTGGGTTCTTTTACAACTTGGTATCTGCCTTTTAAACTATATGTATCCCAGCTATCAAAGACATCTCCAATGACTTGAATACTTGTTATTTCCCAAGGTTTCATAGAATCTATTTGACTCTTAATGAGGTTATTTAACTGCTTGTTAGGCATATTAAGTTCAATACTATCTGAAACTGCATCTAAGAATGAGTGGTAATTGGTGATGATACTTGGTGAAATAAGTTTGTTGATGATTGCTTTTAAAAGTATCTGTTGATTTTCAACACGAGATTCTTCACCTCCGGGTAAGTTACTACGATTGGTTACATAGGCTAGTGCCTTCTCTCCATCCAGTTTGTTGACTCCTTTAGTGAAGTAATAAGGACCCGATTTAAAATTGAAAGGCGAGTTTACTTCAACACCACCCAAAGCATCCACAACATTAACAACGGATGACCAATTCACCTTCAGTGTATAATCAATATCCATTTGTAAGAAGTTTTCTATTGTTTTTACTGTGGTATTCATACCTGAATTCCCTACTAGTGAGAGTTTATCTTTTTGACCATTATCTGCTCTTACAATAAAAGTATCTCGTGGGATTGATGTCATTAATATTTGATTTTTCAATGGATTAATTGTTAAAACAATATTCGCATCAGTTCTTTGCGTACCTGAGATATCACCCGCAAAATCCAATCCCGAAATGTAAATACTAAAGGTATCAGTACTGGTATTTGTGTCAAGATTTTGATCAATCTCAATCTCTATATCATATTCTTTAATAATCTTAACTGTATCCATGAAGTCTGGCTCTATTTCAGTGATTGTTTCTATATGACTCTCATTCAGCATCATAACTTGAGGCATTGATTTACTAAAGTCATCAAACAATGTACTAAAGTCATCATATCTTAAAATATTTACTTTTTGCCCTGTCTCTTCTTCAATCTTTTCAACAGTTTTTGTTGTTAGAAAATCATCAACACCCGTATTGGATCCAAATGGTAAATCTAAAACATCTTCAATCGATGCAAAAGATGCCTCTTTATCAACCAATATCAATACTTTTTGAGTTTCAACATTATGGTTTGTCATTTTTCTTAATGTCGAGTCCAGTTTACTTGCATAAGGTACCATGGCTGCCATTAAAATCGCCAATAGTACTAAGAATACCTTAGATACTTTACTCTTCTTGACAAGACTTAAGTATAGCAATAGTCCCAAGATGGACAGGATGACCACTAATACAATTATTAATAATTTTGTTGGTAAAACATTTAATTTAATAATTATATAGATCCCTACAAGTGTAATAAGCGTAGATAGAATGGCTAATATCTTCGTAGCTTTATTTTTCATATTATAATTTCTCCCCTTTTATATACCTGATGTTCTATAAAATCTTAGAATCATTTTTTTCAGTTAACTTCATTTTACCATATTTCCTTATAAAGCGGGACTAATCCAAAATTCACCGATTGTCTTATGACTCTTCTATAGAATTTATAAACAACAATAGGTCTTTTAGATTCATCTGTTGCTATAGTTTCAAAACATAATAAGAGTATATCACTTGCAACAAAGATACCCCAGGGGGTATAGTTTAAAAAGTTACACAGGAGGAACTATTATGTTTAGAAAAGTACCAAGTATTAAATGGCGAGAGTTAAAAGAAAATGATCAAATTATCGATGTGAGAGAACCTCAAGATTTCAAAAGACATCATGCTAAAGGCGCAAAGAATGTTCCTTTTTCAAAAATAGAAAACTTTAAAACGGATAAAACAGTCTACGTCACATGTACTTCAGGCATGACATCTAAAGTTGTTGTTCAACACTTAAGAAGTCAAGGCATAGATGCAATCAACATCAAAGGTGGGATGATGGCATATGAGTAAGAACATTGTTGTTGTAGGAGGCGTTGCAGGGGGCATGAGTTTTGCTACTCGATACAGGCGACTCAATCAAGATCATAATATTATTGTATTAGATAAAGGACCTTATGTTTCTTTCGCAAACTGTGGTTTACCATACTATGTCAGTCAAGAAATTAAGGAAAGAAGTGACCTTATTGTGACATCACAAACTGAACTGGAAGCTAAGTTCAATCTTGATGTTAGAGTAGAGCATGAAGTTATTCGTATTGACAAAGAAAAGAATCAAATAGAAGTTAAAAATAAAAACGGACTAGAAACAATCAATTATGATGAATTGATTTTATCTGTTGGCGCAAAACCAATCTACTTAGATATTAAAAATGCTGATTCACATCCTGGAATCTTCACATTACGAAACATTCCAGATGTTGATAAAATTACAGCATATATAGAAAAAGAAAATCCAAAAAGTGCGATTATTATCGGTGCAGGATTTATTGGTCTAGAAATGGCAGAAAGTCTAAAACATCGTGGATTAGATGTATCTGTTGTAGAGAAAGCACCACAAGTTTTAGGACCCTTAGATATTGAAATGGCAAAGTTTGCTGAAAATGAATTGATTCGTAATGGTGTCAATGTCTACACGGAAACAAGTGTCACAGAGTTTGAAGCTACAAAAGCCATTTTAGAAGATGGTACAAAGATTGATGCAGAACTTGTTATTATGTCTATTGGTGTCATACCCGATACTCAAATTGCTCAAGAAGCAGGACTTCAGCTGGGGATAAGAAATGGTATTGTAGTTAATGATCATTTTACGACATCAGATAAAAATATCCATGCCATTGGAGATGCGATTATTGTAAACAACCCCATCAACAACAAGGACACCATGATTGCTCTTGCAAGTCCTGCGAATAGACAAGGAAGACAACTTGCTGATATACTCTCAGGCTTTAACAAACGAAACAAAGGGTCCATTGGTACTTCAATCTTAAGACTTTTCAACTTAAGTTTCGCAAGTACAGGTCTTAATGAAAGACAGTTAGATGGATTTAACTACCAAGTTATTCACCTCAGTTCAAATGATCATGCTTCATACTTCCCTAATGCAACACCAATCCAACTGAAAGTTATCTATGATAAAGACAGTAGAAAAATTCTAGGAGCCCAAGCACTAGGACAAAAAGGTGTTGATAAACGTATCGATATCTTAGCTACTGCAATCAAAGCAGGCTATGAAGTAGATGATTTACAAGATTTAGAACTGGCTTATGCACCGCCATTTGGTTCTGCAAAAGACATCATTAATATGGCAGGTTATGCTGCAGAGAATGAAAAGTTAAACTTATCAGAATCACGTCAGTGGCATGAAGTTGAAGGCTTGAAAAGTTCAACGCAAATCATTGATGTCAGACCAGAATTTTCGTTCAACAATGGACACATAAAAGGTGCAATAAATATCCCTTTAGTAGAAATTAATGATAGACTTGAAGAGATTGATAAAGATAAGAAAATATTAGTCTATTGCCAAACATCTATCACAAGCTATAACACAGAAAGAATCCTTAAGAACTTAGGCTATGAAGTGTATAACTTAGATGGTGGCTATACATACTATAGTGTCATCAATGCACAAGACACCCAGGAGCACTAAATATGAAATGCAACAAAGATATACTCAACCGCGTTAAACGACTTCAAGGACAACTTAATGGTGTCTTGAAGATGATGGAAGACGAAAGAGAATGTAAGGAAATACTGACACAACTCAGTGCTGTCAGATCAAGTGTTGAGCGTGTTATCACACTGACTGCTACAGAGAATTTAATCAGTACAATAGAAGAAAGTAATAACCTTCGTATTGAAGGAGCGGAAGATGCGATTGATCTTCTACTTAAGTTAAGATAAGTTTAATACTATGACATAATAAAACGACCCTAGGCATAACTCAGTTATACTTAGGGTCGTTTTTCATTTCTTTTTATTCAATTTCCATGGCATTTTTTTGAAGTTCAATCATACCATAGTAGACACCTTTATCTTGCATTAAAGTATCATGGGTACCAGACTCAATAATGCGTCCTTGATCAAGTACCAAGATTTGATTCGCATCACGAATTGTTGAGAGTCTATGGGCAATCATTAATGTCGTGCGCCCTTCTCTAATTCTCTCTAAGCCTTTTTGAATAAGACCTTCTGTTTCAGTATCGATATTAGCTGTTGCTTCATCTAGAATCAGTATTTTAGGATCCACAACAATTGCTCTTGCAAAAGCGATTAATTGCTTTTGTCCAGTTGAGAATGAGGCCCCTTCTTCAATCACTGCTGTCTCATACTTGTTTTCAAGCTGATCAATAAAAGTATCCGCTTGAACAAACTTAGCTGCTTCAATAATCTGTTCATCCGTTATATCTTGATTAAGTAAACGAATGTTGTCATTGATATCACCATAATAGATAAATGGCTCTTGTAAGACGAGTCCCATCTTTTCTCTTAGTTCTTTAATGGGGTAATCTTTGATGGACACATCATCAATTAAGATCTCCCCTTCATAAAATTCATAAAAGCGCATCATTACATTAATAATTGAGCTTTTTCCTGATCCTGTATGACCTACAAGGGCCAATGTTTCACCAGGATTAACCACAAATGAGATATTGTTTAGTACTTTATGAACACCATCATAAGAGAAACTGACATTTCTAAATTCAATCTTAGCATCTGTAATCGTCGCGTTGGCATTTTGGTTTTGTTGTGGAGTAATTTCTTCATGATCCATAATTGTATAGACACGATCTGCCGCAACAATGGCTTGTTGATAAATTGATAGGCGATCCATAATTTGAAACATAGGATCAAATAAACGATAAATCAGTTCAACAAAGGCCATCATAGACCCAATGGATATGACACCTGTTCTAATCGTTTCAACCCCTGAAATATACATCATAATCGCAAGACATATTGCAGTTAAAACATGAATGATAGGTGATAGTAGTAAACCATCGATCTTCATATTCTTAAGTGATGCTTCGTAGTATTCATTGTTCAATTCTGAGAACTCATCAATCATACGCTTTTGTTGATTAAACTCTTGAATAATCTTCATCCCTGAAATACTCTCAGAAAGCCTTGTATTAATTTGTGAGTTCTTTTCTCTTGCGCGTTGGTAATACTTTGTACTGACGCGCTGATAAATATATATGAATAGAAAACCAATAGGGATAAAAAGACCACTGATAATAGCTAATGTTCTATTAAGTCTAAACATGACAAGCAATATTCCAATAATTACAATCGTATTTATCATGAGTACTGAAAGAACGTTAACAAACATATCTTGTACAGCTTCTGTATCATTGGTAACACGACTCACCAAACTTCCTACCGGTGTTTGATCAAAGTAACGCATTCCCATGTTTTGTAGTTTTTCAAATAAGTCATTTCGCATTTGTTGTGTTATACGATTACCAATACGATGGAATGTCACCGTCCCTAAGTAATTAAAGAATGTATAAAGTAAATTTGTGACAACAAACAGTGCAATAAGACTTGCTATCTTGCCTGTATCAAAATTACCTTTTAATACGTAGTTATCAATAATATTCTTTTGAATCAATGGTGCCATCAAATCGAAGAAGACAGCAACCAGTACAATACCAAAAGCAAAGGTTAATGATTTTTTATGGACTTTTAAGGATTTTACAAGTCGTTTTAAGACTTGCATTTGTTTCGTAAAGGAAAGTGTTTCGTAATTATTTTCCATCTGTTTCACGCTCCCTTGTCAATTCTTGTTGATGATAAATCATGGCATACCAACCATCATCTTCTAGTAATGTATCATGCGTTCCACGCTCTATGATCCGACCTTCATCCAGCACTATGATTAAATCAGCATGACTTAATGCACTGAGGCGGTGGGCAAGAATAATATTTGTTTGATTGTGACGGTTGTTTTTTAATCCTTCTAAAATAATTTCTTCTGTTTTTGCATCAACTGCAGATAAGGAATCATCAAGTATTAAAACATTGGATTCCATCAACAAGGCACGCGCAATCGATACACGTTGTCTTTGACCACCTGATAGTGAGATACCGCGCTCTCCCATTAAAGTATCGTACTGTAGATTGAATCCCATGATATCATCATGGACTCCAGCAATCATTGCAGCTTTTTTAACTTCTTCAAGAGTTGCTTCTGGTTTTCCAAATCTAATATTATCTAAGATAGACATAGAGAATAGAAAGTTATCCTGTGGTACATAACCTAAAGCATGTCTAAGTTGTGTTAGATTGATATCTTTAATATCTTCATCGTTATAAGTAATTGAACCTTCATAGCCATCATACTCACGTAATAATAGCTTGATAAGTGTACTTTTACCACTTCCCGTTTTCCCAACAATACCCAAGGTTTCGCCTTCTTTTAATTCAAAATGAATATCTTGTAGTATTACTTTGTCAGGTGTATCCGGATAGGTAAACTTATTGATATCAAACTTTAGATTACCTTCTAATGATTTGAGTGAGACTTTATCAAAGTTCACAATATCTTCTGGCATTGCCATAAGTTTCTCAATACGATCAAATGAAGCATTCCCTCTTTCAATCGTATTAAAAAGAAATCCAATCGCCATCATTGGCCATATTAAGGTATGGACATATGCAACAAAGGTACTGAGAAGTCCTGTTGTAATTTCACCTGTTTTAATTAAGTAAATTCCCGTTGTAAGTATTAAGACATAACTTAATGTTACAACTACCATAATTAAGGGATTAAAAAGTGTGTCGTAATATGTTACTTTCATATATTTTTGGTATACATTTTCTGTTTCATCTTTAAATTTCAAGATTTCTTTATCTTCTTGACCAAATGTCTTCGTAACTTTAATACCCGATATAGATTCATGAACACGGTTATTTAAATCCGAGAAAGATGCTTGGGATTTTCCAAATGCTCTATGCAATTTATTACCCAATTTCTTTGAACCAATGATCATGATTGGCATAGGCAATATTGCAACTAAAGTCAGTTTCCAGCTGATGGTAAATATCATTGCTAGTAAGACAAATGAGCCTGTAAACAGTGCATCAGCAAACTGAAGGACACCATTACCTGCAACACGTTGAATGGCACGTATATCATTTGTAGCATGTGCCATCAGGTCTCCTGTTCTATATTCTTGAAAGAATATTGGAGACATCTTTGTGAAGTGTTCAAATAAACTTAAGCGCATCTTTCTTTCAAGACGAAAAGATGTTCCAAAGATATAAACACGCCATAAGTATCGCATTAAGTAAACAATCAATGCCATAGCAAATAAGCTGAAAACATAGAACAATAATGTTTTGTGTGTTAATTCTTGAGCTACAATTTTATCGATAATTAAACCCATAATCCTGGGTGGTAGTAAGTTGAAGAAAGCAATCGCAGCCAAAGATGATATCCCAATAAAGTATGACCACTTTTCTTCTTTAATGAACCATGAAATTCTTTTTACTATCTTCATATATTCTTTTTCCTTTTTTTGATAAATAAAAAAAGAGCATTGCTGCTCTTCAGTACATAATTAAGTCTGGCTTATTTTCTTAGGCCTAAACGTGTAATTAAGTCACGGTAACGTGCGACATCTTCATTACGTAGGTATGTAAGTAAGTTACGACGACGTCCAACTTTCTTTAATAGTCCACGGTTTGAGTGAAAGTCTTTCTTGTGTTCTTTCATGTGTACTGTTAAACGGTTGATTTCTTCCGTTAAAACTGCAACTTGAACTTCTACAGAACCTGTATCGCCTTCGTTACGAGCAAAATCTTTAATGATTGCTGTTCTCTCATCTTTTGATAACATTGACATATTTTATTCCTCACCTTTCTTAAAAGTCCTTCATAACCGAGCAAGCCGTTTGAGGTACGTACTCCCCAGTTATCAAGCTTCTTAATAATATCATATGTTTTAGATGACTTCAATATAAAGCATCTATATTTCACGTGTTTTGATTTGTTATGCGTTATTAAGCGCAAACTAGTCTAAACCGGTACTACTTCAAGGATATATAGTAGACATTTGAGGGATCTATCATGTTATATATAAGTATAAGGAACTCTAGAGAGGGTGTTTATATGAAAAAAAATCAAAGATTAAGTTTGTTATTCCTCGCTGTAGGATTTCTAGCATGCTT